>NZ_LNQO01000026.1:0-63446 GCF_001456905.1 Gordonia sp. SGD-V-85
GTCGCGCTTCACATGCCATCCGGGTGGCCCGGTCCTTGAGTTCCTCACTGTACTTGCGTGGTGCTGCCATGCTCTCCATCCTTCACAGGTTCGAGAGCCTCCGACAGACCCGGGGCGGTTCAATGATCGTCGCGATCGCGAGGATCAAGAACCACTCGACGGCGGCGGTGCCGTACACGCTGCGGACGACCACCCTGGTCGTGCGAGTTCTCATCGAATGAGTATGGCCGGTCCGACGAACGGAAGCGGCACGATTGCGCCGTTGCCGCTGGTCGAGCTGGCACCCTCCGCTGGTTGAGCCGGCCCCGATCGGAGCGAGGCGCCCACCCCCGCTGGTTGAGCCGGCAACGAGCCGCCAGGCGAGTCGCCCACCCCCGCTGGTTGAGCCGGCAACGAGCCGCCAGGCGAGTCGCCGTGTCGAAGCCACCTGGCGACCACCTCTTCCCCCGCTGGTTGAGCCGGCAACGAGCCGCTAGGCGAGTCGCCCACCCCCGCTGGTTGAGCCGGCAACGAGCCGCCAGGCGAGTCGCCGTGTCGAAGCCACCTGGCGACCACCTCTTCCCCCGCTGGTTGAGCCGGCAACGAGCCGCTAGGCGAGTCGCCCACCCCCGCTGGTTGAGCCGGCAACGAGCCGCTAGGCGAGTCGCCGTGTCGAAACCACCTGGCGACCCGACGATCTCAACCGGCGCCAACCCGGACGGCACCATACCGCAACGCCCAGAGCACATTTCGTCGACAACGATGTCACTCCTGTGGAGACTCATCCGGAATTGTCGGTGATCGGGTTTAGATTGGTTGGTAACAGATCACCCAGCTCGGGGCGGGTGATGAAAATCAGGCGTCGGGGGGCGTTGTGCGGGTGTGGACCGATCTACCGGGCGAGTACGTCGCCGGGGTCGATCCTGCCCACGCCGCAGAGACCGACATGGTCATGTTGATGGCCGGCCTCGACGCCACACGACGCGGCGAGTCCTACCTCGCCTGGCACCGCTATCAGACGATCGCGGCGATGACCGACCGCCTGATCACCACCAGCGCGTCCGGGTTCGTCATGGACGGCCACGCCGACTGCGCGGCCCGCATCGCCCGCCAAGCCGGGGTGTCCCGCCGGCACGCCGAAACCCTCATCGACGAGGCCCTCGCACTGCGCGATCGGCTCCCCGAGGTAGCGGACACGCTGCGTGACGGGGTCCTGTCGCAGTGGCAGATCCGGTTGGTCATCTCCCGCACCGAACTGATCCCCACCGATGACCCCATCACCCCCGCGTTGGATGCCGAGATCGCCGACACCGTGCGCCGCCGCACAGGTGTGTGGGACCGAGCGCGCCTGCGCGACATGGTCGACCGCCTCGTCTTCCGCCACGACCCCGACGCGGTACGCCAACGCCGCAAAGACGCCATGGATCAACGTGGGGTATGGACCCACGAACTGCCCGACGGCACCGCCGAACTCACCGCGGTGATGTCGGCGGAGAACGTGCGGATCTCGGCCAAAGCCGTCGCCATCCTCGCCGACTCGGTCTGCAAGCGGGATGGCCGCACCCAGGGGATACGACGATCCGATGCGATGTTCGCGCTGTTGACCCGCACCAGCTTCGACTGCCAGTGCGACGATGAACAGCCCTGCACCGCCGACATCCCGGACCCGCAAAGCGTCCTCGACGCGGTCCGCGCCGAAGTCGTGATCCATGTCGTCACCGATGCCACCACCCTGGCCGGGGCACCCGGGGTCGGGTTCCTCGACGAACACGGCATCATCAGCGACGAACATGTCCGTGACCTCGCCGCCCGCCCCGACGCCACCCTCAGCCCGGTCACCCCCGCCCGCACCCAACCCACCTACGTGGCCCCCAGCAACAACGACGCCGACCAGCGGCGGACCGCCCAGCGCCCGGCACCAGCCGAGGACACCCGAGCAGACGCCGCCACGACCGGCACCCGCGGCGGAAATAAAACGGACGCAGCCGAACCCGATCGACCCGTCGAGACCACCGCGAGTGTCGCGGTGGTCTACCCGGCGACGCACCCCGGCAACGGATACCGGCCCACCACGTCGTGCGCCGACTTCGTACGCGTCCGGGACGGATATTGCACCGAACCCGGCTGCACCCGTTCAGCGTTCGCGTGCGATCTCGATCACGTCACCGAGTACGACCACACCGACCCCGCCCGGGGTGGGGCGACGTCGAGTGAGAACCTCAACGCAAAATGCCGTCCCGGTCACCTGTTCAAAACCCACGGGGACTGGGTCGATGTGCAATACCGCGACGACGACGGACGCCTGGTCACCGAATACGAGACCCCCGAAGGGGTCACCCTGCCCGGCGACGCCGAAACCCTGGAAGACACCTTCCCCAACCTGCGGCGTATCCGGTTCGAACAAGCCGCCCAAGCCCCACCCACCCCACGGGTGATCACCGCCGTCAACCCGGAGCGCACGCACAGCCGACTGGACGCCAAACTGGCCCGCCGGCGACAAGAACGCGCCCGAAACAAGCGAGCCCGCGAAGAACTCGACCGGTTGGACCCACCCCCGTTCTGACAAACACGAGCGTTCCCCTGATCGGGTGAAAACTCGCCGGTAACTTGTCCTTCTTCCTTGCGGCTGCGAACATTTGACGTGGTTTCACGATCGTGGAGACCGAATCAAACATGCCAATGGCCGGTGATCAGGTCGGCGGCGGGGGCAAGGGCGGGAAGACATGAACGGATTTCGACGGACGCTGCGCGCGTCTACGGTGGGTTGCGCGCTGTGCCTCGGCATGGTCGTCCCGACGGCACTGCCCACCACCGCTGCGGCCGCACCGGTCTTGTCGGCCGAGACGTTGGCCACCATCGAGGGACTGAACGACGACGGCGTGTTCCGACCCGCGGAACCCGACGACGGGCTCGGTCCGGACTGGCTGTCGACGACGTTCCCGCACGTCGATGGGAACACGATCGTGGTGGTGACGCCCGGAACCGACGACGGCACCCTGTTCCCGCGCATCAGGGGACTCCGTGCCGGCCGTCAGGTTCTGGTCGTCGACTACCCGGAAGCGCTGGGCCCATTGGTGTCTGGCCGGTCTGGTGCCATCCTGCCGATCTTTGCCCCGAGTTACGACGCCTCTCGGGATGTCGCCGTCGACAACAACCTCAAAGTCATGCGGGCATTCGCACAGCAGACCGAGGGGCAGCCGTACGTCGTCTACACCGGCTACTCGCAAGGCGCCGAAGCCCTGGGCAATGCTGCGGAGATCGCGGTCGGTCAGCCGAACGGGATCGACGTCGACAACTCGACGATCCTGCTCATCTCCGATCCGCGGAGCCCGTGGGGCCTGAAGGCGTGGGCCGACAACAACATCGTCGGCTCGGTGTTCGAGCTGTTCGGCGCCGAGAGCAACGGAGCCCGCGATCCCGGTGCCACCGGCGAGGAACTTCCGGTGACGTCCGTGATCGTGGTCGGCGATCCGGTTGCCAACTTCCAGTGGCGAACACTCCGGCCGGTGAGTTCGCTGCTCGTGAACGCGGCCGGATTCATCGCGATCCATTCGGGCCTGGGCGAAGAGAACTACGGCAATCTCATCGACTACACCACAGCGCCGACGACGATGAAAAGCCGCGACGGCAATACGACGTACGTCGTCTATCAACCGAAACACCACCCGCTCACGTTGGTCGCGATGATCCTCAACGACGCGGTGGGTATCGAGCCGAGTGAAGACGATCTCGAGCGATGGGACGCGGTCAACAACGCTTTCTACCCGCTGGTGACGCCGACCGAGTCGAACGCCGCGGTGCCGGTCGAGTCGTCGTCGACCGACGACGAGGACGCGGTCACCGCCCGCCTCGCGGAACCGGCGGACCTGGGCGAACCGCTGACCGAGTCGCCCGCGCCAGCCGAGATCGAGAGCCCTGACGCCCCCGCCGAGGTGACCCCGTCCGGAGGACGCCATCGCGCACCCGAGAACGAGAACGCAGACTCGGACACAACTCCGGAATCGACCCCGTCTGAGGGCGGGCGGCACCGCCTCACCGGCAGCGGACGGCACTCCGCAGAGCCCGAGTCGGAGGACTCGGAGCCGTCTGACACAAGCTCCGATGCCGACACATCGACTCCGGCCGAGTACACCTCAGACGTGTCAGACACCGATAGTGACACCTCGTCTGATTCGAGCGACGCCGAGTCCGGTGCGGCAGCCTGACAGCTGAAAGCCGACCGACGACAACGTATCCAACGTCCCTACCGAGCCACTTGGCGGTAGCGCCGGCTCCTCGCCTCTCGGCGGAGCCGCCGACAAGTCCAGCGCGGGGCCGAGCAATCACCCCCTCGACCCCGCGCTGGTCGAACTAGCAGCTGGCCGCTGGTTGAACCGGCAACGAGCCGCCACCCCAGCTGGTTGAGCCGGCAACGAGCCGCTGGGCGAGCCGCCCACCCCCAGCTGGTTGAGCCGGCAACGAGCCGCTGGGCGAGCCGCCCACCCCCCGCTGGTTGAGCCGGCACCGAGCCGCTGGGCGAGCCGCCCACCCCCCCGCTGCTGGTTGAGCCGGCACCGAGCGGAGCGAGGCGCCGAGTCGAAACCACCTGGCGACCTACATCGAGAACCTCACCCTTGCCCGATGAGGAACGCCGCCACCGCAAAGGCGATGAGCACCAACGAGATCGCGCACCCGAGCACCACTTGTTTGGCGGTCGACATGGGTGCGTACGGGTCTTTGTACTCGTACCGGTAGGTCGGTGGGCTGGAACTCTCGGCGTCGGCAGTATGCCGCGCCGAGCCGTGGCTGGGTTGTTCCGGGAATTGGTCATGTGAGGGTAGACGCGGCGTACCCCCCGGTATCGCGTTCACCGGACCATCATGCCCGCGTCACGGAGATTTCGCACCTCGCGTGCGTCGTACGATCGGGTGAATCCGTTGTGGCCGTTGCGATTCGGACCACAATCACGGCTCGAACCTTCGCGTCTCACACGTCCAGCGTTCGCTCGAACAAAGAATCCCCAGCAGTCTCAGACTGCTGGGGATCGTTGTGGTGGCCAGAGTCGGGATCGAACCGACGACCTTCCGCTTTTCAGGCGGACGCTCGTACCAACTGAGCTACCTGGCCGGAAGGTACCGGTTGACGATGAACCGAAACCTTTGGCGACCCTGACGGGACTCGAACCCGCGACCTCCGCCGTGACAGGGCGGCGCGCTAACCAACTGCGCCACAGGGCCTTGTTAAATTATCTGCGCGGACCTCGTTACCGAGTGCCGCGCAGGCGTACCCCCTACGGGATTCGAACCCGCGCTACCGCCTTGAAAGGGCGGCGTCCTAGGCCGCTAGACGAAGGGGGCCGGTCGTGTTCTCCGTTGGGAGCTCGCATAGCTTATGACAGGTCTCGCGCAAACCACAAATCGACTGGTCAGCCCCATAAACGAAGCATCGCGACCAGCTCGACGACACGCACACCGAGGGTCACGTTCGCACCGTTTGCACACGTTGTAAACTCATCGACGCCCCGGCTCGCCGGGGCCCTGCCCCTATAGCTCAGTTGGTAGAGCTACGGACTTTTAATCCGCAGGTCCCAGGTTCGAGCCCTGGTGGGGGCACCATCATGACGATCCGAAGAGGTCCAGTGCCGAGGTGAGCGTCGATTCCCGCTGCGGTACCACCAGGACGCTCGTCGGCGTACCCGACGGGCTTCCGGACACAATCAGATTCTGCTTGCCGCCCAGAACCGCAGTTCAGATAGACCGAATACCGACCCGATGGCAGACCAGTAGTTCTGCCCGCGCGGCCGTTCTGAACCGGAGGCACGACCGCCTGCCTTCGCGCCCGAGTCGGCGCGGATTCAGTCTGGCCCTTCGCCGGGAAATGTGCGAACTCGCCTGAAGCACAGCGAGACTCGGTGTCACCTGATCGGACGAACTCTGTCTTCACGGGGCTCGTGGGACGACGGTGCCTGACTACGATCCTCAGGTGACGCTATCCGCCCGGCTGGGCTCTCTGGCCATCCTCTGTCTCCTTGTGGCCGCCTGTAGCACGTCGGGCGACGGCAGCCCGAGCTCCCCGTCGGAGAGCACGACCGCGTCTGCCGATTCTTCCCCGGTGGTCGTCGTGCTCGACGGATCAGAGTCGATGCTGATCGCCGACGCTCCCGGCCCCCGCATCGACGCTGCACGCGCCGCCGTGACTGATTTTGCGACCGGCCTCCCCGACGGCACACCGTTCGGACTCGTCGCCTACGGGAACACGCTCAACGCGAAGACGACGCGCCAGGCGGCCGGCTGCCAGGACGTCACGACGATCATGGATCTGGCACCCATCGACAAGGGGGCAGCAACCGAAGCCATCGCCGGTGTCGAGGCCCAGGGCACCCCACTGTCGAAGGCTCTCACCCAAGGTGTCGAGCTGCTGGCGGGCAGCGGAGGGTCCGTCGTTCTGGTCTCCGATGGAGAGGCAAACTGTCCGCCCGATCCCTGCGACACGGCCCGGCAGCTGCGCGCTCGCTACCCCGACGTCACGATCAGCACCATCGGCTTCCGTTCGACAAACACCCAGCTGGAGTGCATCGCCCGCGAGGGCGGCGGTGTGTACATCACGGCAGACAACTCGCAACAGCTCGCCGCACGGATTGCCGCCGCCCGTGACGCCGACTCGGCGTCGACGAAGCTGACCAACACCGGACTGGCCGGGGTGAACCTGGGGTCTCGGGCCGATGAGATCAGAGCCACGACGCCAGGCTTCCCGGAACTGTCCACGGGAACGGTGGACGGCGACCGCGTGGTCGTGCGCTGGCGCGACTGCGAATGGGTATTCGCCGAGGGCGTACTGGTCGAGATCCGCCCGCTCGGATCGGCGGTCACGACAGTCGACGGGGTGACGGTCGGCACTCCGATGAGTCGCGTCGTCGAACTGTTCGGCGAGCCGGTTCGTGACGACAAGGCCATGTCCACTGCATATTTCGCAGCAGATGAACCCCGCGGTATCGCGCTCAAGGTTTCCTACGACGGCGATGTCGCCAGCGGTACCGTCAAGACTCTCACCCTGTGCACGTGCCTGCCGAAACCGGCTTCGAAGGACGAGGCCGACAACTGCGGGCCCACAGCCGATTTCCCGAAGCTTCGGGTCGTCGCCAGGGGTGTTGATTGCCAGAGCGCCCTCCGTCTCGTCGAACGCTACGTCGACGATCCCCGCACCCAACGCGGTGATCGCGGCGCGCAACTCGATTCGTGGGGATGCAACATCCTCGGCGCCGCGGAAACCGAGGCGGGTGAACCTGTCATCCGCTGCAAGCGGCCCGACGGCGCGCAGGTCACGGTCGAGGAACCCAGGAGCGCGTCGGATGTGAACGCCACCCCGACGAAGCAAGAGGTCTGCGACGCATGGCAGAAAGTCTCGGACCTGTACCGAACCAGGACTCTGATCAACTCCCGTGGTCCTGCAGGTGGCCTCGAAGCTGTTGCCGAACTTGGCGACCTCGCCACGAGGTACCCGGACGAAGCCGTTCAGTACGAGGGCACATACCTGGGGGAGCTCGCGGACAACGGATCGGTGAGTATCTCCGCCTTCACCTCGCAGCAGAACCTGAAGGCCTTTTGCCGGGCCTGAGGTACTGCGCCACTCCCATACATCTCACAGAAGAACCGGAATACCAACATGATCGACGGCCACAGCTCCCTGATGACCCGCGTCCGCATCACGACTCTCGCAGCCCTCGTCTGTCTGCTCAGCACCGTGCTGGCGGTGCCCGCGACGGCGTCCCCGGGTGGTCCCGAATACGTCGCGTTGGGCGACTCGCGCGCTGCCGCGCCAACGAACGGATCCAGCCTGCGCCCAGACGGTTGCGGGCGCACACCCGACGGCTACCCGGTACACGTGGCCTCGCGGCTCGGACTCACGATGAGGTCTGTCGCCTGCGTCAACGCCACCACCGCCAATGTCACGACGACGCCCCAACTGACGCTATATGGTCCGCGTCCTGTCCAAACACACGCGCTGTCCCGGTCGACGCGGCTGGTAACCCTGTCGATCGGCGGCATCGACCTGCAGTGGTGGTCGCTGGTGTCGTCCTGTTTCACCAAGACGTTTGGCCCCGACGCGCGCTGCCGCGACAACGCCTCGGTCACAAGACGAATCAACTCCGGCCTGGCCTCACTCGCACCCAAGATCGACGCCACGCTGACCCGGATCGGACAGCGCGCTCCCAACGCACGCGTCGTTCTCGTCGGCCACGGCGGCTACTACGGACAGAACGGCTGCCCCGGTCAGGCGAACATCAGCACCGCAGACGCTGCATTCGTCCTACGGTTCTTCGAGCGCTTCAACGCAGTGCTCCGAGACTCCGCTCGGGCACACTCGGTTGTTTTCGTCGACGTGGCCGGACCTGCCGCCGGACATGACGCATGCGCAGGTTCAGCTCGATGGTTCGAGGGAAACATCTCACGGTCGGCAACCCAGGTCCGCCACCCCACCCCGCTCGGCAGCAAGGCCATCGCGGACCTGGTCGTCGCGGCGCTCTGAACCGACCCGTGGTTGCGCCGGCCCCAGCGGAGCGAGGCGTCGAGTCAGAGCCACCCCAGATCGTCCTGTCAGCGGCACTCACTCCGCGCGGGTTTCCCGCGCAGACGGTCGTCGAGCCACGTCAACGTGTCGGGCAGGCCGGCGAAGATCCCGGTCATGTGTTCGGCCGGGTACTCGCGGTACGACGCTGACGCCCTGAGCGCGCACTGCTCGGCGAACAGGGCGCGAGCCTGGCTCGCCGGTATCCACCACTCGTAGGTCCCGTGGTAGATCCGCAGCGGCATCGTCGCCCGGTGATCCTTCATCGAAGTGATCGCGAAAAGACGCTCGGCGACGGGTGAACGGTAAGGATCGGGGTCGGCCGACAGAAACTGGGTGGGTATGTGCGACACACCCAGGACACCCATCCCACTGGTACACAGGTCCCGCATCGGAGACGTGGCCAACCAGCGTGCCGCGTTGTTCGCCATCGCGAGGACTTCGGGACGTTCCCGTGCGACACCGAGCATGGCGGCGTGGAACACCCCGGAACCGAGGTTGGCGTTCATGGCCCCGGCCAGGGAGCGGTAGTCGGCCGGCACACCCCCGTATGCCGCGCCGACGATCCGCCCGGCCTGCTCCGGGGCGTAGGAATCGGCAAGCTTCGCCGCGGCATTCGTGGCAATCGCGCCACCGGAGTATCCGTGCATGGCGATCGGTCCGGTGGCGAAGTTGTCGGGGTCGAGCCGGCCTGCCGCCCGCAGCGAGTCCATGATCACGTGCGCTGCGACGTACGGTTCGGCGTACGCCATCCGGGGTCCGGTGTGGTCGGGCATGATCACCGCGTAGCCGCGGTCCAAGGCCAACTGCGCGAACGGCGGGATGAGGTCGGTGGTGTTGGTGTCGGCGTGGTAGCCGTGAGCAAGCGTGTAACCGGGCGTGCACTTCGTCCCGAGCGCGACGATCGGCGAATTGTGAACCAGCACCGGACGCGACCGCGGTCCCTTCCATGCCTTGGCAGGGACGAGGAGGGTCGCGGTACCGAAGATCGGCTGATCCCCGGCGTCGACGCTCCGGAACTTGATCTGGCGAGCCGACCGCAGCGGAACCGTCATCAGCAACTGCGCCGTGCGCATGACATCGCGAGTGGCGATCACATCTCCGGCAGCAAAGCGTGCGAGGTCGGCCGGCCATTGATCGAAGAACCGGTCGCCGCTCGGCGAGGGCATGACCGCCTCGCGAAGTTCCTGCAACTCGTGAGAGGCACCGGGCGTCACCGAGCGGGCAGGTATGCGGTGCAACCTCTTCACCGGCGGTGCCGGCACAGCGGCGTCGATGGCCTCGGGAAGCGCGGAAGGCGCCGGACCGAGATTCGGCGGCTCGGCCAACCCCTCCGCAGTTCCTCCGATCGCACCGATCGTCATCCCCGTCGCCATCACTGCAGAAATCGCTGCGCGCAGCGCCCAGCCCCGCAGGTTCCACCATGCCGGCATCGCCGATACTCCTCGTCACACAAGCGATCACGGACCGGAACACCCCGCTGGTCAGCCACTTCTCGCATCGAAATCGAACCCCCGTGATGATAAAGGGTTGGCGTTAACTGTCGGCGACGGCCCTGTTGACTGTCCGACGCCGTCACAGACTCAACCCCGCATCCGACGCCGCTCGGAAGTAGAGAAATCGCAAATTCGATCCCGAACGCGTCCTGACGACGTTCAGATCATCACGGGGTCTCTTCAGGCGAGGTTCCGACCGTCACTCGGATGTTGTTGCCTGCGTTGCGCTTCAGTTGCCTTGTCAAACAACACAGTAAGGCTGGCAATCTCTTCGAGGGTGCAGATTCCGTCTTCGATGGCCCTGATGAGCAGGGCGATCTTTGACGGCGCGGGTCGGCCGACGACTCGGTACTTGTCGCGGATCCGAGTGAGGTGAGTATGCACCGTGGATTCACCGACGAAGAGTCGTCGGGCGGCCTGCTGCTTGGAATCACACGCGAGCCACACGGTCAGCACCTCGATCTCGCGCTTGCTGAGGGCAGGCCGCCCTACCGAATCAAGAGCCTGAATCGTCATCGTTGCACTCCTGCTGGTCTGCTGTGGCTGATGGGAGTGACGTTAAGACGGTCGCGGTGTCGGCGACAGACCGATCTTGCGGGGGCACCCGCGATGGTGCCACCGCCCCGGGGGGCATCGATAGTCAAGCGAACGGTCTGCCCGTACGTGGGACGGCCTGGGTTCCGAGACGAGGAAGCTCCTCTACCTCATCGGCGGTGATCTCGGTGCGTCGTGTGCCGGCGGCATCGGTCACGAGTACCGAGGCCACGGTTTCCCGGCCGGATGGCCACATGCGTACGCACACGCGCCCGCCCGCCGCTTCTTGCAAGGCGTGTGCGGCTGCCTCACGCACTGAGGCAATGACAGCGGGGTCCTGTTCTGGCGTACCGGAATCGTCGAGAAAGATGACCTCCACGCCCCGCTGTCGCGCGCTGTACGCGGCTTCGTCGAGCTCGAGCGTGGACAGAATCGGCGCTCTCAGCCGGTCGCGCAGGTGGGCCTCGAGTAGTGCGCACTCTCCTCGCTCAGCTGCGGTGAGGGGTTCGCCTGACGCGATCTTCTCGATCATCGGGCGGGCGAGGCGATCGAGGTGGCGTGCTTGCTTCTCGCGCTCATCGGCGCCGGCGGTTTGCGCAGCCAGTTCGGCGACGCGTTCGGTTGTCTGCGCCCGTAGCGAGAACACCGCCTTCGCCGTGGGCCGAAGAGTGAACGACAGGAGAGTCGCCATCGCCAGAGGGGCTGCGTCGATGGCAACAAAACTGATGCCGTACGCAGCGCCCCGACCGACAGCGACGGCCCACACTGCGAACACAAGCACCATTCCGAGCAAGCCGATCCACGGCGCGATCCGCCGGCCGCGGACATTCATGAAGCAGTAGATCGACGTCCCGCCGCCGTGTATCCAGGTCTGCAGAGGCGAACTCAGAACCGCGGGGGTCGCCGACAACACAAGCGCACACGCCACCGGCCCCGAGGCGGTCAGCATCAGAGTCGTCCCGAACGGGAGAGGGTCGCCGGGAACGAGGACGAGGACGAGCGTCGCGGCTATCAATATGATCGATCCCAGTGCCGCCACCCAGGGAGTCGTGTAACTGTTGACCGTGGCCACGGTCACGATGACCATGGCGACGAGGTAGCTACCGATGATGAGCCATGCACCGCGCGTTCGCATTCCGAGCAGGTCGCGAATATCCTCGCGCCCACCGGTCGGGCTCACCATCACCGCACCCACTCCAAGAACACACGAGTGCCGCGCATCGGCGCCGACTCGATGGTGGCGGAGCCACCGATGTGCGCCATCCGTTCACGAATGCTGATGGCGATTCCGAGCCGGTCGGCCGGCACCGTCGACGGTTCGAAACCATGCCCGTTGTCGGCTACTTCTATGTGCAGCCGGTCATCCGTGATCTCCACCGAGACAATCGTCTTCGACGCCCGCGCGTGACGGCCGCTGTTGCGCACTGCCTCCCCTGCCGCCGCCGCGATTGTATGGACCACCGTGGCGGGATAGCCGGCGTCTGAGCTGTCGATTGTCCGGCGAACCTCGAAACGCCGGGTCGGGTCCACCGTGGCCGTCACCTCGCTGAGATGCGTCAGAACAACGTCGACGGTCATCGTGCCGTCGGTGTCGGCGTCGCCGCGGATCCTATCGAGTGCGTGCAAGGTGGCCTGGGCTTGAGCGGCCAACTGCGTGGAGTTCCCTCGGCGAGCGGCGACCAGCAAGGTCGCCATGACGCCGTCGTGGGTGAGTTGATTGAACCGTTGCCGCTCGTTCGCGCGGGCCTGCGACGCGGCGGCGGCCGCCGCCGTTCGGTAGGCCTGCGCCCGCGTGTCATCGAGAACCGTTGCGGTACGCATCCCCATGACCGCTGCGGCGAAGTACACGAGCGAGAAGGCGAATGCCCACGCCATATCCGGAACGAACAGCCCGCTGCGTGCGACGTCGCGGGCCACGTAGTTGATCGTGACGCTCGAGATCACCACCACCACAAGCACGACAAAGGCGTAGGTCGGACGCATGGCCAGTGCGGCGGCGATCGCAGCCAATCCACAGAAAGAGAAGAACCATATGCCGGTGGTTTCGGAAAGGTGCGCGCCGTTCCAGCCGAAACCCCACGTGAACACCGCCGCCAAATAGCCGCCGGTAGCAAACCCTGCACACACTCGTAGGGCTCGAGGCGACCCTCGCCATGCGAGCGGCCCCAGCGCGAGCCCGGGACCGAACACGACAACCAGTGCGGGCACCGTCCACCACATGTGCATCACTGCCAGTGACGCCGCGATAGCCGGGGAGGTGAGCACCAGGTACACCAGGTAGCCACAGGCGATGAACACAGCGAATTGCCGCAGAATCCGCTGACCTGCGGACTCGTCGAGTGCGACGTCGTGATCAGACGCTATCTCCGCCGTCGAAGCCGCCGCGGTATCGGTAGCCATCCGTCCTCTATCGCTCGAAACATCAGATGCTGCCGAGTCGGCGCGGGTCGCCCCACTGCGGCGTACTTCGTTCTGATCCGTCCGACGTAGTCACTGACCGTGTCCGGGGACAGGTTCATGGATTTGGCAACTCCGGCAGTGGATTCGCCTGCGGCATACAGCTCGAGGACACGTCGCAGCTGTGGTGGTAGGTCGACGAAGTCGTCGTCGGCATCGATCGCAGCCGCCCAATCCACCGTCGGAGTCTCCTCCCCCGAGAGCACCGCTCGGATGGCAGCCAGAAGTACGTCGTCGTCAACGTTCTTGCGCAACACCGCTTTCACCCCCGCACTGGCTGCCAACCGGACCAGATAGGGTTCGTCTCCGGAGGTGTAGGCAACAGCCGGGATGTCGAGTTCAGCGAGACAGTCGACGTTGATCTGCGGTGAACTCCCGTCCTCCAACCGCAGATCGAGGACGACCAAGTCGAGATCTCGGGTCACTGTCAGCAACTCCGACACCGTCGCCGCGCCGGCGGTGAACTCCAGGTCCGGCTGGTCCCCGAGAATCGCCCGCAGCCCGGCGACGATCGACGGGTGATCATCGACGACTCCGATCCGCGCGCGCTCGCCCCGTCGCACCACCATTGCGCAATCATGACCGACGCCCCTCGACCACGGTGGCAAAGTTGCACGGATCACATCCGCTCGCGCCTCGGGGACCGCGTGTTGACATCACTGACGCTAGCCCGTCGACTCGAAGCTCTGTATCGACTGAACGGGCTGTTCTCAGCCGGCCACAGGGCGCCATCGGACCGGCCTGTCAGACGGTGCCCAGACCCCTCGTAACGTTCACCGACACGGCTGGGATACTCCTGCCGTGACCCGATTCCGCCTCGCACTCGTCGCCGTTCTCGCCATCGCGATCAGCTGCGTGTCGGTACCGTCGCTTCTCGCCGCGCCGGCTGCACCCGCTTACGTCGCCCTGGGAGACTCCCGCGCCGCAGCGCCGACGCTGACCTCGGCACAGCATCCGGACGGGTGCGGACGTACCCGCGACGCCTACCCGACGCACCTCGCCTCCCAGCTCCGGATGAATTTCACCTCCGTTGCCTGTGTGAACGCCACCACGGCAGACGTCACGACCCGCCGACAGACGACATCATTCGGCGCCCGGCCCGTCCAGATCGACGCACTGTCGTGGTCCACACGCCTCGTGACTCTCTCGATCGGCGGCAACGACCTCCGCTGGTGGTCGATCGTCTCCTCCTGCTTCACGCCCAGGTTCGGCCAAGATGCCCGGTGTCGCCAGGATCGAGTCATGGCCGACCGGATGACCTCGGCCCTGACAGCCGTGGCACCGAAGATCGGCGCAACTCTGAGCACCATCGCCGCCCGTGCACCCCTCGCTCGCGTGGTCCTCGTCGGTCACGGCGGTTACTACGGCCGAACGGGCTGCCCCGGCCAGGCGAACATCAGCAACGCCGACGCCGCGTACCTACAATCCTTCTTCAAGAGATTCGACGCCATCCTCCGAACCGCCGCCGTCACCCGATCGATGACGTTCGTCGACGTCGCCTCCGCTGCCGTCGGACACGACGCATGCGCCGGAGCAGCACGCTGGTTCGAAGGGAACGCCTCGCAGTCCCAGACCCAACCCCGCCACCCGACGCCTCTCGGAAGCCGTGCGATCGCAAATCTGATCGCGCGATCACTCTAGGTCGAGCGCTCCACAACCGAAGAGCTACGAGCCGGTCCTCTCGTCGGGACAGCGCGAAGCGGACAACAGACACGCCGCGTCGGTACAAATCTGTGCCAACTCATCGGCGCGTTACGGCGCTTCGACGAACCGCCACGCGGCAGCATTCTTCACTCCCGACGTCCTATCGGCCTCCCTTTTCCGGCGTGATTCGTGAGCGTTGGGATTGCATCCCCGGCCGCTGGAAAAAACGACTCACAAACAGTGGCGGTCAATAGTCAACCGCGGTTCATCAACCTGGGATTGTCAACTAGAAAATCGCGGGTGATTGTCATCACAGGCCATCCAGCCCTTTGCCGTACTCGCCAGTAGGCATCGGACAAGCAGTACATGCAGGTCAGACCACCGAGAGACGGTGCCGAGGTGGCCCATCGATGTCGTGTCAACACGCTGATCGCGTTTCGAGACAGTCGACAAGAATCACGTGACAAACGTTTCCGGGCCGCTTTGACCAAGACAGATGAATCGACCCGACGTCGGGCATTGAGTCATTCGTCCCACTTACCGGCCTTCCTCGACAATGCGGTGCCACGGACCAGACAAACGTCGAAAAGAAACCGTGTGAATGGCGCGGAATGCGTTGTAGTGTTCCGATTTGCCAAGGCAGCGAGCCGCTCGAATACACCGGCCGTTCGCCTGTTGTTTCACTCAGGGGGAGTACATGAGCGTTCCCATCGACCGGGTCACGCGTGCCTTCGTCGGCACGGAGCGTACTCCTGACGCGACGCCGACGACGCCGCACCGATGGCTGGTCGCGTACGCGCGGCACGTCGCCTGGACCGACCTGGCACTCATCTCGATCGCCGTCCTGGCGGGGCAATTCCTGCGGTTCGGCGCCGACCCGTTCCGGCCGATCGGACGCGACGGTATCCCCGCACTCCTGGTCACCGTCACCCTCATCGTGGGGTGGCAGACAGCGCTGCGCGTCACCCAGTCCGGTGACCCGCGCATTCTCGGCGCCGGGCCGGTCGAGTATCACCGTGTCCTGAGCGCGTGCTTCGCATGCTTCGGCGTCTGGGCGATCGCCGACGTGGCCTTCGCACTGGGTATCGCCCGCGGCTTCATCGCCATCGCGCTGCCGGCCGGCACCCTGATGCTCGTCGCCGGACGATGGGGCTGGCGACGACATCTGTTGCTGGGCCGCGAAACCGGACGATACCTCCGATCGGTCCTGGTCGTCGGCTCGCGATCGTCCGCGCGGGCACTCATCGATCGGTTGGACGAGAATCCCGCTCTGGGTTACCGGGTCGTCGGGGTCTGCCTCACCGATGTGCCCGGCGCCGCTGCCACACCGCGATTCTCCGGACTCGCGACCCACCTCGGGGGCGCCGACGTCCCGGTCTTCGCCGGCCACGACCGCGCTCCCGAACTGGTCCGCACCTGCGGGGCCAACACCGTCGCGGTCACGTCCGCCGACGCTCTCGGACACCGGGCGATGCGCGAACTGTCGTGGGAACTCGAGAACTGCGACGTCGAGATGCTCGTGGCCCCGGGACTGATCGACGTCGCCGGTCCGCGGATCACCGTGCGGCCCGAGGCGGGACTCCCGCTGCTCCACATCGATCGTCCGCGGTACAAGGGTGCCAACCGTTTCCTGAAGCAGACCTTCGACAAGGTCCTGACAGTGGTTGCGCTGGTACTTCTTTCGCCACTGCTCGCCCTGTGCGCACTGGCCGTCAAGCTCGACAGCAGAGGTCCGGTGTTCTACCGCGCCGAACGCATCGGCACCGACAACACCCCGTTCGTCATGTGGAAGTTCCGGTCGATGGTCGTCGACGCCGACACCATGCGTGCCGGTCTCGCCGTCCGCGACGACGGAAACGGGGTCCTGTTCAAGCTCCACACCGATCCGCGGGTCACCCGCGTCGGCCGGATCATTCGGCGCTACAGCCTCGACGAGCTGCCGCAGTTGTTCAACGTGCTGGGCGGGACCATGAGCCTCGTCGGTCCGCGCCCGCCGTTGCGCGAGGAAGTCGAATCCTACGACCTGGTCGTCCGGCGGCGCATGCTCGTCCGGCCGGGCATGACCGGCCTGTGGCAGATCTCCGGACGCAGCGACCTGTCGTGGGAGGACTCGGTGCGTCTCGATCTCTCCTACGTCGAAAACTGGTCGCTGACCTCGGATCTCGCCATTCTGTGGCGCACCGCGAGTGCGGTCCTGTCCCGCCGGGGCGCCTATTGACCGCCGCGTCCGACCACCCTCCGCACCACCACCACGGATCGACACCATTCGAAGGAAGCATCATGAAAAAGGCCCTGATCACCGGGATCACCGGTCAGGACGGCTCCTACCTCGCCGAGCTGCTCCTGTCCAAAGGCTATGAGGTACACGGACTGATCCGACGATCGTCGTCGTTCAACACCGCCCGGATCGACCACCTCTATCAGGACCCGCACGACCCGTTCGCCCGACTCTTCCTGCACTACGGCGATCTCAGTGACGGCGCGCGACTGGTGACGCTGTTGGCGTCCATCGACCCGGACGAGGTCTACAACCTGGCCGCGCAGTCACACGTCCGCGTCAGCTTCGACGAGCCCGAGCACACCGGTGACACCACCGGCATCGGCTCGGTCCGGCTGCTGGAGGCGGTGCGCCAGGCCGGGATCCGCTGCCGGTTCTACCAGGCGTCCAGCTCGGAGATGTTCGGCGCGTCTCCCCCGCCGCAGAACGAGGACACCCTGTTCTACCCGCGCTCGCCGTACGGCGCGGCGAAGGTCTACTCGTACTGGGTCACCCGCAACTACCGCGAGGCCTACGGTCTGTTCGCGGTCAACGGCATCTTGTTCAACCACGAATCTCCCCGTCGCGGAGAAACATTCGTGACGCGCAAGATCACCCGTGCCGTCGCCCGGATCAAGGCCGGTGTGCAAAAGGACCTCTACATGGGCAACCTCGACGCGGTGCGCGACTGGGGCTACGCACCGGAGTACGTCGAGGGCATGTGGCGGATGCTGCAGGCCGACGAACCCTCCGACTACGTACTCGCGACCGGCGTTCCCTTCACCGTCCGCGACTTCCTCCAACACGCCTTCGACCACGCCGGCCTCGACTGGCACGACCATGTCGTCTTCGACGAACGCTATCTGCGCCCCACCGAGGTGGACTCGCTGATCGGCGACGCGTCGAAGGCCGAACTGGACCTCGGGTGGCGAGCCGCGGTCCGCGCGCCGGAGCTCGCGCGGATCATGGTCGACGCCGACATAGCAGCCCTGAAATGCGAAGGCACGGAATGGATCGACACGCCGCACCTGGTCGCTTGGAGCCGGGCGTCATGACTCGACCTGTTCGACGACGTGGCTGGGAGTCCGGCCCGCTCGACCCGCTGACCTCTGTGTACGTCGCGGGCCACCGCGGACTCGCCGGATCGGCTCTCGTGCGTGCGCTGCGGCGCCGTGGTATCTCCGACATCATCGGGCGGACCAGCCGTCAGCTTGACCTCCGTGATCGGCACAGCGTCTTCGAGTTCTTCGCGCACAACACACCTGACGTTGTGATCCTGGCCGCTGCCCGCGTCGGCGGGATCGCCGCCAACAACACCTGGCCCGTCGATTTCCTGTCCGAGAATCTGCGCATCCAAGTGAACGTTCTCGACGCGGCGGCTGCGTACGGCGTGGAACGCCTGCTGTTCCTGGGGTCGTCGTGCATCTACCCCAAGTTCGCCCCGCAGCCGATCCGGGAGGACGCGCTGCTCACCGGCGCCCTGGAACCGACCAATGACGCGTACGCGGTCGCCAAGATCGCCGGGATCATGCAGGTGCAGGCGACGCGACGCCAGTACGGACTGCCCTGGATCTCCGCGATGCCCACCAACCTGTACGGACCGAACGACAACTTCTCCGGCGAGACGAGTCACCTGTTGCCGGCGATGATCCGACGCTACGAGTCGGCGCGCCGGGGGGCCGCGCCGAGCGTGACCAACTGGGGCAGCGGGACGCCGCGTCGCGAACTCCTCCACGCCGACGACATGGCCGAGGCCTGCCTGTACCTGCTCGAGTATCACGACCACCCGCGCCAAGTGAACATCGGTACCGGCGTGGACCATTCGATCGCGGAGATCGCCGAGATCGTCGCCGACGCCGTGGGTTACGACGGCGCCGTCGAGTGGGATGTCAGCAAGCCCGACGGAACGCCGCGAAAGCTGCTCGACGTCAGCACGATCCACGAACTGGGTTGGCGGCCGACGATCGGTCTCGAACGGGGTGTCGCCGACGTGGTCGAGTGGTACCGGGCGGCGCACCACCCGGAGCCGGGCCGGTACTCAGAGGTCGGGGCCGGCGATGTCCGGATCTGAGTCATCGGTGATCGCCGACGACACCACCACCGTCGCGGGCGCGACGTCCCGGGAGACCACCGCAGCGGCGCCCACGACGGCGCGTCGGCCGATCGTCACCGGGCCGGTCACCCGCGCACGCAACGCAATCCACGCACCGTCCTCGACGACGAGCTCCCCGTGCGCATCGGCCGGACACCGCAACACCGCGGCCTGGGACAGCACGACGTTCGCGCCGATCCGGATCGAACCGGCGCCGTCCAGCGTCACGCCCTCGCCGATCCACGAGTCCTCGCCGATCGCGAGCCGTGCCGGACTGGTCACCCGTACGCGTGGCCGCATCAGCACACCGCGACCGATCTGCGCACCGAACACCCGAAGCACCGCCAGGCGAAGCGAATTGGGCACGAACACCCACCCGCTCGCACGCATCACGAAAGGCCAAGCCAGCGATGACAACTGAGCTAACACGATCCCCATCGTATCGAATCGGGCGCCTTTCGGGCCCGGTGAGCCCTGCCGAGCCACCGGTTCGGTCCGGGGGCCGCAAGTGTGTCGACTTCATCGCGATCAACTACGCCCCCGAGGTCACCGGTATCGCGCCCTACGTCACCGACATCACCCGGCGCCTCGCCGCCCGCGGGTGGAGCGTGCGCGTCATCACCGGTTATCCGCACTATCCGCAGTGGCGGCTCGACGGTGACATGTCGGACTACACGTCCACCGTCGTCGATCACGGGGTCATCGTGGTGCGGGTGCCGCACAGCATCCCGGAAGGTACTGCGCTGGTGCCCCGCTCACGCATGGAACTCGAGTTCGGGCTGCGCGCCATCGTGGCACACCTGCGACCGGAAGCGGTCACCGTCATGGCCAGTCCCCCGCTGATCGCGTCGGCGCTGGTGATGATGCGCCGCAAGGTCGGGCGCCGCGCGCTGTCACCGATGGGGGTGTGGGTCCACGACCTGTACAGCCAGGCGGTCAGCGAAGCGGCGGCCGGCGGCGGCTTCAGCCGCACCCTGGTGAGCAGGCTCGAGAAGTTCGCACTCTGTGCGGCCGACGAGGTCGCGGTGGTGCATCCGCGCTTCGGCGAGATCATCGTCGACCGTCTCGGGGTCGACCCGGCGGCGGTGACCCACGTCCGCAATTGGACGCAGGTGCGCCACGAGCCACGCGCGCCTCGAGACACCGCGCGGGCCCGGCTCGGCATCCCCGTCGACGCGATCGTCGCGGTTCACGCCGGCAACATGGGTCAGAAGCAGGGCCTGGAGAACCTCGTCGAGACCGCCCGCCTGATCTCCGAATCCGCTGATGCCGCAGTGCGGAAGATCCACCTGTATCTCGTCGGGGACGGCAACCAGCGTCGGTTCCTCGAAGATCGCGCACGCGGCTGCGCGGACGTCACGTTCGTCGATTCACTGCCCGACGACCAGTTCCACCTCATGCTCTCCGCCGCCGACGTCCTGGTGGTCAACGAGAAGCCCGGTGTGGTCGAGATGTCGCTGCCGAGCAAGCTGACCACCTACTTCAGCTACGGGATCCCGGTGGTGGCAGCTGTTTCCGATGAAGGGATCACCGCTGCCGAGGTCCGGCGTTCGCGCGCCGGTGTCGTCGTCCCGGCCGGCGATCCGGCCGCGTTGCTCTCGACGATCGCACACATCGCCACCGACACCGCCGCGGCCCAGACGATGGGCGAAGCCGGCGAGAGGTACTCGGAGGAAGTGCTCGGTGCCGACGCCGCCGTCGAGAGGTTCGAGATGTGGCTGCACAAGCTGTCGCACCATGCCTCGGTGTGGGCATGACCGTGACGACGCCGACCACGACGACCGCGCGCTCGGAGATGCTGTCCGAGCTGGAACCCCGACGCCTGCGCGACTACATCGTCGACAAGTCCGATCGCGGGCGCAATCGCGTGTGGATGGTCACCTGGCTGGGTGTCGGTGCCGTGCTCCGTAGCGGGGTAGGCGGCACGCTGCTGCGCTCCTCCGTGCTACGCGCCTTCGGCGCGCGCGTGGGCGCCAGGTGCGACATCCACCGGAGCTTCCGGGTCCACTTCCCCTGGAAATTGGACCTCGGCGCGGGGGTTCGTATCGACCGCGAGGTGTGGATCATCAATCCGGAACCGGTGTCCGTCGGCGCCGACTGCTCGCTCGGGCCGCGCACGGTCATCTGCTCGGGCGGACACGATCACCGCTCGCCCACCTTCACCCGCACGAGCGAGTCGGTCGTCCTCAGTGCGCGATGCCACCTCGGCAACGGGGTCACGGTGCTGAAGGGTGTTGTGCTGCAACCCGGTACGCGGGTTCCGGCGGGCGCGGTGGTGATCCCGTCGATCTCGGCGAAGTCGCGTCGGACGACGTCAGGCGGCCGGCCATGAAGATCCTGCAGGTACTCACACTCCTGTCACCGACCGGCGAGTTCGGCGGGCCCGCAACCGTCGCGGTCAACCAGAGCCGCGCGCTGGCCGCACGGGGACACGACGTCACGCTGATCGCCGGCTCACGCGGCGGGCCGGCGTCGGTCCCCGACGTGCCGGGTGTTCGTGTCCACACGTTCCCGACGCGAACCGTCGGCCGCGGGCACAGCTGCTCGCGCATCGTCGCGCCGTCGATGCTGCGCTGGATACGGGCGCACGCAGACACTTTCGACGTCGCCCACGTCCACCTCGGACGTGACTTCGTGACCCTTCCCGCCGCACGCCTCCTGTCGAGGAGCAACGTCCCGACTCATGTGCAGACACACGGGATGATCAATCCGCGGCCGTCGCTGCCCTATCAGGTGATCGACCGGACCCTCACGATCCCGGCGGTGCGCGACGCTCGAACGGCGTTCTATCTCAACGACATCGAGCTGCGGAAGCTGCGAACGGCGGTCGGCGACGCACCCCGGTACTCCTACCTAGGCAACGGCGTGCCGCTGCCCGACACGGTCTCGGCAGCCCCGCGAGACGGACTACCCGAGGTCCTCTTCCTCGCCCGGCTGCATCCCCGGAAGCGAGCGGTCACCTTCGCCCGCGTCGCCACCGACCTCGCGCCGCGATTCCCGGCCCGCTTCACGATCATCGGACCCGACGAGGGCGATGGGCCTGCCGTCGACGAGGTGCTGCGCACCTTCTGCGCGACGCACGACGCCGAGGTCGCCGACCGCGTCCGGCGCGAGCCGCCGGTCGCGACCGACCGGGTGGCCGGTCGACTCGCACAGGCCACGATCTACGTTCTCCCGTCGATCCACGAACCGCTGCCGATGTCGGTCCTCGAGGCGATGGCCGCCGGGCTGCCGGTGGTGGTCACCGACACCTGCGGATTCGCCGGTCTGGTTGCCGATGCCGACGCCGGCCTCGTCGTCGACGACTCGATGCGCGCATTGTCCGCGGCCCTGACCGGTCTCCTCGCCGACCCCGACCGGGCGCGCGCGCAGGGCCTGCGGGGGCGGCGCGCCGTCGAACAGCACTGGGGCATCACGTCGATCGCACAACAACTGGAGGAGCACTACGATGCGGTCAGCTGAGCTCGCCGACACGACGGACAGCGTGGAGACAGTCAGCATCTCAGTCCTCGTTCCGTCCTTCGATCCGGGTGCTCACTTCGAGCCGGCGATCCGGTCGGCACTGCGCCAGTTGGGTCCACACGACGAGATCGTCATCCAGGACGCCGGTTCCACGGATGGAACCCAGGACCTCATCGCCGCTCTCGCCGAGACGGACCCGCGGGTGAAAGCCGTGATCGAGGCGGACGAGGGTCAATCGGACGCCCTCAACCGAGCGCTGGCGCGTGCCACCGGACAGTGGGTGCTCTGGCTCAACGCCGACGACGTCCTCGTCGAGGGAGCACTTGTCGCCATCCGTGCCGCGGTTCGTGAGTCACCCGGCGCGACGGTGCTCACCGGAGATCATCAACTGCTCCGGGCGGCCGGTGATGTGGTCGGGACGTACCGCGGCAAGCCCATCGAGACGCGAACCCTGCTGCGACGGTCCACGTGCGCGTCGTTCTCCGGGTCGGTGATCATCCGCCGCGACTATCTGGAGTCTCTCGGCGGGTTCGACGCGCATCTGCACTGCACGATGGACTACTCCCTGCAGTTCCGTATCGCCGAAACCGCGCCGGTACAACAGTCGATGCCGGTTCCGATCGGCGCCCTGCGTTTTCACGATGCTTCGAAATCGGCCAACCTGTGGCGGACCTTCCTCGTCGAGTCGTTCCGACTGCGGCTGCGATATGCGACGTCACCGACGGAACGCCTGCTGGGCCTCCTGGGCACCGCCGAGCAACTCGTCTCGTTCCTCGTCTTCCGGATCCGGTTGACGCCGGGCTATCGAAGGTTGCGCGGTGTCCTCCGCGATTGAGCAAGGTCACGCCGACAAACGGCTGCGCACCGACGCCACCGTACGGATTCTGGCCCGGGTGGCGAGTTCCGCGATGCTCGGTGTCTTTCTGCTGCTCCTGGCCAGAGCACTGCCCGTGGACACCTTCGGGCAGTACATCCTCGCCTACACGCTCGGCGTGGTGGTCGGCCTCGCCGCGGGTTTCGGTGCACCGATCCGGGTGATGCGTGTCAGCGCATCCGACGACACCCCCACCGCCGCAGCTCTGTACGTCGCGCACACCGTCGCGGTATCCGGCGTCTTCCTCGTCGCCGTAGCGGGTCTGATCCTCGCCGGGTTGCCCGCGATCGTCGTCGCGGGCGTGCTGTTCGCCTACTCCGACACCGTCCAGAACTTCGCGCAGAGCTTCCTGGCCGGCACCCATGCGCACACCGCCGCCAGTTGTCTCGTCGTCGTCCAGCGTGCCGTACCCCTCGTGGTGTGGGGCGTGTTGGCGCTGTCCGGTATCGGCCTCGATGCCGCCGCACTAGCCGTGATCTTCTCGTGCACGGCGGTGACCGCACTGGTGGTGCCCGCGGTTCCCATCGGAGTCCGGGGATTGCGGTGCGCCGCCGGTCAGCTCCGCCGGCCCGGTGCTGAAACCGTCCGTTACTGGGCGCTCGCGATGTCGGGAACACTGGCACAGCTGCAGGTCTCGGCGCTCGCCGTCTTCGCCACCCCGCTGACCGTCGGCTATTTCGCGATGGCCACCCGCGTCACCGGGCCGCTCACGCTGCTGTCCGCCGCGCTGTCGACAGTTGCGGTCCCCGAACTCGCTCGCACCGTCGACGACGCGTCGACGTTCGACCGGATCTACCGCCGCTACCGGAACCTCGTCATCGTCTACTGCGTCGTCGTCATCCTCGCGGCATGGCCGGCCGCCTGGGCCGTCGTGCACGTCGTCGGCACCAAATACGAACCTGCTCAACTGCTGTTGACCGGTGTGATCATCGCGGCCGGGATCTCGTCGCTCTCGCAGGCGATCAGCGCCAAGCACATCGCCGCGGGACGCCCCGACTCGGTGACCGCAGCGATCGTCCTGGGTGGTGGGGCCACCCTCGCCCTCCTGGTCCTCGCCGGCGCGCTCGACCACGTCGGCGCGATCTGGCTCGCACCCATCGCCGGTCAACTCCTCGTACTCGCTGCCCTGCTCTCCGACGTCCACGAAGGTGGGAGAATGACCCGACTCGTCCGAACTCATTGGGAAAAAGCGCTTCTCGCGGTCACCGTCGTGGTTCTCACCGCCACCGCCGGAGTGGCCTTCGCAGTCGCCCGCGAACCCGCAACCGACACCGCGGCGCAGAGCGCCGGGGTCGAGGTCACCTCCGCCGCATCGACGTCGCGGTCGGCGAACGGCGCTGGGGTCGGAGGCGCAGCGACCACCGATGCGGCGGTGAAGATCCTCGTCGTCGGTGACAGCTTCACCGAGGGAACAACATACGGCGGGAAGGGCAGTTCGAACTGGACCCGCATCGCCCAGGGCCGGCTGTCCGACGCCCGACCCGACACATGCCCCGTGCTGTTGCGGGTGTCCGGCCGGGGCGGCGCCGGGTACCTGACCACCGGTATCAGGCACACCACGTTCGCCTCCGAGGCGCAACGACTGCTCACGCCCGACGTGTCGGCGATCGTGCTCGTAGGCAGCGGCAACGACCTCTCGCATCCGTCCAAGCAGTACCGCGCCGCGGTCGACGACACCATCCGGGCCGTGCGCAAAGCCCGACCGGACCTGCGCGTGGTGATCGTCGGACTCTCCTGGATCCACGACGGCCCGATCGGCCCGGACTATCTGCGCGCCAACAGGTTGCTCGCGGACGCGGCGAAGCGGCACGGCGTCTCCTTCATCGATCCGAACAGATCCGGGTGGTACTCCGCCCCCCGCGACCATTCGATCGTGGGTGCCGATCACCGTCATCCGACCGACGAGGGGCATGCCCTCATCGCGGATCACATGACGCCCGTCCTCCAAGGTCTCGCGCGGAAAGGCAAGTGCGCATGAGCCCGCTGCGAGCCACCCGTGATCGCGTGCGGGTCAGCCGCGTGGTGACCGCTCTGGGAGTCATTTTCTGCCTCGTACTGATCCTCACGATGGGGATGCTCACGTACTCGTTCCAACACGACACGGTGCAGGCGACGTCGCGCGTCGTACTCACCTATGAACGCGACGCACTGCAACCGCCAGAGGATTTCGATCCCGCACCCACGATGCTCCTGACGCGGAGTATCGAGTCGTACTCGTCCTTGGTCACGAGCGAGAACTTCCTCCGTCGGGTGATCGACACCCACCACATCGCGATGAGTCCCGCCGACCTCCGCCGTGCGGTGTCGATCACGGCCCCACCCGAGACGACGATCATGGATTTCACCGTCCGCGGCGACGACGCGCGCACCGTCGAAGCTGCCGCCATGGGCGTCGGACGTGAATTCACCGCAGCGCTGGCAGAACTCGAGTCACCCGCGCCGATTGCATCGCTCGTGCTCGGGCCGGCCGATGCCGGCCAGACATTCCCGGATGCGCTGCTGCGCAACGCTCTGCTCGCGACCCTGGCAGGTCTGACCGCACTGGCGCTCGCCGTGATGTTCACCCGACGCCGCGCCGACCGACCACTCCCCCACCCCACACCGCCCGCTGATGTCTGGAGGACACCATGAAGCGACCCAACAAGTGGCTCAGCCTGATCGTCTGGCTGCTCCCCGCGTCGAAGGCCAAGAACGCAGCGCTGCGTGCCCTCGGCAACGCCATCGGACACGACGTGAGCCTGGGACCGAACCTCGTGCTCGGCTGCGGACCGTTTCGGATCGGAGACCGCGGAGTGATCGCCCCGTTCAACATCTTTCGGCAGATGGCACGAGTCGAACTCGAGAAGGACAACTTCATCGGGCGGCTGAACCAGTTCACGTCCGCGCCGTCGTATCAGAAGTTCAGCGACCGCGCCGGGGTGTTGTCGATGGCTGAACAGGCCGCCGTCACGAACCGTCACTACTTCGACTGCTCGGGCCGGATCGAGATGGGGCCCTACAGCGCGGTGGGCGGCACCCGGAGTCTCCTGCAGTCCCACGAGATCGACATCGTCGAGGACCGGACCACCATTGGCACGATCACGATCGGCGAGCGGAGCCTCACGGCGACCGCCTGCCTCATCCTCAAGAACGCTGCCGTTCCGCCCTATTCGCTCGTCGCCGCCGGCTCGGTGGTGACCGCGTCGACCGATTCCGCCACTGGCGATGCCGGACTGTATGCCGGCGCTCCGGCGCGATGGCGACGCGACCTCCCCGAATGCAAGTGGTGGTACCGGTCGTCGTACATGACGCCGGTGCGGGAGGTCGAGGGTTTCTGATGGTTCCGACCCCCAAATTGCGGCTGCCGACGACGGCCTTGGCGCTGATGGCCGTTGCTGTCGTCGCCCTGGTTTCGGCGTGCGATACCGCGGCTCAGGCCGAACGATCCGACGATCGTGTCGCGTCGGCGCAGGGCGCCGCCGTACACGTCGACTATGCCACCGCGGCCGCCGTGCCACCCGGTTTCGTCGCCGTCGAACGTGGCCGCAACAGCCACCCGCTCCGCGTCTCGGACGGGCGTCTGCTGCACGGCACCTCGTCGGCATCCGGTGCGGCGTCGTACATCTCGACCGACCTCTCGCCCGTCCGGGTCACCCGCATCGGCGCGACGGTGAGTTTCACCGGAGACGATGCCGGGGCGGTCGCCCTACTCGTCAGCGCAAAACCGGTCCCGCAGAACGAGTCCGACGCAGCACCCGACGCCGCGGTGCACTTCGTCGCGACCCGGACGCGATGGTCGTATGCGATCTGGCAGGCGGGTGACGCCGGACAGACGATCCTGGGCCAGGGCACCTACCGGACCGCGTTCGATCGTGACGCGGCCCGGTTCGAGATCAAACTGGAGGCGGGCCGGGCGAAGGTCTATCTGCCCGACGCCACGTCGATCGTGTTCACCGACAACCGCATCGCCGAGTTCGGCGGCAGCTGGGCGACCTGGGAACTGTACGAGGATGCCCCGGGCACGAGTCCGGCGTCGTTCCGCGAGTTGTGGGCGTCATGACCATGATCTTCGCGACGCTGCTGGTGGCACTGGGACTCTTCGTCGCAGTCGCCTACGACAGGCAGTGGGCTCAGCATGTCGATCGGTTCCTGTGCAGCTGGCTGATCGCGTTGACGGCGTGGCCGGTCATCGTCATCTACGCCGTGGCCCCGGCGTTGTGGTCGTCGGCCGACGCCGCCGGCGCGATCTTCGCGGTCCTGCTGTACGGCCCCGCAGCGGCGATCAGCGTGGCGGCCGCACTGCATGCGGTGGCCACCCGCTACTTCCGCATCGACGGTTCGGCGGCGATTCTCGCATTGCTGATGCTGTACGCATGCGCGGCCATGATCGTCGACGGGTCGGGTCGGATCGTCAATCTCCTGATGTCGATGGCGCTGCTGGTGGGATTCGTGTTCCGCTACCGATCCTTCGAACTCGACGACGTGGCCAGGTCCGCCCGCATCGCCCTCGTCGCGACGACAGCGATCCTGCTGGTCTCGGTGCTGTTCAACTCGTCTCGGGTCGTCGGCGCATGTCGGATCGACAAGTGCACCGATCTCGGCGCGGTGCTCACCTCACCGTTCGCCGGCAACGGCAACCTCGCGGGGATCACCATCACGGCACTGCTGCCGTTCGCCGTGTATCGAGTGGCCATGTGGCGTGTGCTCGCCGCGGTCGCCGGGGTCGTGTTGATCGGCCTGCTGGCCGGCAGCCGAACGGCTTTCGGCGGAATCGCAGTGGCCGGTGTGCTCGGGGTGTTGCTGGCCGTCCCGTCGATCACCTCTCGCGTGCGCAACCTGATGGTGGGTCTCGCACTCGTGGCGAGCGCGGTCTACTCGCTGTTCCCGCTCTACATCGGTTACACCAACGCCGATTACAGCTTGCGGGGTTATCTGTGGAACCAGGCGCTGCGGGAGATCCCCGATCAGTGGTTCTTCGGCCACAACCCGGCGTTCTGGGTGGAGTCCGGCGCGTCGTTGTTGTTCAAGGCCAACTACTCCCCGCACAACGGCTGGCTGGAGATTCTCCTCTCGGTCGGGGTCTGGGGCGTCGTACTGATCGTCCTGGCCGCCGTCGTCAAGGTGGTCCAGACGACCGACGGCACGACACGGGCATATCTACTCGCCTACTTCAGCACCATCCTCGCCCTCAGTTCGCTGGAGGCGGTGTACGTCCCGTACTTCCTCGGCATCGCGCCGTTCGCGGCACTCCTCCCGTACTTCCTGTACCACCTCCGTTCGCCCCGATCCCTTTCACCCGTGCGCAGTCACGAGGTGTCAACCGAGTCACAGATGGAGCTCCGATGAAAGTCCTCAATGTCATTGCCGCGAAATGGATGCTGGTCGTGGCATTCACCCTGATCGGTCTCATCGCGGCCATCGGGTACTCGCTGCTACAACCCCAGACCTACGTGGCGACCGTCCGGACGTACATCGCCACCGGCACCTCCGACATGTTGGAGGCCTACCAGGGGAATCAGGCGGCCCGCGCAAGTATCCAGACATTCGCGGTGCTGGCCACCGATCCCACTGTCGCGCAGCGGGCGATCGACAGGTCGGGAGTCGACATCTCGCTGCCACAGTTCCTCTCCGAGATCTCGGTCAGTGTCCCGCCGCAGACTGTCATCCTCGATGTCTCGGTCCAGAACTCGACGTCGGCCGACGCGGAGCGGTTGTCCACGGCACTCGCCCAGGAACTCGTCGGCACGGTCACCGCTCTGCAGGAACCGACCAGCGGCGGTCCGGGTGCGCTGCGCCTGGTGGTCGTCGACCCGAATACCCAAGGCGCCGTGCGTGAGCAGCTCATCGACCCGATACTCCTCGGCATCGGCGCGGTGGGCGGCGCACTCGCCGGCTCACTGATCGCGCTGATACTCCACAGGCGACGCGGTGGCATGTCTGATGTGGAGGGATTCGACACTGTCCCCGACGGCCCGACCACCGGTGACATCGAAGTCACCATCAATCGCCCGTCGAGCGCGATGCGAAGCCAGCACCAACCGCTGGTTAAGCCGGCACCGACCCAGCCCCCGCTGGCTGAGCAGGTGACGACCCACCAACCGCTGGTTGAGCCGGCACCGAGCGAAGCGAGGCGCCGTGTCGAAGCCACCCGCCCCCCGCTGGTTGAGCCGGCACCGACCCACCAACCGCTGGTTGAGCCGGCACCGAGCGAAGCGAGGCGCCGTGTCGAAGCCACCCGCCCCCCGCTGGTCGAGCCGGCACCGAGCGAAACAGGCAGCCGCCCCCCGCTGGTTGAGCCGGCACCGAGCGAAGCGAGGCGCCGTGTCGAAACCACCCCCCGCCACGCCACTTACACAGCTCGCCACACCCTGAGCCGGCACTCCGCCACGCGGCACGGCGGCGGATTCGCGGGGCCTGGCCGGTCCATCTGACAGTTTCGCGAAGCGGTACCTCCGGGAGCTGGCGTAAAAGAAGATGCCCTAGCCGCCCTCGCCCGGGCATGATCGTCGGTCATGAAGTTGTGGGTCGACGACCTCCGCATCCCGCCAGAAGGCTGGGAGTGGGCCAAGACAAGTGCTGAAGCAATCGACCTCCTCGACGCCCGAGTCGAGGAGGTCGATGTGATGTCACTCGATCATGACCTCGGCGGGGATGACACGACCCGGGCGGTGGTGCTGTGGATGTGCGAGCACGAACGTTGGCCGCGCGAAGTCCGGGTGCACAGCGCCAATCCCGTTGGCGTCGAGTGGTTGACCGGGATGATCGACCGGTATCAGCCCTGCGCGTAGTCCTCAGCCAAGAACTGCTTGCAGAGCACCGACAACTGGTTTCGGCGAACCGTCGAAGCGGTACAGCCCAAAGTTCGAGTTGTCTTCCGCCTTGTTGGCGGACAGGTCGCGAGTGGTGAAGAGGAAGATCGCTGCTATCCACGGCAGGCCGTTGGCCCGGTTCACAGCGTCGACGATGATGTCGGACTGGACGGCTTCGGTGGTCGATGCAGGGGTGTTCCCGGTCGGCTGACCGAACTCGGTCACCCACATCGACTTCGTCGAGTCACCATTCGCCACCATGATCGCCCGCCCCTCGGGCAGAACGGCCGCTCCCCCGCCGTCACCTGCCCGGGGGTCTGCGGTGATCGGATACGGCAACGTATACGGGTGTACGCCAATGCCATTGAAGTACGGCTTCGCGCCGAGGGCGTACATGTCCGAGATGAAGGTGACATCTCGCGTTTCGGTGCGGAGACTCGACAGTCCGCCGGTGATCACCTGCTGGTTGGCGCCTGCCGCTCGGATGCCGCCGAACGCAGCTTTGAGCAGTGGAACGTACTCTCCAGCGGTGGGCGGGATCAGATAGTGGGCGAGGTTCGGCTCGTTCCACACCTCCCACGCCGCCACCCGTGACGAGTACCGAAGTGCAACCTGCCGGGCGAACTCACCGAAAGTCGACGGGTCGGCGGGAGAGTTTCCGTTCAGGAGCGGGTTCGCACCTGGCTTCTGCGCCCAGACCGGCGCCGGTCCCTCGAGGTTCATCAGGATGGACAGGCCTTTGGAACGCGCGGCGTTCACCGCGGAATCCAGGCGTGTCCAGGTGAAGGTGCTAGGACTCGAAGGTTGCAGCAAGTTCCACTTCGCAGGAATCCGAATAGCCGTCGCGCCGGTCGCCTTGATCTGCTCGGCCTCGCCCGCGAAGTCGGCGCCGACGTACTGGGTCGAGATCGAGGCCACGCCGACGACGACACGAACTGCTGCGTGCACTGGAGATCTAGAGATCACTGTCGTCGCGGCTACAACCACGACAACGACGAGTGTGAATATGAAGCGACGCATGAGCCCTCCAAGCCGAGTCCCACTCATTGTCTCTGCATCGGCACGCGCGTGCTGAGGTTTTCGACCTAAACGCCTCCACCTCGACCTCGACCGTCAGCTCCGCGAGTGCGCTCCTGTCTCGCGTCTGCCCAACCGGTCAGGCAAGCGCCTTCTCTATTGATGAAATGAGCTGCGGTGACAGAGTTTTGGCGTAAGTGGCAGATACATGTCCGTTGGTGTCGCGATAGACGATGACGTCGCCGATGACCGCGGGACAGGCAGCCTGATCACAGAACGATGCGGTCATATCGAGCAGTGTTGCACCGGGAAGCTGCCGCGCCGCACCTATGAGTGGATCGGGGGTCGCCAGCGCGACCTCACGAGGTGTCGAGCAGTTCCCCGTGTTGTCGCTGCCGCCCAGAGAAACGCGAGTGAGACAGTTCAGGGTCTCCTCTGGCACAGCTGGGTTGTCGGCAACGACGAGAACCTTCGTGCCTCGTGATGCCACCGGTCTCCAAGCGGCGAGATACTGGTCGACGTCTCCGAACTCCCTGCTCGCCGAAGTGATCACGAGGTCGTACCGCTCGCTGAGCAACTTATCCTGCATTTGCGGCAGAACTGTCTTGTCGCAGTCACCACCCGAGCGGATGACCCACTGGCATCCGTTGCCAACGAACGTGGTCATGCTCCATCGGTTTTCACGCAGATACGGCGATAACGCCGGGAGAAGCATGGCGGCATGGGAATCGCCGACCACCGCGATTCGTCTCGCATTTGGACCGTCGTAGCCGTAGACACAGTTGCGGAGCTCACGGCCTTGTTCCCGATAACAGCGGTAAGCGCCTTGAGTATCGTCCGCGAACGAATCGATTCCCGGCAGGAGTGGTTTGGACGGATCCCGTAACGGACATCCGGGAACTTCCAGGGCCGCGGCACCTAGACATGAAGGTGCATCGTCCTCCCGTGGGGCAACATCGGCGACAACAAGCTCCTGATTGGCCTGCGATTGGGCACTTCGCTGATCAGCTGATTCGACGACCAGGGCACCCATCAGAGCCGCGACTCCCAGGAATGCACCGGCGGTCACCCATCCGGTTGTTGCGCGCCACGGCAATCTGCCGCGGCTGCGCGAATCGGACTCGAGCCACGACGACCGACGAATCGGATTCTCGTACAGGTGAAACGTCACGACGGTGAGAACCGCTGTGGTGACGAGCGCGGTCAGGTAGTACGGACCTCCCTCGGGTATTACTGCCGCGAGCAACACGATCACCGGCCAGTGCCACAAGTACAACGTGTAGCTCACTTCGCCTACGTACACCGACGCCCGATTGGTCAGATGCGGAACAGCCCGTTCCTTGACCCCGATGAACGCAGCGATCACCAGCGCCGTCGACAGCACGGGTAGCGCTGCGCCCGGCCCGGGAAAAGTGCTGTCCGCACTTATCAGGAAGAGCGAAGAAAATACCCCGGCCAGACCGACGTAAGAAAGGAACGGCCTGATCTTCGAAGGGATACGAGCAAGAACAGGGGTACAGATCGCGAGCAGTGCGCCCACTCCGAGTTCCCAGATACGTGTAAAAGTCGAAAAGTACGCGGCGGTGGGAGACGCGAACGATTGCCAACAAGCCCACCCGAACGATGCCAGGCAGATCGCGCCCATCGCCGTTGCGATCCATGCCTGTCTTTTCGGGGGGTAACGTCGCCCTCGCCTCGAGAACCTTCTTGTGGCCGCGAAGAGCGCCACCAGCAGAACCGGCCAGACGAAGTAGAACTGCTCCTCGATCGACAGTGACCAGTAGTGCTGTAGCGGTGACGGGGGCTGGCCTTGCGCGAAGTAGTCAGTCCCGGTCCTTTCGAACCGCCAATTCGACAGGAAGATGGTCGCCCAGAGCCCGTCGATGAACGCGCCCTTCGCTCTTGTCTCGGTCAGTAAGACATAACTGACGATCACCGTTGCGACGATGACCAGCATCGCGGACGGGATGATCCGACGCGCACGATGCACATAGAACTTGCGGAACGACAGCTTGCCGGTTCGCGAGCGCTCTCTAATCAGAACGCCTGTGATGAAGAAGCCCGACAACACGAAGAACACGTCAACGCCGACGAATCCGCCTCGCGGCCAACCGAACAAGTGGTCGGCCACGACCGCCAGAACCGCGACCGCACGCATGCCCTGGAGGTCCAGGCGGACATGAGAGCGACGGGCGTGCGATGCTGCCGATCGCTCCTGCGCAGGTGATTCAACCGTCACAATGATTCACTCCCCGGCGTTACCCTCGAACCCCACCCGATAGCTTCGGTGATGCCTAGGTCGTGGATCCGGTAGCAGTCCCCACGCGAGGAACGTCGCCTTCGACACTCGCCTGATCCCGGGCAGGAGCCACGTGCTTGCCCGTTGCTCGCTCCCTCCCGGCCATCTGCTGTTCATAGGAGTAGTAGACATACCTCGAGTCATGAGCCGAGACGTCGTTGAGAACTATGCCCAAGATCGACGCCTGTGCGGTACGGAGCGAGGAAAAGGCGGTTGTCAGGTCCTGAGATCGGGTTCGTCCAGCACGAACAACCACCAATGCTCCGTCTGTGAACTGCGACAGGATCGCTGCGTCGGCAACCGGGAGTACCGGCGGTGTGTCCACGATGACGAAGTCGTAGCTTGATTGCAGGGCCTCGATACCGTCCTTTGCCCTGTGAGATCCGAGTAGCTCCGCAGGGTTTGGCGGCAGAGCGCCGGCGACCAAGACGTCCAATCCATGTACCGGACCTGCCTGTACGAAGTCGGAAATCACGCCGTCTCCCCGCAGGAAGCTGGTCAGGCCCACGGCTCCGGTGAGACCCAGACGACGAGCAATAGAGGGGCGTCGCAAGTCTGCGTCGACCAGCACCACGCGGTTGCCGTCCTCCGCCAGTGCCGCCGCAAGATTCATCGACGTGGTCGTCTTACCCTCGCCCGGCCCGGGACTGGTGACCAGGATGCACCTCGGCGGTTCGTCCACCCGCACGAAAGCGAGGTTGGTTCGCAGACGCCGGTAGCCCTCAGCCGCCCGGGACGAACCAACCGAGAAGTCGATCACCGGGTTGCCGTCCAGATTGTTCTCCGAGGGGACCTCGGCGAGCACCGCGGACGACACACTCCGTTGCACTTCGTCGCCGTTGCGGAGCCGAGTGTCGAACCGCTCCCGCAACACCGCGATGAGAAGACCCAGCACCAGTCCAACCAGGACTGCCAGCACCGTGTTGCGTGCCGTACGCGGCGAGAAGGGTTCGTCCGGCTGAACAGCCGGCGACACGACTGTCAACTTCGCGAGTGGCTGACTTGCTTCATTCGGCTGCTCGAGCGTCGTCACGTACGAGGTCATCGCCTCGGCGACACCGTTGGCGAGCTGGGTCGCCAACGCGGGATCACTGTTCTCCGCCGAAATGCGGAGCAGCACGGTGTCCGGATTGCTGGTCGCAGAAAGCGACTCGCGAGCATCGTCGATACTCATCTGAAGGCCGGAGTCGTCGAGAGCCTCTCGGATTATCACGTCCGAGTCGACGAGTTCCGCGTATGAAGCGACGCGCTGTTGCGATGCCAGCGAGCCCTGATACGCACTCTGCGCGTCTGCCTCAGTTCCGGATGTCACGTAGAGCTTTGCTGAGGACACATACAACGGGGTCTGCAACAAGCAATAACCCAACCCGAGGCAGCCGATCACCGCGCCGGACAGCGCAACAATCCACCAGTTTCGCCTGACAAGAAACCGCAGATGGTCCATCGAGAACGAGCGCGCCGTCGGCGCGCCGTCCGGGGCGATATTGCTACTCGTCAAGGTCTTCCTCCAACTATTCGACTTTTTCATAGTTCGTCTGCGCATGCGATCGATATGGACCATCGATGACGCAGAATCGCTCGTCGGCTCCGGCGATACTGCGTGTCACTCCCTCAGCGAACTATGAAGCGCGCTCATGCACAGAATGTACGGGCTCTGGGGTATCAGAACGAAACGGTGGCAGAATAAACGCTTTCAAAGCCAACTCCTTGAGGTGGCGACGCAGTTCTGGGCTGACACCTCCGGTCTGGTCAACAACCTTCCCGAGACGTTCGAAGAATATTCTGCTGACGTCAGAGTCGACTTCGATCGCGCCGTCTGGACTGCGCAAATGCTCGTAGAGGCCTGCAACCTTGCCCTGGGTTGAGAGGGTCGATGACGGCGTCCCCGACAGTGACGCCAAGACGGCCAGGTGCATACGTCCAGTCAAAACCATCAAACCTCCACGGCACACCTCGTACACCTGCGACGGCGTGAGCAAGTCATTAACGAGAATAATGCCGGGGTCGTCAAACCGCGCGGCGAGATCGCGGAGATAGACATTGTCACTCTTTGTCGCGCGCACGACGTGAGGGAGCAGAATAATCGAAATTCCGGCTGACCTGAGCCGTTCCACAACTCGAACGTAGTGCCCGATCAGGTCGGCATCACTCCCGACGAGACCGCTCATGTTCAGCACTACGAACTCGACCTCTGCGGTGACAAAGTTATGAAGTTCAGTGGGAAGGGTCCGATATGACGCGGCGAGGTCTGGTGCCGGATGGGCGAATACTATGTCGGCGCAGAGGCCGGCCTTGCCCGCAACACCGGCAGATACCATCCTCGACTGCGACACCGGGTCGCGCAGCCACAGATCCGCATGCTTGTTGACGATCCGCGCTGCCGTCAGGCACGAGGGACGGGCGCGGTCGCTCCAACTGAAGCCCAGCACAGCTGCTGGCACTGACGCGCGGCCGAACAACCCAGTGACCGACCACCGATTGAGCGAGGCGACGAGGTTGTAATTGCCGTCCATGATGTCAGCCCCCACCAGCATCACCCTGGACACGCCGTGCGTGAGAGTCCCCAGCTCGAAAACATCGCGCATGTGACCCGCGCCCAAACCGTAGATGAGCTCGGGGAGCGGAACGACTTCGACGTCAAGCGGATTCAACCAGTCGGGAATCTGAAAGTCGTTGACCGATCTGACCACCAATGTCACCGGCCCAGACGCGTTCCACACGGCCGATTCGACCAAGGCTTGGTCACCGATGTTGCCGCCGCCCGGCGGCGCCACGATGAGAACCCTGCCTCCCTGGCGCCTATCACCTCGGTGGCCGATCCCCGACTGTCTCTTCACTCTGCCCGCCGCAAAGACGACGCGATTCAGCCCGTGGATCGCGAGGAAGGCCAGCGGCTGGTCCAATAAGGCGCGGGCGCCGGCCTTCAGACTCGACAGCAGTGACTCAAATGCAGACCTCAACATTTCAGACGACGCTCCTCTGCCCGAATCAGGCGGGTTGCAACGACGGATGACGCACAGGTCCTGACACCGGTCCCGATCGCAAGACCTACCTGCGATCCGCCGGCTCCGCCCAGGAATGAACCCACTGCGACCGCCAATAGCGTGAATGGCGCCGCCACGAGTTTGACGACGGATGACTTGGAAACTTGCCCGATGGCGCGAAGCGACAAACCTGGTCCAACGCTCGCAGAATTGAGCGCGAGGGCCAACGCGGCCAGAGGAAGAATGGAAAGTGCGGCATCGGTTGACGAACCACCGATTGCTGCCAGCCATGAATTCGGTACCGCCGTCACGATGAGCAGATAGGCGGCGACGACACCGAACACGACGCCCGCCAACGCGAACGGAACGATCCTCAGCCGCTTGATGTCTCCCCTGGCAGCAGCTCTCGCGCACAGAGGCCCCAGCGCGAAGATCAATCCGACGAACAGAACCGAGGCGGGAGTGAGGAGCAATAGCGCAACCCGAACCTCGCCCGCAGCGTCAAGCCCGGAGACAGAACCTACGATCAAGATCGAGATCTGTGTGAGGCCACCCGCCACGATGTAGTCGAGCATGTAGAAGCTTCCAGGTCGGCGCAACCGGCGGACCCAGGACCGCACATGGTCAAACGGTAGCCGGAAGCCATAGCCTCGAAGGCCGACGATAAATGCGGCCACAGCGCCCAATCCCCATGCGCAGATCATCGACCACAGCGAATTGACTTGGATGAGCACCACCAAGAGCGCGGACTGAGTCAGCAACCACGCCCCCTCCGCAGCGAATGCTCGGGTCAAGCGACGCTCTGCGACGAGCACAAAACGCAGACAGTCCTGGGCGGCCGCAAGCGGAGCGAAGACGACGAACACCAGCACCGCGGTCCGATAGTCAGGCAGCAAGACCAGTAGGAGCGGCAACACCGCGAGCGCAGCGATCGCGCCGAGGACCAGAGAGCTGGCCACTGCTCCACGGGCCCTCGCGCTCGGGTCCATGTCCGCGACTGTGCGCTCGCCGAACGACACCGGCTCACCGGTATACGCGCGCACGAGTCCGACGAGAATCCCCGCAATCGACATGATGACCGCGTACACACCGACGGCGTCGGTCGTCATCGCACGAGCGACAGCCATGGTCAGCAAGAAATTCGACGCATTCGAACAGACCTGCACGCCAATAGCGAACGTAAGGCGGCCCGCTCGGCGCTGGTTCGCCAGCGTTGTCGCAACGCGCGTTGAGGTCATCAGGGGTGCCGTCCTGAAGCCTGGTTCGGTCCGCGCAGCGTGACAAGCGGGCCTGAACCGATCAGCGCTGCCACGACGACCAGCAACTGTGACGATCCGGCGTCCCGCATGTACGGGTGGATGAGCATCGCCACCACCATCACTGCGGCGAATACGAAAGCGGCACGCCGTGATGCGTCGAACTGTGAGTCTGGCGCGCCGGCACGTCGAGACCGACCGAATCGCAGCTGGTACATGAGGCTCGCGTACATCGCGATAAACCCGACGAAGGCGAGCAGACCGCCGGCGACCAGCACGGAGATGTACTGCGATTCGACGTACGCGAACACGCGGTCAGTGCTTCGTATAGGTCCGTGGCCGAGTAGGACGTTGTCCAGGAAGAGGGGTAGGTAGTCTTCTCTCCAGACTTCGATTCGAAAGGCTATAGTCTGCGGGAGGATCGAGTCCTGATACGTCGCGGATTGCTGCTCTTCGAGCCGCCGTGAGAAAAGGTCACCGAGTGGCGTGAACGCGGTGACGGCGACCGCCACCAGAAGCGCCCACGCCGCGACTCGAGTCGAGCGGCGAATACCCACCGCGATGAGACTGGCTGCGGCAGCCACCAGGACCATGTCGAACGTCAACGCAGAACCTAGTCCGGCGACAATTCCTACGGCACAGAACAACTGGGTGAACTTGTGATCGAAGACACTCTGGCCGCGTGCCCAACCCACGACAAGCAGAACAAGGGCGAGGGCCATGATGCTGGCGAAGGCGTGCCATGAATTGAACAGTCCGATGCTGCGACTGATCTTCCAGTCGAGCGGTTGCAGAATCCGTTCGCTACCCGTGAGTGCAGCCGTCATCGACAACACCGGCGCGACACGCAATGCCTGCAATAGCCCCAGCAGACCCATCAGCGCACAACCGATGAGAACGTAGCGTATCGCCAGTCGCGGCAGTCCCGGCAATGCCCTGCCATACGAGGCGCCGAAATAGATGGCCAGAAGCGCCAACGGTCCAAAGCACACGGATGCGAAACTCAGATTCCCCAATGTGGGATCGAGGAATTGGTGGTAGGCGGTTGCCACGAACAACGCAAGGATGTAACCCAAGATTCCGATTGCGAGCGGACCTGCTGAGTTCACCTTCGCACCCGCTACGACGAACCCAAGAATGAGGAGCAGTGCGACGATCTCGGACAGCTTCAGTCCGGGCACGACGAGCCCTCGCTCGGTTCCGGATAGCAGCGGCATCAGTGCGATCAGGACTGCGATGCAATGAGTCCAGGGCGACACGACGCCCGCTTCTGCCACCGCCTGAAGCTGATTGTCTTTCAACCGAGAAGGATCAACTGTCCCGGTGTCTCCGCTTGTGTGTGAGGGTGGCGCACTCATCGCTTACCTCGCAGTGAGGGCGTGCGGCGCCCACCGAAGGGGGCCCGTGCTTCAGCGGACTTCACGACCCGACGCAATTCGTCGATCGCAACCGACTGGTCTGCTCGTACCTCCTCGAATCGCGTCCGTGCAAATCCGGCGAGTGCGTCGGCATCCCTCAACGCACGGGTGACGGCCTCCGAGATCGCTTGTGGATCAGAGGGATCAACATAGATCGCGGCGTCAGCATGGAAGTCACGCAATACTTCGAAGTCGGAGGTGACCTGAGGTTTGGCCGCGGTTATCGCCTCATATCCCGCTCTCTGCATCGTGTGTTCTCGCGTCGTCAGCGCAATCACCACGTCGCAGTTCGCGAGCTCTGCCTCGTAGTCCTCATCCGTGAGGTATCCAGTGAACAGCACGTTGGTCGGCGCAGCGTGTCTTATCGATAACGGCGCCTTGCCGGTGAATCGGAACTCGATCTCGTCGGTGACGAGATGCCCTGCTGCGAACAGTAGTTCGTCGATAGGCTCGTCGTTTGCGTACCCCAGTGGACACAGGACGACATTGGGTTTGTGCGCGAACGGTCGACCACCAGGCTCAGGCATGCGTTCGGGCAGCGGATCGTGGAGAACGATTGCTTCGACACCCGCCCGGTTGCACTGCTGCTGCAGTGCGGAATTGGTGACGATGCACGATCCCCCCCGCAGAAGCGCGAAGGTCAGCTTCAAGAACGGTCGCCATTTGGGGTTGAGAAAGGCACCGGTGTGAAGGTCGGCGATGACCGGGAGACGCGGGAAGCAAACTCGAACAAGCACGAGCAACGGAAATGGCGGAAGCATCAGAATCACCGAACTAGGCCGCTCCCGTCGGAGTTCGCGCACAGTCTCGATCGCGGCGTATAGGTACTTCGTCGGGAAAGACCTTCGCGCAGTCGCTTCGGACAGGAAGATCGCCTTGATGCTCAGCTCTTCGGCGATCGCCCTACTACGGCCATGTGTTCTCACCCAACTGACGATCATGAGCTGACCCCCTGCGAAACGATCCTCTTTCCGACCGCTCGCTGGATGTCCTCGATTCCGAGATCCGGAGCTTCGACGACCTCGGCGAGACCCAGACGACCGACGAGACTCGCGATCTGGATTTGGTGGTCGTCGACATGCTCCCCCCGTGAGCGGCGGCGGGGGACGACGACAGGGTACTTACCGAGTTCGAGGATCCGCATGATGCTGCCCACCCCGGCGTGAGTGATGACAACGTCTGCGGCGAGAATGTTCTCGTCCATTTCTTCGCTGCCCAGCGCTCTGTGTACCTCGCCGGGGACGTCCTCCCGAAAACTGGAGCCGAGCTGCCACACGGTACGAGATAGATCGAGTCCACTACTGAGCAGGGAGTCGATGAGCGGATCCAGCCTGTACGGCCGAATCGTTCCCAGAGTCACAAACAGTTTCGGCGAAGTGCGGGTGTCCGCTTGCACAGCTGATCCGTCCTGCACGCACTCGTACGAGTCGAGCACGGTCCTGCGATGCCGCCACCTCGCGGTTGACCAGGCTGGGTGTTGAGTCTCCAGGTCAACCAGATGTGTGGCCGCCAGCATACGACCAGTGAGCGAAGGACCGTCTGTGCGAGACACGCTTTCGATGTACAGTCCGCGAATCCCATGCCGACGAGCAGCTAAGAGGCCGGGTAGCGCAAGCGCCGCTCCTGTACTGATTGCCTGGTCGAACGGCCCGTGCCGCGGGAGTTCGCGTGCGAGCTGACGGTAGACGGTCCACGCTGTTCGAGCATCTCTCGGCTCGATGTACGGCACATAGAGGACGTTGCGGCCACGCAGGAGTGCGCGACTCTGCGTCGTGTCAAAAGTGATCCACAGCGAACTGTCCGACGCCCCCAGACTTTCCGCCAGTCTGTCCAACTGGGCGAGGTGGCCTCCGGTCGACGCGATCAAGAGAAGACGCCCGACAGCGGATCTCTCAGAACTTCTCGGCGACTCCTGCTGTTGGGTCATCGAGCGCCTCCAAGTGCGATTGAATCCCCCGACTCAAGCGGCAGCTTGCCGTCTTGCAGGTCGGTGGGAAGGAAGTTCTTGAGGCGAGCAGGGACGCCCGCGTAGAAACCATTGGGCTGCAGATCGTCTACCACCACCGCTCCGGGAGCGACGACACACCCTTCCCCGATCGTCACCCCTGGACAAACCGTTACCGAGGCACCCAGCCACGCGCCGGCCCCAACGACCACGGGCTCGAATCGAGTGGGAGTGGCGGCCCTCTTGTGTGATGTCCCGACAGCGTGTGTCCCGGTCATCACCGTGCAGTTCGGGCCGAAATGAACACCGTCCCCCACGGAGATGCCGCCGGTGGGGAAGATCGATACGCCGGTGTTGATGAAGACCCCGTTTCCGATCTCCAGGTTGCGCAGCTCACCGCGGAAGATACCTGACGGGAGGATCCGTGCCTTTCCGATCCGCGCGCCCGCCCAGCGAAGAAGCGCTCTTCGCACGATCGCAGGCACCAAATGGGATGCGCCCGGTCCGTTTATCAACCAGCTGCTCATGTACGCAGCAAGACTTCGTCCGCTCGTCATCGGATCCCCACCCTGTGGCGCCCAGAACGCAACGGAGACACCGTCACACGTGCATCCTCCGCCGGGTGCCCGACAGCGATCATCATGATGACCAATTCATGCTCGGGGAGATCGATCTCGCGCCGAAGGCCACGGTCCTGAGACTTCGTCGCGCTCCAGTTCAAGCAGCACGCGCCGATGCCGCGCGCGTGTAGTGCGTACAACAGCGTCATGGCGTACAGGCCGCCATCGACGTATGCCTGGTTGCGTTCCCCGGGACTCAGCATCGTCCGGAGGTCGTGCGTAACGAGCAAGACGTGACTAGCCTCGTTACCGAACCCCTTGTTTCCATTCTGGTGCTTTAGAATCCGGTCAGCTTCAATGCCTCTGGGTACGATCCGACACATGGAGCCCTGGCGGTTGCACACCGAGGGCGACGTAGACGCGAGCAGTGCCGCCGCTTCGATCTCGGCCATGGGCACCATGTCGTCGGTGTAGCTCCGGACGCTCTCACGCGACGCAACGAACTCGTCGAAGCCCGCGGCGAGTCGCCCGCCTGGAAGCGAGAGTTGCTTGATGCCACCCTCCCGTGCATCTAGGCCCAGGAAAAGGGCGAAGCGCTTTCGGACGTCATCGGCCCACTCAGGCGCAGGCCCGAGCTCAGCGTCGAAATAGTCGAAGTAGTCGTCCACTGCACCCAGCGCCATGCTCTTCGCGTGGACTACGTGGCTGTCGCGGTTGTCAGGCAGTTCTTCAACCGATGCAGCGAGTCGCTCGAGCACCTCACGTCCGAACCAGGGCCGGGGTTGTCTGAGCGCGAGGCCCTTCTCGATTCGGTGCGAATCCATGACGACCCTCGCGCACGTGGAGTGCTCATCGAGCGCGGCGCGACCGGAGAACCTGCGGTAGCGCCGCCAGTCTGCGACATATCCACGCAGCATCTCGAACTCGTCACGCGTTGAGCGTGCGCCGGGAATCTCTGCTATCCGGCTTTTCAGTCTGTTTTTCGTCGAATTCAATGGAATCCTCTCGGCCTCTCGGCCGCGCAAGACACTGCGGCGCATCCCGTCAACGGGTCTGCCGCCGGCCTCGGTCGGTTGTTGTGGATCCCCCCACTACGCGCGGTAAAGCCAACCCGCCCCGCTCCAGTTCTCGGCGTTGAGACAGTTGCGTCCGTCGATGATCTTCCGCTGCCGCACATACGGCTCGAGGTCGCCGGGACTCAGCGTGACAAACTCTTGCCACTCGGTCAGCACCAGCACCACGTCAGCCTTCTCACATGCGTCCGCAGCCGACAGAGCATAGTCGAGGGTGGGAAAGAGCTTCCGCGAATTGTCCATCGCTTTGGGGTCGTACACCGCGACCGACGCACCCTGTAGTTGGATCTGACCGGCAACATTCAATGCCGGGCTATCACGCACGTCGTCCGATTTCGGTTTGAACGCGGCCCCGAGGATCGCAATGCGCTTACCCAAAAGCGACCCTCCACACACCTCACGAGTTAGTTCAACCATTCGCGTTCGTCGCCGCATGTTGACGTTATCGACTTCCCGAAGGAAGCTTAGAGCCTCAGCGGCACCGAGTTCACCTGCCCGCGCCATGAAGGCCCGAATGTCCTTGGGGAGACAACCGCCGCCGAAGCCCAGCCCAGCGTTGAGGAACTTGCGCCCGATCCGGGCGTCGTAACCAATTGCATCGGCGATCGCCTTGACATCAGCGCCAGCTGCGTCACAGACCTCGGCGATTGCGTTGATAAATGAGATCTTGGTTGCCAAGAATGCGTTGGCAGAGGTCTTCACGAGTTCGGCAGTTGGAGGGTCGGTGACGATGAACGGGGTGCCGTCCTCGAGCATTGGAGCGTAGATCTCTCGACACACCGCTTCAGCACGATCACCGGGGAAGGTCCCCAACACGACACGGTCGGGGTGGAGAGTGTCTTCCACCGCGAACCCTTCACGTAAGAACTCCGGATTCCAGGCGATCTCTACACTCACGTCCTTTGCGAGTTCGTCGGCACGCAGGGACAACTTCTCCGCAGTGCCGACCGGAACGGTCGACTTCCCGAGGATCAACGCGTCGCGGGTCAGCAGCGGGACCAATTCTTCTATCGCGGACTCAACATATTGCAGGTCGGCGCTGTATTCCCCCTTCTTCTGTGGAGTTCCCACCGCGATGAAGAAGACATCCGCGAAATCGGCCGCTTCCGCGTAAGACTCCGAGACCGTGAGGACCCCGGAGTCGATGTGACGTTTCAGGAGCTCGGGCAGGCCAGGCTCGTAAAACGGCACCTCACCGGCGGCGAGCTGAGCGCGTTTCTCGGGCACAACCTCGATTCCGAGCACCTCGTGTCCGAGCTCGGCCATACATGCTGCATGCGTCGCGCCGAGGTATCCGAGTCCCAGTACAACCATTCGCATCAGTACGCACCATCTTTCGCTACGACTGCCTTGACCGTCTTCCACAAGATCAGGGCGTCTTGCATGATTGACCAGTTCTCTACATAGGAAAGGTCAAGTCGCACAGACTCTTCCCAAGACAGGTCCGATCGTCCGGACACCTGCCAGAGACCGGTCATCCCGGGCTTGACCAGCATTCTGCGGGCTACACGCCCGTCATACTTCTCGACCTCGTCAGGCAGCGGCGGCCGAGGGCCGACGAGACTCATCGTCCCGCCGAGCACGTTGAGGAGTTGGGGCAGCTCGTCAATGCTGTACCGACGAATGAAGGCCCCGACACGGGTCACCCGTGGATCGTTCCGCATCTTGAACAGAACCCCGGCTCCTTCGTTTTGCGCTTTGAGGTGGGACTTCTGAGAGTCAGCGTCCTGCACCATCGAACGGAACTTCCACATCAGGAAGGGCGTGTTGTTTATCCCGACACGTGTAGCGCGGTAGAAGACCGGCCCCTTGGAGTCAAGCTTGATCGCCAACGCCACGGCCACGAAGACCGGAGCGAGTACCGCAAGGATCGCAGCCGAGCCCAGCCGGTCGACCGCCGCCTTCCGGAAGCGGTTCGCGCCGTCATACCTCGGCTTGTCGATGTGTAGCAGAGGCAGGCCGGCGACTGGGCGAACCATAACGCGGGGTCCGGCCACGTCAGTGACGCCAGGCGAGACGACCATATCTACATCGAGTCCCTCGAGGTCCCAAGAAAGCGCCTGCATCGCGGCGTGCCCGAGCGCCTCCGCTGAGGTCACCGCCACCGTTGTGGCGCCGGACCTGACGACCGAGGTGGAGACGTCGTCGAAAGTCCCGAACACGGGCACACGGGCATCGCCCACAGCGACGGTCTCCCGCGATCCGGAATGGGTGGGTAGGCAGATTCCGACGACCCCGTATCCCAGAGTCGGCTCTTTGATCAGCCTCTCCATCAATGGCACCGCAGAACCGAGATTGCCGACGATCAGCACGTTCTCTAGGTTCTTCTTCTTCAGTCGCTGATTTCCGAGCCTCTGACGCCAGCCCCACCGAGCCAGTACAAGTCCGATCGTTCCGATCGGCAGGGCCAGTGCGAGAAACCCACGCGCGATGTTCAGACGGAAGAGGAGGTCGATCATCGCAAGGACGCCGAAAACAGACAGGCACGCAGAAACGACCCGGCTGTACTCCTGCGATCCAGACCCGGCGATTCTGCGATCGAGAGTGTGGAAGGCCCGAAGGGCCAGCAACCAGCAGATACCCAATGCGACGGACACGATGATTATCGGGGTCTTCGTCGCAGCCACCGGCTCGAGGGCGCTCCCTGCACCGAACCGAACGAACTGAGCGAGAGCTATCGACGCGACTACGATGGCAGCATCGGTCCAGGCCAGTCGCGTCAGGTATCCCTGCATCCAGGAGCGTTCGCGTGCGCGCCCCGCAGAACGGAGTCGCCGAACGCCACCACCCTCCGGACGCCTCAGGGTGTCGTAGGCCTGACTATTGGCCACCGCCTACCTCCTCACGTCTCAAAAGAACTAACTTCTCGAATTCCAGAGCTCAACGACGAGATCTTCGGCCTGCGAGCTTTCGCCATCTCCAGTAATGGCGAGTCGAACCATCGATGCGAGAGTATTTCAGTCCGATCACACTCACAACCTGAGAGTGATAACTGCACAGATCCGAGCGATATTTAATGTGATCGGAAAGTTAACAGAATCTTGCACCCCAGCGCGAAACGACCTTTACGACCCACGCAGGCTGCAACGAGGTTGCAACATCTGAGCCGGAGCTTGGCCGTCGGGATTTGTCAATTCGAGCCAATACTGCTGTCCAGCAACGTATTACGCCTTCCCAGACATGGCCACACACCCGGAGGCGCTCAACCGCCATCCCAAACCGGCGATATGCGATCGCTAATAGTCGGCCGCGAAAGTGGACACAGATTTACACCCGCGAATTCGATCCGGCCGCAAAATCGGACACGTTTAATACAGTGGCTACTTTTGCAGGCTAATGATCGTACGCACTGTTCGAAGTAGCTGCGTCTCCGGTTGGTTCAGAACGGTCATCCGGGGGTCACCGGTTGTCATCATCGCGGGCGTCACGTCGTTTGAGGCGCTTGTCTTTCGGGGTGCGCCCGATGAGACGGCGGCCACATACCGGGTTTTGGTCTCGCAACGGTTCCGTCGACATGCCCATACTGTCCTGATGCCCGACCCGTTCCACGCCCTGGTACTGATGAACCTTCTCTTCGTCGTGGGTGCGTGGTGCCTCGCCAGGCCGAGTTACAGCGCCGCCGCGGTTCTCGTGGCCAACAGTGTGGCGTGGGCGCTATGGAATCAGCCGATCGAGGGCCGGGTGTTGGTCTCGTTCAGCATCGAGCACGGGATAACCGAGTCCGACATGTTGTCGGTGCTCGCTGTGGTGATCGCAACTATCACTATCTACCGGTCACGGGTCAGAAGCAGGCGGTCGGACGAAGAGGCGCTTTCGTCAGCCGGCGATGAGCGACTCAATCGTCGGTAGGGCTCACCGTGGCGCGGCGCTCGACGGCGTTCAACCTGCAGGTGTCGATCCCTTGATCCGATAGATCCGGAATTGCGGTTTGCCAGTCGGCGTCGTCACCGTCATGGCGACCGTCGCGATGCCGGCGCCGTCGGCCCAAAGCGTTGGATAGCGAACGTTGATGGCGTCGAGCGAGCCGAGGCCGGTCGGTCGCTGCGTGAGGATGTACTGCACGCCCTGCTCGGCGGGTGCGTTCAGCTTCGCGAAGAAGTCGAAGTCGCTGCGCACGACGAACTGTTCGGGCCGCTCGGACTCCAGCCAGACGCGCGAGACCCCGAAGGTGTCGACGAGAACAGAGCCCTCCGGCAGATTCTGGCTGTCCAGCCAGGCGGCGACGTTGCCCGAGACCTCGCCGAACCAGTAGAACCAGAACTCCGACGGCGGGTGGCGATCAGGCCAAAACGCCGAGCGCAGGCCGTACTCCTCCTTGCCCAGCGCCGGGTTGAGCATCGACGACGCCGTCACCGGTAACGAGGTCGCCAGGACCAGCGCCATGAGTGTGGTGAGGGTGGTCCCTTCGACACACGACCTCCGCAAGCTCCGGTCGCTGCTCAAGGAGCGGCGGGTGTCCGACCTCCGCAAGCTCCGGTCGCTGCTCAAGGAGCGGCGCCCTTCGAGGCTCGTCGCTAACGCTCCTCGCACCTCAGGGAGCAGACGGTGGGCGGGCCCGCACGCGACGAGGACCGCGACGACGATCAGCGGCGTCGACGCCAGGTAGAAGCGGAACCAGCCGAAGGTCGAGCCGAGGATCACCGCGTACATCTGGAACAGCAGAACCGAGCCGAACACCACTGCCGGCACCGCGGCGTCGACCCTGCGCAACCGGACCGCGATCCAGGCCACGACCGGCAGCACCGCGAACAGCAGTGGTTGCATGCCGAGCAGGTTCGCGACGATCACCTCCGCCAGCGGACCCGCTCCGACGTCGTCGGCCGAGACGATCCCCGCCGCCGCCACCTGCGCCGAGTTGCCGTACTGCGAGGAGAACTGGGAGAACGCATTCCCGTCGAGGAGCCAGCCGAGGCCAGCCCACACCGCGAACGCGAACGCCGTGGGCATGGCCACGATGGTCGCGTCGTGCACACCGAAGGGGGCTCCGGACCGCCACCCCGCGCGTCCGGAGACTTCTTCGGGACGGTGCCGACGGGTCGACACCACGAACACCCCGACCGCCACACCCGCGGCCGCGGGTAACGCCTCGTAGCGCGTCAGGTACGCCAAACCCAGGGCGACGCCGGCGATGACCAGATCGAGCACACGTGATCGATTCACCCACAGCAGGATTCGACGGCATGTCCACAGCAGGAAGAACAGGAACGGCGCCTCGCTCATCCCCGTCCCCGCGTACAGGATGATCATCGGGTTCAGCGCGAACGCCGCGACCGCGATCCAGCGCAGCAGGCGGCCGGCACCGTAATCGAGGGCGATGCGCCGAACCTGCCACCCGGCACCGGCCATGAACACCGCGCTCATGACCGCACCGGCGAATCCGACGCGACGCAGCTCCGGCCACTGGTTCAGGGGCCAGTGCGACGACAGTTCGACGAGCGGGATCTCGATCAGACTCGGCAACGGATTCCACACGAAACCGATCGCGCCCAGGTGCGGGTCCCGGCTCCAGATGGTGAACCCGGCGTTGCCCACGCGACTGCTCGCGTCGGGATTGATGTATCCGACAGCGAGATACAGGTACGCACCGACCGCCAGATACCCGGCGACCAGACCGGCGAACAGCGCGATACCCCACCACTGCGTCGCGGTGAGCCGTCGACGGCCCTCGGTCACCGGCGGCTGCACACCGACCGCCGGCGACGTGGCGTCGTCGTGAAGCTCGACGGTCATGTAGTCGAGCCGCCAGCGGGACCGCTCGAGCCGCCGAAGCGTCTGCGATACAACATGATCGCAACCGCGACGAGGACCGCGATCGCGACGACGGCGGCGCTGATACCCAGCCACAACACCCAGCTGGTGCCGACCTGGTCGACCTCGGCCTGCGGACCGTCCGCTCGCACGGTCATCAGCTCGGGCTGACCCGCGCGGCCGGCCACCAGTACGTCACCGCGGAGGTTCGCCAGATCTCCCTGCTGGTCATCGAGATACGCAAACAGCGGGTCGACCAGTTCCCACGACCCCGAGGTGCTCACCAACACCACCGTGCGCGAGTTCTGCGAGAACGCCTGGATGGTGCCCAGCCCGTCCGGGATGGCCAGCCGGATCTGTGCCACGAGGTCGACGAGCGTCGACGAGTCCTCGGTGTTGATCGGCGGATTCAGCGGGCGGGCGTTCGCCGCGTCGGCCACCACGAGTGCGCCGGTGTTGCTGGCGATCGCCTGATCCAGCGGCACCAGCACCGGCGACAGTGCGGTGGCCGAACTGCGCTGCACCGACGCGATCAGCTCGGCGGCGGCGTCGAGCTGCGCCGGATTGGTGTTGTCCAGCGCGACCTGAACGGTCGGCTGCCACCCGAGCGGCACCGACGAGAAACCACCCATCCGAACGGGAGTCGTGCTCGACGACGCCGTCGACGACGGATCGATCTGGAACGTCAGCGGCACACTGCGAGGCGAACACGCGCCCGGGGCCGGCTCGTAGGACACCCGGAACTCGAGCGGCTCGTTGGCCGCCACCTGCGCGGCAGGGATGGTGAACTGTGTGTCCAGCGATCCGGACGCATCCAGCGCACTCGTGTGCAGGATCTCGCCGCCGGTGACGGCCATGACATTCGCGCGCTCGTCGTCGCGGACCGGGGTGTAGCGCGCCTTCAGCGCGACGTCGACCGCGCCGGGCCGACCGAGGGCGAGGATCGTCGGATCGAAACCCGGTACCAGCGAGGCGGTTCCGAGAGCCTCCACCGACAACCGATCGGAGAACTTCCCGAAGGTCACCGAATCCGAACCCTGCACCTCGCGGTCTCCGACGGATTCGACTGCAGCAGCGTCTGTCTGGGCAAGATCGGTCAGTCCGTCGCGGAACAGGGCCACCTGGTCGGGCAGGGAGTCCTGATCCCCGCTGATCACCAACGCGGCCCCGGGTTGTCCCGCGCGTTCCAGCCGGATACTCCCCGGGCCGCCCTCCTCGCGGATGACGACCGCCCGGTCCAGCGGACTGGCCGCTCGCGGCAACCGGGCATCGGCCGACTCCACCACGTCGATCGCAACACGTTGCGGACGATAGTGATTCGCGATGGCGGCGACGACGCCGAGCGTGGTCTGCGCGGCCGCGGCACTCGGGTCCACCGGGGTGTACACGGTCACCCGGTTGACCACGGTCCCGAACACATCCTGAATGGTGGAAGGCACCGTCGCGGCGCCCCGGAAGACTACGTTCAGGCTGGTCAGCGCGACCTCCGGCACCGGTCCGCACACCGAATCGTCGGTCCCGTTGCGCAGTGTCAGTCGCAGATCCGCACGGCCGTTGTCGCCCACGGGCACTGCGGTCAGCGGAACGGAGAACGCGGTGCTGAGCTGCCGCGGACCGAACCTCGGTACGACGACGGTGCCGATGATCGTGCCGTCGGTGCGGGCGACCTGGATGAAGGCGTCGGTCACGTTGGTCGCCGACGCCACCACTCCGGTGAGCGTCGTCGGGGACATGCCCTGGGGTACCGGAATGCTCACGCCGGCCGGGACGTCGGCGCCGTCGATGGTCACCGATGTCCCCATGCCCAGCTGCCGCCAGTCGAGCGTCGTCGTTCCATCGCCCGGGGCTGCAGCGGCCGGCGCCGCAACCCCTACGCCGATGATCAGCGCCGCCAGGACCACCCCCAGCGTGCGACGCAGTCGAGCAGAACTGTTACTAGGCATTCTCAGGACCTTTCGGGGGTCGGGACACACCGGGCATGGCAGAGAGCCCGTGCACGGTCTTTTCCCAGTAGGAGGGTTTGTAGATGAGCTGGGCCATACTCTTGATGGCCGCCATGGACTGCAGGAACCAGTAACCGGGGACGAGGAGAGCAGCGCCCAGCAGGTAAGGCTTGCCGAGCGTGCGCGTCGACACCACGCCGAGCATGATCGTCGCCAGATTCCCGACGGTGAACATCAGCAGGCAGAGGTAGTAGACAGGCCCGGGGAACAGGCTGTTCATGAAGTCGGGTTTGCCCGCGAACCACACGAGCAGCAGCGTCCAGAACAACAGGTTCATGGTGTTCGCGATCGGCATACCCGCGGTCAGATTCGAGATGCGAAGTGCTGGTACGAGTCCGAGCTCCCGGACCATGCGGACCGGATGACGGGTGTGCACCAGGAAGGTCTGGAGGTACCCCTTGTACCAGCGTGACCGCTGGCGGACCCAGTTCACCACATCCGCATTGGCCTCTTCACCGGTGAGCGAGTCCAGCACCACGGTCCGATATCCGTAGCGCGCCAGACGGATTCCGAGGTCGGCGTCCTCGGTGACGTTGAACGCATCCCAGCCGCCCACCTCGCGAAGCACGTCTGTCCGGATGTGATTCGACGTGCCACCGAGCGGGATCACGCAGTTCGACGCGCTCAGCGCGGGCAGCATGTACGAGAACCACTGGTCGTACTCGATCGCGAACCAGCGGGTCAGCAGGTTCTCGCGCTCGTTGTAGTAGCCCAGCCGCGCCTGGACCGATCCGACGTCTGGCGGACTGGCCGCGAAGACCGCTGCCGCCCTGCGTAATTGCAGCGGGTCGGGGATGTCTTCGGCGTCGTAGATGGTGACGATGTCGCTGCGTTCCGACGGCAGCTCCATAGCGACGTTGCACGCCTTGGGCTTGGTCCGTGGCTCACTCGGCGGGACCAGCACCGGTGTGATCCCATCCAGGTCGGCATGCTCGACAGCCGCCCGGGTCTCGTGGTCGTCGGCCTCGAGGACCAGCAAGATGTCGAGTTTGTCTGCGGGATAGTCGATCTTGCCGACACCGGCGACGAGGTTGGCGACGATCTCGGGTTCGCCGTAGACCGGCAACAGCACGGTGTAGACCGGCAGGTCGTCGTCGGGGATCGCGCGAGCATCGTCGTCGGACACCCGCAGGACGCCCCGCCCGGACATTCCCCGGGTGATCAGCACGAACTTGTCAACGCTGGACACCAGGAAGTACACGGCGCAGATGCTCAGGATGACCGCGAGCGACACCCGCCAGGTCAGTGCGAACGCGACCGCGGTGCCCACGGCACCGATCACCAGGCCGACGCGCTGCCCCCGGCTGAGCGGATGACGTGCCGACAGGTTGGACACATGAGCGGCGGTCGTGCGGGTCCTCGCAGTCGTCCTCACCGAGACGGACTCTCGACGGCGTCAATCATCGACCACGCGAGATCGGTCAGCGCGACGTCCAGTGCCGAGTCGTCGGCGACCTGGTCCTGAGCGTCGGAACCGCCGCGAATGAGCCAGCTGATCGGTTCGGCGACGGTCGTGCTGTACGTGGGCGGCTGCGGCTTCGCGACGTTCGACGATCCCGCCTGGTCGCGGGCAGCCATGAGATAGACGGCGATATAGCGGTCGCCCGTCGGGGTCGGAACCCGCCATCCCCAGAATCGTCCGGTCCACAGCGCCTGTTCCGAGGTGCGCACTGACTCGAGAGTGTTGGCGAGACTGCCGATCCTGGTGTGCCGGCCTCCCGCCGACGCCGGCGTCGCGAAGATCGTTGCCGGAGGCGTTGTCTCGTACCAAAGGCCGCGCCGGTAGCTGGAGAAGCGCCCCAGCTCTGTCGTGGAGAAGACATCGAGATACGCAGTCGACAGCGGCCCGTTCTCCGGACCGGTCAGGCCCGTCGAGATGCGGTACCGACGAACGTCACCGCCGGACCCCATGACCTCGTGACCCCAGTCGAACACCTGCGGCTCGGTGATGCCAATCCCGACCGTCCGCAGCTGCTCGAGCCATTGCGCACCGATCGGCGGTGACACAACAGGTTTCGGCGAGTCTGGCGCGAGCGGGGTCACCGCCAGGATCACCAGCGCCACCAGCCAGGCCGACGCCAGAGTGGCGATCGACTGCTTGGGCAAGCCGACGTGAGCGGAGCCGGATCGGCGGACACGCAGCCGCACGAGAATCGCGGTCGCGGTCACCACCGCCGTGGGGACGGTGTAGGCCAGGACCGGGGTGTACTGAAACACCCATACCAGCCCGAGCCCGACCACGGCTGACAACGCCGCGGTCGCAACGGCGACGCGCGGGCGGCGTCGTAGCGACATGTAGGTGACCACCAGGGCGACCGCCACGGACAGCGAGCCGAACGCGACTGTCGAGCCGCCGAGCACCTGCCCCATGAGCAGGTAGTTCGGCGGGAAGCAGGTCAGCAGGAACAGCCAGATGAGGTAGTCGCGGACGACGCGTCGGATCCCGAAGACCACGATCGACGCCGCGAACACCCAGATGAGGAGCGGGATCAGATCGGCGTGCCAGAACGCCGCGACGGCCGGAATCCGCGGGATGACCAGAGCCGCGGTCAGTCCGAGCGCGCCGCCCACGACGACGACCAGGATGCGGTCGAACTCGCCGTCACCGATCTCACGGCCCCGCGACGAGACGTCGAGCCCGAAGGCGATCATCAGACACCACAGGGGTACGAACAGCAGGTATGCCGTCGGCGCCCCCTGGCGGAGCGCGTCGAACTCGGCAGCGATGGCCGGCGCGAACGCCAGCATGCCCGCACCGATCGTCGACGCGTACCGGGCGCCCATCGACATCTCGCGCGGCGAGGTCAGCGTCGCTCGCCATGTGCGACGAGCCGCGCCTTGTGCCGGCGCCGAAGCCGCGTCGGCGTCGACGTCCGCAGATGGCGGCGACGCGGGCACGACCGAATCGAGAACAGTCATCGAGATCCTCCCCAGGACGGCGCCTGAGCAGTGGGCTCCAACGCCAGACGCGGCATCGGTGCCAACCCTGCGGGCCTCCCCTGGCGACCGAATCGCGAACTAAAATGAGAGTAACGCTAAAAAGAAAGTTGATGGAGACCATCGACCGCACCAATTTCATGAGCCGCGGCCGTGGCGGTGCCGATTGAGGACTCGACTCGGGGTCGAGGAGTCTCTCATCTTTGATTGCGCTACAACATATTTGGCGCATCTATCGCGTCATCCGGGATCGCCTACTGGGCCGCGGCATGGTCCGAACTCACGCGACTTACGGCGCAAATTTGTAGTTGATGTCACACCTGAGAAAGTGGGTCACCTGACCGTGTCGCAACGCTAAAGACGCTGCGCTACAGCCATTCACAAATGTTCCATGTGGTTCGGCAACAATGTCGGGACGTTTGGGTGGTAGGGCCACTGCGGAATGTCATCGACAAGTAATACTTGTCAGTCAGCAGTCGCAGCGGGATCGTCGTGAATCCATTCGCGAGACCACGTCGACGTCACGCGGTGCTACTGCGTCGACTTCTGGTCGTTCGACAAAGGCGGTGTTGGCGCTCTGCGTCCTCGCGACCGGACCAGCAGACCTCGGCCATCCGCGTCGGTGACAGTGATCGGTCGGCGCATCCACCGTCATCGGTTGCGCCCTCCGCTTTGGGCCCACCGATTTGGCACGGGTGCGTCAGCCGACGCGTCGGACCGCTCGTCAACCTCGTGAGGGACGACCCTCGGGCGGCGGCCTGGCCGTTGCACCCGTCGAACCTGAGGACCCGTCGGCGCGGTCGGCGTGGCAGGCGGCATCGCCGACAACGGGGACAACTGGCGGCACTCGGCACGGCAAGGCGCCGCTTACACCACCAACCGCAGGCCGATCGGCGTGGCGGGTTACGGCGGACCCGCTGAGCGCAAGGAGGCCTACGCGCCACTCGCGAAGGTGTCGCCGGACTTCGACCTGCCGGCCACCGCCGATCTCTGTGGGGATGACGAGCACCGAGTGGGCGTTCGTCTGCATCACGAAGGCCGCTACCTGACCGCCCGTGGGGCTCGTGGTCATGGCGCGAATCACCAATTCTGGGCGCGAACTCGAAACGGGTGTGACTGGAGTCAACTACTGACAACAGTTACCACACTGTCGACGAAAAACGCTGCACAGTCGATGAATTCGCGGTTCCCGGCTTGTGGAAACTCCTCGAAATCGAACGAATGTTCCGGTACCTTGGAGTCATGCCAGAGCTCGCCACTCTTCTCGATCAGCTCATCGAGACCACCCCACCCGCCGACGACCCCACGGGCCGATCAACATTCGACGCGCTCGAGACGCTGCGCTTGATCCGCAACACCGTCGACCACCAGATCGTCACCCACGCAGCACAACTCGACGAACTCGGCGTCGCTGAGAAAGCCGGCAGCACCACCAAGAAATTGCTGATCGAGTCAGGCCATGCACCGGCCGCTGCTCTTCGCACCATGCGCAGTGTCGACGCCCTGCCCGCGCTTCCAGCCCTGACCCGTCACGCCGCCGACGGGCGGCTGTCCAGCGAGATCGTCGATACCATCGTGCGGGGGATCAACGAGATCGAGAAGCGATGTCACAAAGCCCTTTCCGATGACGAGCGCTCCCGGTACGAACTCGAACTCATCGCCCAAGCACTATCCGGCGCAACACCGACAGAAGTGCTCAAGCATGGCCGAGCCATCGCCAATACTCTGGCGGACACCTCCGACACCCGCGTACCGGCCGCCGACGACCCATCGCTGAACTCGGTCAACGCCCACACCACCGACGACGGCCGCGTCGAAATCCGCGCCGACCTCACCCAGGTCGTGGGCGAGAAGTTCCTGACGATGATCGATGAGCGCTCGTGTCCACGCCCCGAACCCGACGGCGCCGAAGATCGACGCACCGCTGAACAACGCCGTGCCGATGCGTTCGAGCTGATCCTCGACCAAGCAGCGATCGGCGCGACCATAGATACCGTCGGAAGCCCCCGCACGCAACTGATGCTGACCATCCCCGCCACCGGAGACCCGGCAACACTCCCGTGGACCGGAACAGTCAGCCGAGTGACCGCGAAACAAGCAGCGTGCGACGGCTCGCTGACGGAGATCATCCTCGACAGTGAGGGCGTACCGCTGCAGATGGGTCACACCCGCCGGTTGTATCCGGCACACCTCCGCAAAGCGATCATCGTGCGTGACACCTGCTGCATCAAATGCGGTGCACCACCGTCACATACCCAGGTCCACCACATCCGGTCATGGGCCGACGGCGGACCCACCGATCTCGACAACGGCTGCCTGCTCTGCCAACGCTGCCACACACAGGTCCACCACCACGGCTGGGACATCGTCATGGGGTTTGACCGGCACCCCTGGCTCGTCCCACCCGCCAGTATCGACCCGCAGCGCCGACCACTACCCGCCTACAACAGACGCACCATGCGACTCGACGACGCAGCCTGACCACACCCCGCCAGAGACCAACAGACTTTCGCGTAGCACCTTCCGCACCCGGGTGATGCCCGGGACCGCATCCGTCCCTTGACAACTCAACAGTGTGTGCGGCGGCTCTATCCGTGATCCGCCACTGACGCTCGATCGCGGAACACCACTGCGTCGAGAGCCTCGGTGAACGGCGGAATGAAGAAGCGCGCGCCGAGGACGCAGCAGGCGTGCCCGCCGTCGACCTCGAAACGCTGTGCGCCGGGGATGCCGTCGATCAGCAGCTGCTGCCGTTCGGGCTCGACGACCCGGTCGCGGATGGAGACGACGACGGCGGTCGGGACGTCGACCTCGTGGAGCCAGTCGCGAGAGTCGAACTCGCCCAGCCCGTTTCCGAAGTCACCGAGGTGCGACAGCGGCGTCGAGAAGAACTGTCGAAGGGCCCAGATCGAGGTGTGTGAGGTCGTCTTGTTCAGACTCTTCTCGGACACCCGCGGCAGGATGCGGTAGACGGGGCGGAGGATACGTCCCATGCGTTCCGACGACGCGCGGTGCCGGGGATCGTGCGTGCTGAAGAACGGGCCGGTCGAGCAGAGCACCAGACCGGCGACGCGTTCCGGGTGGCGACGCCACACCAGCTGGGCGATGCCGCCGCCCATCGAGAACCCGGCGACCGTGAACCGGTCGATACCCAGGACGTCGGCGAGGGCGACGACGTCATCGGCGCAGTCACGGAGGTCGAAGGTCTCGGACTCGATGCCGCGGCCGTGCCAGCGCGCGTCCAGGGTGATGACGCGATAGCGGTCGTTGATCGCCGGGATCGTCGGGTACCAGCAGAGCAACCCGGTGGTGAGCACCGAATGCAGGAGGAAGACGGCGGGTGCGTCGCGCGGGCCCGAGTCGGTGACGAACGCCCGCCCGCGCCCTGGGAGGTCGACCATCCGGCCCTCCGGGATGTCCCGAGCCGGGTACGGGGTGAACACGTGGCGGATGGCGCGCGCGGTGCCGTGAACGAACTCGGGGATCACGCCACCAACGGTACGTGAGATGCTGATCACATGATCGACATCGCCCGTCCGAAAATCGAGGGGTCGATTGCCGTCGCCGACGGTGATCGTCGGATCGGATTCGCCGAGTACGGATCGGCCACCGGACGGGCCATCGTATGGCTCCACGGGACGCCCGGCGCGCGGCGCCAGATCCCCGTCGAAGCGCGTGCGTACGCGCTCGAACGCGGAATCCGCCTCATCGGACTCGATCGGCCGGGCGTGGGGTCGTCGAGCCCGCATCGGTACGACAACGTCGCCGCCTTCGCACCCGACCTCGCCGAGGTCCTCGAGGCACTGGGCATCGACGACTTCGCGATCATCGGGCTGTCGGGCGGCGGGCCATACGCACTCGGGGTCGCCCACGCCATGCCCGACCGGGTGACGGCGGCGGGCATCCTCGGCGGTGTCGCGCCGACGGTCGGACCCGACCGCATCGAGGGCGGGGCGATGCGGCTCGGCACGCTGCTCGCACCGCTCGTCAGCGTGGCCGGTGCGCCGATCGGCCAGGTGCTGAGCGTCGCCCTCGGCTTCGCCCGGCCGATCGCCGAACCCGCGATCTCCATCTACGGTCGACTGTCCCCGCAGGCGGACCGAGAACTGTTGGCACGCCCCGAGTTCCGGGCCATGTTCCTCGACGACCTGCTCCACGGCGGAAGCCGACGCATGAACGCGCCATTCGCCGACGTCGTCGTCTTCGCGCGGGACTGGGGCTTCCGTGTCGGCGACGTCAGGGTGCCCGTGCGCTGGTGGCACGGCGACGCCGACCACATCATCCCGTACGCCCACGGCGAGCACATGGTCTCGCTACTCCCCGACGCGAAGCTGTTCGAGATGCCCGGCGAGAGTCACCTCAGCACCCTGCACATGGCGACCGACATCATCGACGAACTCCTCGCGCTGTGGGACCAATCGCGACCGCCGATGGGCGAGTGATCCGCGGGTAGCGCAGGGTCGATCCAACCCCCGCTGGTCGAGCAGCGTCGAACGAGCGCAGCGAGGCCGCCGCGCCCGTCGAGGCCACCTGGTGACCGACGTCGTGAACCGGAAGAGTGGCTTCGACACGGCGCCTCGCTGCGCTCGGAGCCGGCTCAACCAGCGGGTAAGGGGGCTTCGACACGGCGCCTCGCTACGCTCGGAGCCGGCTCAACCAGCGGGAAAGGTCACCTTCTCGACCAGCGGGAAAGGTCGCCCTCTCGACCAGCGGAAAGGGAGCCGAGGGAGACGCTCCAGCTCAGAGCGGCGCGGTCGCCGACAGCCCGGCCGCGAGGCCCAGCGCCACGGCCATGATCGCCAGTTCGACGACAGCCGCGCGCACGGAGGCGGGCTCGCTGCTGCGATGCCGCTGCACGGCCGGTAGCCAGCGTCGTCGGTGCCAGACGGCGAGACCCACGAGGACCGCGAGCACCTCGGCCTTGGCGAGCAGGATTCGGCCGTAACCGCTGCTCACCAGGTTCGCCGGACCGTCGACCTCGATCAGGCCGGAGATCAGGCCGGTCACCGTGAGGACCCCGACGGCCCAGGGCGCGCGCCCGGAGAAGACCGGCAGACTGCGCGCCCACCCCGACCGGCCGCGCACCGAGAGCAGCATCGCCGCGAGCAGTCCACACCACCAGGCCGCGGCCAGCGCGTGGGCACCGATGAGGAACGGCCCCCACGAGTCGTTGCCGGCGTGACCGGCGATCGAGGTGGCCAGCACCCCGATCGCCGCGAGCGCTCCGACCACGAGCACGGGGATCTCGCTCCCCGTCAGCAGGTCCAGCACCACCCACGCGAGGATCAGGACCCCGGCCACCAGCGCCACCATCTCGGGCGCACCCGAGAACAGCACGTCGCCGAAGTCGCCGGCCTTGACGTCGAGCACCTCGACACCCGCCCGATCAGCGGTCCGCACCCAGGCGCTGACCAGCACGGCCAACACCCACACCCCGGCCAGCAGGCCGATCACCCGGGTCGAGGGCTCGGCGTCGACCGTCGGCAGTGCCCCCAGACCGAGCAGCGTCACGGAGACACCGAGCGCGAGGGTCGTGGGCACGGCAACCAGATCCGGACCGTCGGGACTGGCGAGCAACCAGCTCACCACGAGACCGCCGGCCAGGGTCATCGCGAGGATCAACCCGTTGCGGACGGTCATCAGGTGTCAGCGCCGCGTCGAGGGTCGCCGGCTCAGCCAGAACACGACGCCGAGTCCGACGATCAGCACGACGGCGGCGCCGGCGATGAACCACCACACCGGGATTCCCTCGTCCGACGACGCATCGACCGCTTCGATCGCCGGGCCGGGTTCACCGTTGCCGGCGACCGCGAGCTCGAACGTGCGCTGTCCGCTGATGACGTGCCCATCGGCCGAGGTCACCCGGTAGTTGACGACGTACTCACCGGCCGGGCCGAGTTCGCGCACCCCGACACGCAGGTTGGGGCCGTCGACCGTCGGGTCCCCGTTCTGCCAGTAGTGGTCGTCGGGCCCGACGACGTTGAGCACCGCATACGACGACTGGATCGGCTCGTTGAAGGTCAGCGTCACCGTCTGTGGACCGGACTGCAGCGTCGCCCCCTCCGCGGGGTCGGAGGAGACCAGCCGCGAGTGCGCCGCCGCCGGGGCTGCCGCCCACGATCCGACGAGCCCGAGACACAGCAGCGTCGCGAGGACCAGGACGACGCGTCGAACCGGCGCGCGACGGTCAGGCATCGCCGCCGCCACGACCGTTGCGGCGCAGCGCTGTCAGCGCCGCGACGCCGATGACCGCGCCGAGAGTGCCGACCACCAGGCCGATCCCACCGAGCCAGCGCGCGGCGGAGTCCTCAGACGATGCCGATGACTCGGAGGTGTCCGAAGCGTCGGCGGTGCCCGTCGTCGAGGCGGCGTGCGAGCCGCCGTGATGCCCGTCGCCCGTGGCCGGGGGCAGGGTCAGCGTCGGTGCGGGCAGCTCCGGCTCGGAGCCGTCGTCGGGGGTCGGCTGACTCCAGTCGGCGGTCTCACCGTCGGCGTAGGTCTGCAGCGCGGGGAGTTCGACGGTCTCCTGCTCGGGGAACGGTCCGCCGGAGAACCGGAACTGGCCGAACTGCCCGACCGGTACCCCCGGCGATCCCGGATCGGCGGTCCAGGTGATCTCGGTGACCTTGTCGTCCTTCTTGGTGACGACGGACTTCCAGCCGGGCATCACCTCCGGGCGGGCCGAGGTCAGCCCGGGCAGCGTCACCCGCAGCGCGGTCGTGGCGGCGGCGTCGGACTCGTTGGGGACGACGAAGGTGACGACGCCGTACCCACCCTGGGTGACCGTCGGCGCGTTGGCGGTGACGTGCGCCGACGCGGCACCCGCACCCGCGAAGGAGGCGAGGCCGACGAGGGCGACGGCGGCGGCGGGCGCGGTGATGCGGCGGGCGATCGTCGCCCGCGGGGAACTGAGCTTCATGGATTGTGTCTTTCGATGGTGTCGGGACCGGTCCTCGTGAACGCGCGCTTCAACCCCACACCGTTCTGGTCTGGGGCCGGGCGCGTCAGGAGGCAGCCGGTGGTCCGCGAACGCCGGTGCCGCACAACGCGGGTGCGGCCGGAACACAAGGCGGCGTCCAGAACACCGGAGCGGCCGTATGTGCTGCGACGGTGACCGGTGGCACCAGCGATCGGATCACCGAGCCGATCGACGCCAGGAGGTGGGCACCGGCGACGATTCCGACCGCGCTGAGCGGGATCGCCACCAGGTGGGTGAGGAGCATCGGCAGCGTCGAGGTGTTGTGGGCGGCGTGCCCGGCGTCGAGCGCGAGAGCCCAGTGACTCGCCGCCTGCGCCGCGGACAGGACCAGCGTGGTCGACGCCGCCGCCGCCGCGAGCCGTCCCCGGCGCGGCGCGAGCAGCATCGACGCGACCACGCCGATCGCGGCGCTCAGCAGGACGCCCGACGAACTCGGCATCGCCCCGCTCGCCGCACCGTGCGCGGCGACCGCCACCGCGGGGACCACACCGGCCGCGGCGACGCGTGCGAACGCGTCGGACGGTCGGGCGGTGCGGGACATGGGGCTCATCCTAGATCGGGCTGGTCGAACCACGACCACGGTGTCGCCGGGCGATGACAGAATCGACCCCATGTCGGATGCAACCCTCGGTGTGGAGGTTCGTGAACTGTCGTCGCCCGACGAGCTCGAGGACCTCCTGCGGATCTTCGACGACGTGTGGCGGCCCGATCCGACGAACCGGCCCGTGGGGACCGACATGCTGCGGGCGCTCAGTCACGCCGGCAACTATGTGGCCGGCGCCTTCATCGGCGACCACCTCGCGGGCGGGAGCGTGGCGTTCTTCGGCGCACCGGTCGGCGAGACCCTACACAGCCACATCACCGGGGTCACCCGCCGCGGCCGCGGCCATCAGGTGGGTCATGCGCTGAAGATGCACCAGCGTCGCTGGGCGTTGGAGCGCGGACTGTCGACGATCACCTGGACCTTCGATCCCCTGGTCGCCCGAAACGCCTACTTCAACCTCGCGAAGCTCGGTGCGAAGCCCGTGCACTACTACGAGGATTTCTACGGCGAACTCGGTGACGAGCTGGGCGGCGATGCCGACTCCGACCGGGTGTTGGTGGCGTGGGACCTGAAGTCCGCCGCGCCGTCGTTGCCGGACGGGTCGTCGAGGTCGGAGGGATCGGTGGAGTCGGTGGACGAGGCGCTCGCCGGTGGCGCCGTGTCGGTCATCGACGTCGACCGGCCATCCCATCCCGTCGCGCACCACGAGCGCATCACGCCGGATGCCGGCGCCGTTGTCGAGGTTCCGCGTGACGTCGAGTCGATGCGGGCCAGCGCGCCGCTCGACGCCGCCCGGTGGCGGATCGCGCTGCGAGATGCGTTGTCGCCGTTGCTCGTCGAGGGAGAAGCGCGTCGGTCGGTCCGGTTCCTGCGGTCGGGACACTATGTGTTCGGACCGGCCGGTTCGGGGGCGCGGTGACGGGAGTAGCGGGTCCGCTGGAGCTCGCCCCCGCGGACTGGCACGGTTATCCGCACACGCTGGCCGACGTGTTGCCGGCGGTGGCGGGTGCACTCGGGGTCGCGTCCGAGGGCGCGGGACCCGTTGTTCCGACCAGTGACTCGGTGGTGCTGCTGCTCATCGACGGCTTGGGCGCGACCCTGCTGGACGACTACGCCGAGCATGCCCCGACGCTCAGGGAACTGACCTCGACGACGCTGCGGGCCGGGTTTCCGGCGACCACCGCGACCAGCATCCTGAGCCTGACGGGCGGGACGTCGTGCGGAGTGCACGGGATCATCGGGTACAGCTTCCGCCCGGGTGACGAATGCCGGACGCGGGGGTCACGACGAGTGCTCAACTCGCTGCGCTGGACGCTCGACGACGCCTCCGGACCGTCGGCGTTGATGACCTATCCCCCGGCCCTCGTACGCACCGAGCGCGGGAGTCTCGAAGAGCTTGCCGCCGAGGGTGTCCGGGTCACCTATGTGATGCCCGGCGAGTTCCGCGGAACCGGCCTGACGATGGCGGCCTTCCGCGCGTCGGGACAGTTCCTGCCCGCCGTGACGCCCGACGGCATCCGCGACGCCGTGCTGACCACCCTGCGGCGCCGGAGTCGGCATCGGCGTTTCGTGTACGCCTACTACAGCGAGCTCGACATGGCGGGCCACATCCACGGCCCGGGGTCGGCGGAGTGGCTGGAGAAACTGCGCATCGTCGAACGGCTGGTCGCCGACCTCGCCTCCGGACTGGGCGATGGCGCAACCCTTCTCGTCACCGGTGACCACGGGATGATCACCGCCGACCGGGCGATCGACATCGACACCGCTCCCGCCCTGCTCGACGGAGTCGAGGCGGTGGCCGGCGAGGCGCGGGTCCGGCACGTCTATGCGACACCGGGATCGGCCGACGACGTGCTGAACGGCTGGGCGGCGTATCTCGGCGACGCCGCGCACGTGGTCTCGCGCGAGCAGACCATCGACGAAGAGTGGTTCGGACCGATCGTCAGTGATGCTGTGGCGCAACGCATCGGTGACGTCGTCGCGGTGGCCCGCGGCGCCACCACCCTCACCCGCAGCAAGCGCGAGACGATGGAGTCGATGATGCTCGGCCACCACGGCGCCTGGACCACCGCCGAGCAACTCGTACCGCTCATCGTGGCCCAACCTGCTCCCTGATCCGAAAGAACGACCTGCCCCCGCTCCTCAGCTCACGGAGCGCCCGGAGCTTGCGGACGGCGCGGCCAACCACCGCTCCCTGAGGAGCGCCCGGAGCTTGCGGAGGGCGCGGCCAACCACCGCTCCCTGAGCCTGAATCTTTCACGGGTGGGTAGGGTTTCGCCGATCGGTTGTCGGTGTCGCCTTTTGATGGTTGGTGCTGGTGTGTGGGCAGGGTGGATCGCCAGCGTTGGGTTCGCTGGTTGTTCGGGTTCTGAGGTGGGGTGGGCGGCGGTGACGGGGCGCGGTGACCGAGGGGCTGGTTAGGCGGTGAGGCGTTGCCAGCCGTGGCGTATGTGGTGGTTGTAGGGCCAGTCGGTGGGTAGTCGCAGGGTGGTGGTGCGGGCGTGGGTGATGATCTTGCCGCCGACGGTGAACAGGCGGTGGCGCAAGCGTTTGGGT
>NZ_LNQO01000027.1:0-61215 GCF_001456905.1 Gordonia sp. SGD-V-85
TGACCTGCCCAAACCCCGGCGCGGATGACCCGTTACGCCGCCTGCCCTAGCTCGTCGCTGACGATATCTCGGGCGTGTAGCGCTAGCGAAACCCACATCGAGTGCTCAGCGTTGTCCACACGCCAGTTCTCCATGACCATATCCCCAAGTACCCACTCTGCCCGGTGGGCGGGGATCGGGCGCTTAGACGAAGCGGCGGGGATGCGCACGACGAGCATGCGCTTCTCCATACACGCGAAGGCATGGCCATCCCAGTACAGCATGACGAAGAACCTGCTCAACGACACGCCTGCGATGCGCTCGTCACGCTCAAGCATCTCCCGAACGAACGCCTCTTGCTTGACGAGGTCCCCCGCCATGCTGATGAGCGCCTTGGCGATGCTGCGTGTGGACTCCGGATGCTGCGTGGCAGTGGCTGAGGCAGTTCAGGTGCAGGGAAATACGTTTGACGACATCGCGGCCCATTCTTCAGAAAGAAGTAGTCAGTACATGCTGCGCAGCTTTGCTTCCATATCGACGAGTGCGTTAACGATATCGTTCCTCTTGCCCTGCATGCTGGCGAGCTTGTTCCTTTTGTTGCTGATTGCCTCGTTGCGCCGACTAGCAATCTCCCAGCGCCGGGGGTTTTTGTACGAAGGTTCCGGGCGACTATATAGGTCAGACAGCTGAGATTCTGTACTACGGATTGCATTCTCAATGCGGCTCAGGGCTTCCTTCTTACGCTGGATTGCATCTTGAAGTCTCGACACTCGTTCTCGCTTTTGATTCTCCCAGGCGGCGTTAGCAGCCTGGTTGAATCGGTCCCTGGCACGCTGGAAGCGCTCCCACAGTTGGTTCTCCACATCCCGTTCGGCACGTCCAGCCGCCTTCCAGTCATCCATCAGAGTTCGCATCTCTTGGCGCGCCAGCTTAAAATCGGATGTGTTGCTGAGTGACTCCGCACGCGATACCAGTCGCTCCTTAGCGGACCTAGCTTGCTGCTGTTCTCGCTGTCGGTTCTGCCGCTCGACATCCGAGCGTCGCCGGAGTTCGTCTTGGGCCTGGCGAAACTGTTGCCATAGTTTATCCTCGTCAGTGCGCGAGGCGCGAGGCGCTGCCTTCCAACGGTCCATTAACCCTTTCATCGACTGCCGGGCAGACCGTAGATCCGTGGCACGGGAAAGCGATTGAGCTTCGCTCACTAGGGACTGCTTTGCCCTCACCGCCTTTGCTTGGTCGGCTTTCACATTCTCGAAGTGCTTCTCACGGTTGCGGTTGAATTTGTCCCGCGCACCGCTGAATTGCTGCCATAGCCTATCGCTATCATCCTTCTTGCAGTGCCCGGTAGCTTTCCAGCGTTCTTGAAGTCGACGGAACTGATCCCCTGTCGCCTTCCAATCTGTCGACGATACAAGGCGCTCAGCCTCACGCACCAGGTCTTCCTTGGCGCGTTTGGCCCGCTCCGAGTCGCGGTCCCTTGTTTCGAAGAACGCGGTGCGTTTGGCGTAGAAGCTGTCTTTCGCACTCTTGAACTCTTGCCATAAGCGGTCGTTGTCTTCGCGACGACACGACCCCGCGGCTTTCCATTCCTGGTCGAGCTTTCGCAAGCGCGCGGCCGTCGCTTTCCAGTCGGTGGATGCCGCCAGCCTATGGGCCTCTGCTACTATCCCCTCTCTACGTTCGAGCGCATGCTGCTGGTCACGCTGTCGACGTTCGTTGGCTTGGCGGCGGTTCTCAAAGAATGTGTCCTGCGCCTCCCTGAACTCGCGTCGCAGGCGGTCCCGCTCTGCGTAATCGATGGTTCCGGGCCGGAAAGTGTAGCGCGGATCGCGCCACACTGAATTCCACTGATGTCTAAGGCTGTCCATCGTCGCTTTGCCTGCTCGCCAGTCGGTCGTGGCGGCAGCCGCTTTAGCCTGCTTAACAAGGTTTTCGAGTTGCAGCGCGGCGGTGCGGTTGTATTCGTTGCGGGTGGACTTCTGTTCGTCTTTGCCAGGGGTCGAAGGGAAGATCGCGGCCGACCAGCGTCGATCATGATGGTCAAGCTTGCCGTCGCTGCCCCGCCAGATATGCACATGGTCGTTCCACGGCTGAATGTCGCTGAGGTGGCCGAGAGCTACCAACACATCGTCGCTGTCGGCCGCGAACTTCAAGGTGACATACCGTCCGTCATCCAGGCTGCCGTGTATCACAGACTCACTCCATGCAGGCATATCATGTCCCCCTCGTCTAGACGCGCTCTGAAGAGGCAGTCTCGAAACGAGCGCAACCGCTGGTCAGAGTCCCAGGCCTTGATTGTGCCGCAGAAGACTCTATTGAGCACGTCGTTTGCTGACACTCTCCCGCTCTCCAAGTAGGTAAGGCCGAGGACCCGCAGCGGACCAGCGAGGCGGCGCACCAGATGGTTGTCAGTTTGACCGGTGTATAACTCACCTGCCGTTGCCTGTCACGGGATAAGATGGATCACAGAATTGATACTGCGCCGAAACCGTTGACCAACCGCACCCTGACGCCTCACACAAGACAGGGCGAACGCGGCCACGTAATCTCTCGGCAGAATTTCCGCATTCTAACTCAACTAAGAAACGATTCTTCTCTAACCAACAGGGACGCGATCATCTCATCCTCTCCAATTTCGCTTTTTAATTCATCAAAGGAACACAGAACTATGACCGGTTGCTCGATAGAATTTTTCAACCGAGAATCCTTGATTCGATCGAGATCCATTATATCTATCTCACTATAATAGTATGACCTAAGCGAATAGGTTCTATCATCCACGTAATAGTCACTGACTGTGACCTCGTCATGAAACTTTGAGAAGTTATTTAGAACGAAACCATTCTGGAAGAATAAGTCCATCAGACTTGAAACTACGCGCTCGTCTTCAGGGCTCAGTGAAGCCAGTGAAGTCTGAAACAATCCGTAGATGATGCTAGGGTTGTCTATGTCTACCGAGAATGGATCGGCCCTGCCTACTAGTACGAACTGGCGCGTCGCTCTGTCCCGCAGGAGAAAGTTCTGTTGATGAGTCATGAGTCTGAATTGCTTCATCTGTCAACTATTATACACTGGAATATTCTTCGGTAAAGCGCCGATGAAAGTGCTCGACGCGATGCTGCTTCTGGTTCACGCCGGCGGCGTCATCCGGATTGCAAACCGCGTTTGACCCGTTACTAGGCCTCATTCGAGTTTTTATATAGAGCTTTTCAAAGATTCCTCTCTGAGAAGCGAACGAACCAGCATCAATGAAGCAGTTTCCGCAACCAGTTGCAGGAGTTTCGATTCTTGCGCTGAACAACTCCAGCCCACGTGACATGCCCACAACTATGATCTAGAACAACCCACCGACCATCGATGGGGCCCCGACACGCTACGGAATATGGCAACGGCTCGCTCGTGGCTGCGCGACCCCGGCGGCGACAACAGGAACACGCGGCACCCCTGTGGATCGCATCATCGCCCAGCTGCCCAGGTCTGACACACTGTTGCCCAGGAATAGACATGGGGGATCTATGACGGACAACGTTTCGGCTCGGCCCGGGGACATGCGTACGTACGGCGGCGTCGTGAGCGCGGCATCGGCCGACATCTCCAGCGCCGCAGGTGGAAGCCGACTGGCCGCGGCGTCAGAGCAAGTCGCGGGCAGCAAGACTGCCCTATCGCTAGCGGTGCTTGACGCTGCTGTGAAGGCTGCAATCACGCGCGCGGCGGAGCAGTCCGAACCGGTGGGTCCGAGCGTGGTCAACGCCGCGGCCACCTACGAGAACGCTGACGAGTCCTCCGCCTCCCGACTCCGCGAAGGCGAGCTGCGCCTATGACAGCACTCACTCGATCCGCTGTCCGAGCCTGGACGGCGGCCGCTGCGGCGGCGACGGCGCGAGGTTCGCTCACATCGCAGGCGAGCGTGCTCGAGGCGGCCAGCACGCGCATCCGCGACGGCGGCAGCAACCTGGGTCATGACGGCGGTTGGTCCGGTATCGGGTATCAGAATGCTTTCGCCACTGTCGACCAGCACTACACCACCAACATCCGGACCGCAGACATCGTTACGCAAGCAGGCGATGCGGCATACAACGGCCTCACCGAGATGCACTACGCCGCGGTTGCTCTGCTCGCGCAGGCAGACGCCGCCGAAGCCGACGGCTGCAAGGTGAGCGACACCTGGCAAGTCACGGCCGCTGACACAGGCAGCGACGACGCTGAGGCCAGGGTGGCACTCTGGCAGCCGATCATCACCCGCTACTACCACCAGCTCGAGAATGCGGACAACGCCAGCTCCGGCAAAATCCAGACCGTCGCGTTCCCGCTGCTCCTTGGAGCGCTCGCGGGCGCCAGCCTCCTCGAGATCGCCGCCGTCGCGTTCGCAGCAGCCGCGGCAACTGTAGGCGTGGCCCTAGCCATCTCCTGGGCAATCGAGCACTTCCCCGACATCGACATCAACGAGCTGCTGAGCCGCAGCAATCTCGATACGACGGGAGGCGGGAGCGGCGAATGGGTACCGGAGAATGAAACCGGATGGTCGAAGGAAGCGAGCGACTACGAGCGGCAAGTCACCGGCACCGATTCGGGTGTGACCTACAAGATTCCGTCGGAAGACGCCCCCAGCGGGGCCATTAAGGTCGACGGCATGGAGCCCGCCACGGACGATTCCAGGGAAACGTGGATCGAAGCCAAGGGCACCGCCAGCTACGACTGGATGATCGAGGACGACGGATCGATCCGGAAGAACACCAAGTTCGCAGAACAGCTTCCCGATCAGTTGCAGCGTCAGTACGACGCGGCCGAGGAGCACGACGCCGAAGTTGAATGGCGCGTCGCCACCCCGGCTCTCGAAAAAGCGATAAAGCGACAGATTGAAGACCTCGGACTCGGTGATCGCATCCGAGTCGAACACATTCCACCGGAGAAATAGCAAAGTGACTTCGATGATCATCCTCGGCGAATGGGACTGGCGAGCACAGACCCTGGAATCGGCCGCCCAAGCCACGTCCCGGATGGTGCTGACGATGCCGAACGAGCCAACCGGCGAGTGGGTTACGCCCCGCAAAGAGGGCGGCACCTACTTCTACGACCCCATCGCCGATGCCTCAGATGTCTCCGATCTCATGGGGCGCATCGAACGAACCACGTTCGACGCGGCCGGCGGACGTCGCCCCAAGCCGGGCTTCGACATCAAGGTCTATCGACTCACCGACGCCAAGGACTACGCCGTCGAGTGCCGAATTCGCGCCGGTCTTGAAGGCCCGCGTGGCGTTCGCAATCACACGCTTGCCAGGCTGAACTTTGAGAGCGACGATCAAGTGTTGGTGGCCCGGGCGGTGAAGGATCACATGGCTGCTCTGGTCCGAGCCTGGCACCCGGACTACCTCAGCGCACACACCTACGAATTCAGAGACGCACAAGGCTGGGACTCGTCCACCCGTCAGATCCCGGTTGGATGGGACACCTATCTCAGTGACTCTGTCTCGCGTGATCTCGCGCTTCTCGATGGCAGCGACATCGCTCGTTCAGAGGGAGACGGCGGACTGTACCTGACGCTACCTGGCACTCCAGACGCGCCGAGCGTTGAGAGCGCGCGCCTTGTCAGGCATGCACTTGGATACGAGTAGCGAGTGTCGGTGTGCGGCGATTACACCGGGCATGTCAGCTCTGCCGGTGGGCCGAGCCGGTCTGCCGTATGGACGCACGACGCCGGATCTGATGTCCTCCGCTGATGTTCAATCGCCACCGCGCCATCGGCTCGCTAATTCCGTACATGTCCGCCACCGCGGCCGCAGACATACCGCGAATAGCGAGCTTACGTGCGACGTCCGTGGGGAGAAGTAGCTCACCGCTGAGAAAGTCCGCTTCTTCCTCGTGAACACGGTTGTCGGTCCGGCAGCCGTTCTCATCGACCAACCTCGCTGCGTGAGGATGTTCGCGTACCACGTGTGCCAGCTCGTGACCGAGCGTCGACCTGACGCGGGTCATCGGATGCAGATCGTTGACCAGGATCACCGACCCGAACGGACCAACCGGGATCTGCGCACCGGAGAACTTGCTGTAGCCCGCGGCACCAAAATACTCCCGAGACTCCTCGCTGGCGACCGTCGACATCTCGATCACCGTGACGCCGTACAGTTTGGCAAGCGCGAACGGATCGAAGACGCCGTCGTTCCCGGCGCCAACTTCGAGGCGCAGCTCTGCAGCAAGACGTCGAAGCTCAGCTTTGGTTCCGCGTGGCATGGTCATTGTTTCGACCGCACCGCCTGTTTCAACCGCACCGCAGCGTCGATGACGTCCTCGAGGTACTTCACGTCGTCAGCGTCCAGGTCTGGTCGCGCCCGTAGTAGCGGCGCGATCTCGGTCATCAGACTCGGGAGATCGTCGCTCTGCCCAGGCTCCCCCACAACGAACCGCTCTGCCGGGATCTTGAGGTAGGCCGTCAACGTCATCAGACCCTCGGCGTCTGGCTTATATCCGTTCGCGAGTCGGGACAGGAGCGAGGGGCTCACTCCGATGTCCTTCGCCAACTGCCGCATCGAGACCCCCCGCTCACGCCGAACGGCGTCGAGCGCCGCGTACAGAGCGTCCGTATCGATAGTCCGCTTCAAGCTCAACTTTGCTGTGCTCCCATGCTAGTAAGTGTTGCAGATTCGATGCGCTGGCGCACTTCCGGATCATGTTGTACTTTCGTATCAGCGTTTCACTTTCGAGACGCACGAATCTAGCTAAGGAGCCAGCATGGCCATCACGGCCCGTACCGGACAGCAATGCCCCGTCAGCGGCGTGTGGAAGGCGTAGTCGACGCCCTCGACAACCGCCCCCATCGCAAAGGGGAATGTGATGCCGCCCTACAACAACCAGGCAGTCACCTGGGAGCTACAGCGGCGGGCATGAACGTTGCTGCGCCATCAAGAGAGAGCGAGAGAGGGGGTGATTGAGGTGGCAAAGAACACCGGAAGCGGTTCGCGTCGCGGATCCGTTCGTTCCCGAACCCAGGTCTCAACTAAGAGCGGATACATCAAGCGAAACTCCAACACCGGCCGGTTCATGGACGTCAAGGCGGATGGGAAGCCTTTCAAAGGCGTCCGACGGGAAAACTAGCGATCGACCGCCGCGCCGGGCCTGGTGGTCACAAGGGGGAAGTCGTGACACCCAGGCCCGGCCGGCATTCTCGAGGTAGGCGCAGACATCGCGCCCAAAGGAGCAGAAGCCGATGATGCATGTGTACCAACTATTCGGCCGCCGGCTGTACCGTGATACGGAATTCCGATCGACTTCAAATATGCGACCTAAATCCACTCCGCCTAAGCATCCCCGAACCCAGGGACGTAGGCGCGACTCATTACCCAGTGCGCTAGCCTCAACCTCATGTCCCGAATTCAAACAGTCACCGTCGTTGACGATCTCGACGGACGCGAGCTTGATCCTGAAGAAGCCCATACTGTCTCTTGGACGTGGCTGGGTGTCGACTACGAGTTGGACGTCTCCCCCGCCAACCTCGACAAGATCGAAGAAGGCAAAGTAACGGTCGCCAAGCTGCTGACTGCGTCGACACGCGTTGGCGGGCGACGTCAGGTTCGTGGTTCATCGAAGCGAAATGGCGCCTCGAAGGCGAGTTCCTCGCAGAACGCACAGATTCGCGAATGGGCTGTAGCCAACGGTTTTGAGGTCTCACCCCGCGGACGTATCGCGCGCGACATTGTGGAAGCTTACGAGGCAGCGAACTAGGCCATGCGCCCCGGCTTATCACCCGGGCGAGGTCTCGCTGTCCATGCTTCGGTGTCGAGATCTTCGACTTGAACCGGAATTGGCTGACTACCGACTTCGTCCAGGCGCGTCCACCACGCCTGAAGTTGGTCTGACCTGGAGAGCTGTGCACATGCGCCGCAGCGCGGATCGAATGGTGACGCGTTCATGAGTCTTTGACGCGCTGCGCGCGCATCAGGTTCCATTGCGGAGAGCAGAGACTCGCCAGCTCCACCGGTCGCACTTTCCGGACCTAGCGCATGCCCTTGCGGAACCATCCACACTGTCCCACCGCGCGTTGGTCGGCAACGTCGTGGGCGCCAAGGTGTCACCACAGCTAGGACACGATCTGTTGGGTCGCCAGAGTGCAAAACCCTGCCGCCACCGACAGTCGGTGTCGTCACCGAGCTGCAACGTAGTAGAAATACCCATTTTGCTTCAGTGGACCACAATCGAGACCCATTGTGGACACGCCGCTTTATCCGCTTCCCCCGCGACCCAGATTCTGTGACGATGTCCCACGAAGCTGTTACAGCGCGAAGCAGGTGACTCGACATGGTAACGCCACGGCAGAAACTAGGTGCCCGCTGCCTACTTGGAGAGGCGCTTACGGATCATCTTGCGCTGAATCCAACCCTGCTTGACGAGCTGATCGCTGTCACGGACCCACCTGAGTCCACGCGGACCAGTGAACGCAACGTGGATATAACCTGCCGGCGCAGGCTGCTTAACTATCCGCTCGTCGGACAAGTCGAGCTCAATCTTCTCCTTCGACTTTATGTAACCGGGCGATGCGTTAACGATCTCAATTTGTTTACCAGTCCCAATGCTCACTTCCAGATCAGTAACAACGATGTCGCTCGTGTTCTCGATTGTGAGGATCGAACCCGACTTATGAATGATGATACGCATCGCGTCTTCTCTGCTCGACCGCCTCGTTTCCCGCCAATACGTAAACACGGCGAACAGAAAACTCGAGAATGCGACGATTGCACCCAGTTGCGATATCGTGGCCAGCATGATCGTCCGCGCTTAATCTCTGCGGGTTGCGCAGCCAGACGCAACCGAAAAGACGTACCGGTATCCGAGGTCTTTCGGTCTGACACGCATATTGAGCAGTTCAACCGATATCGGTCCAAGAATGCTCTTAGTGTCCCGGATGTATCGACTTACCCCCCGCCAATTATTGGGGACCAGACGCGGGTCGCGAAGACGGTTGATTTCTCTACTAATCGAGGAATCCGGACTGAAAGGAACAATGTCGGACCAGAGGAACCGGCGTTTCTTGCCGAGCCTCTTCTGCGCCTTGCTGGAATACTTCTTCGCGCGCATCGTGGTCGCCTCATCGATCAGATGATGAGACGCGCTAAGGATGCTGAGATAGTTGCGCCGCGTGCGCATCATATAGCGGTGCATGCTGGCATATTCGACCGCTATATCGTATTCCGAGATGTGCTGAGCAACCACCGCGTCAACCTCGCGCCCCAGCCGAGACAACTCAGCGAGTTGAGATGCAAGAAGTTCTCGGTAGCCCGACCGCGCAAAACTCGACTCAACACTTCGAAGGTCCCGAAGAATAAGATCGACCAATACGTATGCGTTATCGACCGGGTCAGCAGACGTGGACACGTTTACTTGGCCCCCCTATTTACATTAGTGCGGATGCTGGGCTATCCTAGCTTTAGGGGGAAGAATATAACATGAGATTCAATCAGGCGCAAGAGCAAGTCATACTAGGGGGAAGCGAGATGGAGGCAGTCTCGATTAGCTGCGACACACTCATTTCGACGGCAGGGCGCACATTGGCAAGAGACGAGGTTGAAAAGTTTCGGGATCTGGCTATTCGTGCGGCCAGAGCGGATTTCGCTCTGCCCGATCCAACTACTGGTCGTAAAGAGTTCTCAATATCCAAATCCGACGCCGAACTGGCGGTCCAAGCAGCGCGGGAGTTTTCTCCTTCAACAGAGGTGGCAGACTTTCTGCCGCGCAGCACGCAGACGGCAATCGCCGATATAGCCCTGTTCCAGATCCGCAATTCCGACGTCTAAGTCTGGGGTACCACCGACATCGAAGCCGCCGTGCCATGCCGAGGCGCGGTAGGTCTACGGATCACCCAATTAGTGTTCCCGCAGACGGCCTCGCCGTCCGGTTGCCACGCATCTGATACGTTCCATCCTGTATCGCTAGCGGGCAACAGACGACAGGGCCGGGACTTGATGGGCAACGAGAAGAGTACCGACCAGTTCGTGCGGGACATGCTGCGCGACATAGGTTTCAATCGTCCGTGGGAGCAGAGCTGCTCCGACGCCCCCGCGTACATCTACAGTGCACTGAAGGGCGGTTCCAAAGGCAAGAAGCGCGGGCCGGGTAAACCCGAGTTCCTGATCGAATCCGGCGACTTTCTGGTCGTGATTGAAGACAAAGCCGACCTGACGAAGTCGAAGCTCATCGTGAACGACGAGATCGACATCAGCCACCCTGCCCGGACGGAGTACGCACTCAACGGCGCCGCGCACTACGCCAAACACTTGGCCGACCGCATCGACAAGGGCGTCTTCGCCGTCGGTGTCGCTGGCGCCGAGTCACACCACGATGTCACAATCGCGTATGCCCAGAAGGGCTCTCAGCTAAAACTCCTGGCTGAGGTGGACGCTTTGACCGATCTCGCAGCGGACAACATCGCTGAGTATCATCGCGTCGCAGTCCTCGGCCAGCTACCACGCGAGGAGCGTGAGGCCCGCGAGATCCGAAGGGTCGCGGCTGGGCTCCATGAGGATATGCGCAACTACGCATCCCTAGAGGGTGAGCGCAAGGCCACTTTGGTGTCGGCGATTCTTCTGGCGCTCAAGTATCAGCCTAGCCTCATCGACGACCTCAAGGGCGAGAAAAAGTCGGGATTCACCGACGGTGAGAAGGTCTACAAGGCTGCTCGCGAGTACCTGGAGAGCGACGACGCCGATCTGAAGCCGAAGCAGAAAATCGGCGCCCTACTGGATCAGTTCTCGTTTATCAAATCACACGTGCTGCTTAACCGCGTGAATAATGACTTGGGCAACATCACGCCGATGAGGCGATTCGTCAGGGTGTTAGATCATGACGTCATCCATTCGGTATCAGACCCCTCCCGTTCCGCCTTTGACGTCCTCGGAAACTTCTATGGAGAGTTCGTGAAGTACGGCGGCTCAGACGGTAACGCCCTCGGGATTGTACTTACGCCCCACCACATCACTGACCTCATGGCTGAGCTTATCGACATCGATGCTGAAGACGTCGTAATCGATCCGTGCGCTGGCACTGCAGCATTCCTGATCGCGGCGATGCGCCGGATGTTCGACGATGCGCAGCGGCGCTACGGCAAGAAGCCAGGCCTGCTCGCGACCAAGCAACAAGAAATCCGCGAGAGTCAGCTCTTTGGCGTAGAGCTACAGGACAAGCTCTTCGCGATAGGCACCACGAATATGATTCTTCGCGGCGATGGCAAGGCCAACTTTCAGCGACACTCGATCTTCGACCTGGACCCCCAGGATCTGCGAGGTGAGCACGGTTTCACTAAGGCGCTCATCAACCCGCCGTACTCCCAGGCAAAGACCAAGGAAACCCGCCACCTCTCCGAGCTGTCATTTATCGAGCGCGCGCTGTCTCTACTTGATCACAAGGGTCGGCTTGCGGCGATCGTTCCGCAGTCGTCGATGGTGGGTAAGACCAAGGAAGACAAGGCCCGTAAGGCCAAAATCCTGGCTGAGCACACTCTCGACGCAGTAATCACAATGAACCCTGACACGTTCTACGGCGTTGGCAATCACGTGGTGATCGCACTGTTCACCGCGGGTGTCCCACACCCGGAATCTAAGAAGGTCGCGTTTGCCAACTTCAAGGACGACGGTTACAAGGTACGCCAGCACATCGGCCTAGTGGGCGACGGCAACGAGAAGTCACGGCGATCTCACCTACTGTCCGTGCTCAACGATGGCGTTGCCGAGGACACTGGGTTCATCGTCCGCTCAGAGATTACTGCCACGGACGAGTGGCAACACTCATTCTTCTACTTCAATGACCAGCCACCAACTTACGATGACTTTCTGTCGACGATGGCTGACTACGTCACGTGGCAGGTGGACATGCACTCACACGGTCTCGGCGACCTGATCACACCCACCCCGGCCGAGCCAAACACGGACGATAGCGACGCACAGGAGAACATTCCGTGACTGTGTTCTCCAACCTGCACTTCGCCCCGGTTCTGATTACCGACGTCTTCGAAAGAATGAATGCATCCGCAGCATTTTACGATAAGTCGAAGTTGTCCACTGACGGTGACGCCGTATATCCCTTCGTATCGCGCACCCGAGCCAAGAACGGAATCGACGGCTTTTGCCCGATCCAGGCTAAACCTCCTGAGCCTGGAAACGCGATAACTATCGGTCTTGACACACAGACAGTCACGTTTCAGCCCGCCAGCTTTTACACGAGTCAGAACATTCAGGTCCTCAGGCATCCGCAGCTCAATGACATGAATGGCCCGATACTAGCGACACTAATCGCTGGTCAAATGGCTCGATTTAGTTGGGGCGGCAACGGTGCGACTCTCGGTCGTCTACGCAAGACCCTAATCATGGTTCCTGTCGTCACAAACGATAGTGGTGACGCGGTCGTCGACTGGGACGGCATGACCGATCTCGGCAAAGAGCTTCGCGCACGGACCCGTTCCAATGCGGAGGCCGTCCGTCAGACACGTCCTGATGATGCCGACGACCTGCCCAAATTGACATTCGCGCCGATGTTCGTGGTCGATCACCCCGACATCGGCCAGCATGGCCTCTTTCGAACCCATAAGGGTAAGCGTCTAACGAGGGCGGACCGGCGCCCAGGAACAACGCCATTCGTGACCGGTTCACGCATGAACAACAGCATCCGGGACTACGCCAGCGTCGCGCCGATGTTCCCCGGAGGATGGGTCAGTCTCATCTACAACGGCGATGGCGGAACGGGGCACGCAAAGTACCAGCCTGTGCCCTTCAGCGCCTCCGACGACGTCATCGCGCTGGAGCCGCTTTCGGATGATGCAACTGAGTACGCGCTGCTCGTCCTCGTCACGATTCTCACCCACCAGTGCGTTTCCAAGTTTGGTTTCGGATACAAGCTCACTCTCGAACGCCTATTGCGGCAACGAATAATGGTCCCCGTGACCACCGATGGGAGCGGCAATCAGGCCGTAGATTGGGAGGGTATGACCGCTTATGGCCGTGCGCTTCGGGTACGTGCCGAACGGTCTATGGGTTGTCGTGGGCTAACAACTGCATCATGAGCACGAACGCCACGTGGGCGAATGCCTCGGGCCTTCTATCCAGCAAGCAGGCCGACCGCGCTGACACAGCAATACACCCTTTGCGCTCGCCACCGCGGCTAGCCATCTCGCAACAGACGGGCAGCGACAATTCACAGCTCACCAACGACGCGAGCGAGATCGATTCCAAGCGCGGCGCAGATGTGCTTCAGCTCGATCACATCCAGGCGCCGTTCGCCGCTTTCGTACTTGCTCACGAATGACTGGGGTTCACCCAGCCGCTCAGCGACCTGCACTTGGGTGAAGCCTGCTTCGACCCGCCACTGCCGCAGCAGCGCACACAGACGCTGGTACTCGGCGGTGTAGATCGACTTGTCCACCCCACAAGCGCACCTTGCGCCAGGCGATATCCCAATTTAGGATATTCGGACCGGCCGACGTGACGCCGGCAGGGTTCTTACACCGGGCGGGAGGTGGAGATATGGGCGGCGGAACTGGATTCGTTGGCGGTGGCACGGGCTTGATCTGAGCCCCGGCATCTGGACAGGGACCCCTGGGCGTCGTCTACACGCCCAGGGGTCCCTGTCATTCAAGCCTACGAGTTATGGGCGCGCCAAAGCGCAGACGCACTCAGCCGCGCCACTCGACCCCGTCTGTCGGTGCCCGGTTGCACAATCACCAACATGACAGAACAGATGACCGGAGTACTCGTTGTTGTGGCGTCGCCTGGCGACACCGCCGATGAACGCGCGACCGTCCGTGACGCGATCAATGACTGGAACATCCAGCGGGGACGCCGCGAGAAGGTGGCACTGCTCCCCTGGCTCTACGAACGACACGCTGTCCCCGGCATGGGCGACCGGCCGCAAGCAATCATCAACGGGCAAGCCGTCGACCAGTCGGACGTCGTGGTCGCCTTCTTCGACAGCCGTATCGGCACTGCCACCGGCGTAGATGTGTCCGGCACCGCCGAGGAGATTCAGCGTGCGGTTGACCTCGGCAAACCTGTCCACGTCTACTTCTCGACCGAGGCGATCCCCCGAGACGCGGATCGGGAGCAACTATCCGCACTCGACGACTTCAAGGAGAGCCTGCGGAACAAGGGGCTTCTCGGCGACTACAGCGACCCTTCAGGCCTTGCCGGCCAGGTGATACGCGCACTCGAGATGGACATCTCAGATCGAGGATGGGCGTCGGCACCAGCGCCAATCCCCCAGGCGTCTGGTGCGGTCCTGCGCTGGCATCACGATCACCGCACGGAGCAACGGGGCATCGACAAGAGCGGCAAGATGAAGCACCGAGTCATCGCTAACCGACTCGTCGTTCGTAACGACGGCAGCTCAGCCGCAACCGACATGACCTTCACAGTCACTCCAGTCGACGGCAGCATGTTTCACTTCGAGGCCCCCGACTCGCCAATCACCGTCGAGCGTGACTCAGAGCTCGGCTGGTCTTTGATCGCGATGGGAAGCGGTAGTATCCAAATCGACGCTGAATGGCTTGAAGGAGACGAACCCAAGTCTCAGCGATGGACGGTAAGCCTGAACTAGGAGACCTTCACCGGGAACACCAAACCTGCTGGGCGACTTAGCATTAGTTTGCTATACTAAACTTATTCATGCGCGACCCGCTCCAACGAATCCACACCATCAAGCTTGCACTCATCATCGTGAGTCTCAGTTTCGTGGGGTTCATTCTTATGGGCGCCAGCATCTGGCTCGTTACTGACGACAAGCTCTCAACCTTCGTGTTCGGCATAGGCGATGTGCTGTTTACCGCGGCCGCGCTCGGCCTTCTGGTCAGTGCATGGCTCGCAAGAGACGACGAAGCCCGCAACGACGCTCGCGTCGACCGGCTCCTCAAGTCGAATGTCGACGCATTTCGGAAATCCGTCATCGAAGGGTTCGCGTTCGACGTCGATGACCTGACGAGCGTCGCAACGCCGGACATGCTGGATGACATCACCAAGAACAGCCTCGCCCTTCGGATCGGCGACGCCGAATTCGCCGAGGAAGCCTACGAGGATCTCCGCGACCAGGCGATCAACACTAGTGAACGGTGGTACGACGCCAAGATCTCCATTCATCTGTCCGAGGACAAGGGTGCAGGCAGTTCGTCGACCCCGATGATCGTCTCAACCGTTCGTTGGGAGTACACGGTCGTACCGAAGCACGCCTCTCGTCGCTTCGCCGTCGTGTCCGATCGGCAGGAGTACCGCGAACTGGCCGGCGACTCGGAATTCACGTCAGCATGGTTCGTCCGCAAGGAGAACGGCGTTGATGCCAGCAGCCGCGATGCCTTCGAACTCGTCCAGTTCGCCGTTGACGGGGAGCAACGCACCATCCGCCGCGCTCAGCGCAAGGACGGGCAGCTTTACACCGCATCAGTCGGACGAGAAGCAGTGGACGCGCAGAGACCCGTCACCATCAGCTACACGTACCGAGTCCGTACACCTCAGCGCGGCCACATGATCCACTTCGACATGGAGCAGGCAACCCGGAACGTTGACATCGCTTTGGACTACAGCGACACATCGATCGACTACGTCAACGTCCTCGACTTCTTCGTGAGTAGCCACAAGACGCGTATCGAGCACATGCCGCCGAACGTTCCCGAACGGTCTATCGCTGTGTCGCATACCGGATGGGTACTGCCCCGAAGCGGGGTCGCCTTCGTTTGGGTAGCAAGGCGCTCCGGCGCGTCAAGTTCATCAGAAGAACCTGCCGTCACTGCGGCCACAGCCGCCCAATCAAACAATTGACGCAAGGATTCCAGCACACGACCGAAACAGCCGAGGACCTCCTCGGCGGACAATACCACGCCAGCCGATCCTGCACAGCATGCCGACTTCATCCAGCCCGGGTTGTTGGCCTCACGCGCTGCCGGACACTAGCGGTACGCACTGTTTCACTGTGTCCGTGCATCACCAGGGATTTTCGCTACAGGCCAGAACGGTGTGGGACGCTTCGCGACCTCGAGGAGAGTGCGGACAGGGGTCCTTGCGCTCCCATCGTGCAGCGTGTCACATTGAGGTCCGCCGCCTGGGGCGCCAGGTGTACACTTGAGAGCAGCGAACCCGTGATGCTATTGTTACAGTTTCGTGACCTTGATATAATTCCAGGATGGATATCTACCGCATAAATTCGAAACTAGCAACTACCAACATTGAGTACATCGATTTGCCACCTCCACCGGAACAGGAGCCAAAATCCATGGCGATGCGTCAGAGGTCACGCAGGGCAGTTGGATCGACTGTCTTGAAGTTTTCTGCTCCAATGGTGCAGAGCAACACTCGGCATGGTAACAGAAGCGAACGGCAAGTCGATACCTCACGTAACACTAGGCGGTCAGATAGTGCAGAAAGAGGCTCCGATTAAGGGGCTAAACGCCTAACAGATCGTACGTGGACACTCGTATTGCTACTACGATGGATTGCCGCCTGCTGCTTAATTATCAACTGTTGATAACACTCTTCGCCGCTTCTTCGATCGCCTGAATAAGTGTGTTTATCACATCTGCTCGCTGGGTGTACGCAGCCAAAATCGAGAGTTCGTGTACGCCTGAGTTTCGACCCACTGCGTCTACTCCTGTATCCGCAGTTTCCCCCAGTACTGTCATCTTGTTCGAGTTCAGAACAACGGCGCCAACTGTCATTGAGTCTGCAATGCTGGTTCCGTCTTCCCGCTCATAACGGTCCCCCTCAACCCTCACGGGGACTGCTATAGCCGATCTCCAAAGCTGGAATTCGCTCGTAGCCTTCAGGTTCATTGCCACAGCCATCCCAGAGAACACGGCTGTCGACGGCGGGTAGAGTGAGTCCGCCTCGATCACGACGTCGCGCGTGAAAGACCATTCTTCGTAATGCGTGTACGGAGACGCACCTACCAGCCGGATTGCGTAAGGCGCAGGATCTCCATTATGCGTCTCAGGAACCCGGAGCCAAAGGAAGAGTCCGAACCGCTCTTGTATGCCCGGAGTTGAGCCCACGGTCTCTTGCATGCCTGGAGTTGAGCCCACCAGCTCTTGATGCTTGGCTCGAATCTCATAATCAGCCTCGTACAACATACTTCCTAGACTGCTCCCAGGCGCCAGCTCACGACGCAGGGCTTCGGAGACACGCAATGCGGCATCATGCGCGATGTTCTTTCCGGAATGATCGTAGCCCAGGGTTTCGTATGCACTGCGCAATTTGTTCCCGAACCGTACTCCGTACGATTGTCTTTCCTCAGTCGTCGCACTACTTTCTGCTTTGATCTGAACCAAATGACTGACAGACAACTCGCTCATCAACTGATGCAACTGGGAGAACGACTTCAAAAAGACAGGTTTTACTCCGAGCGCCAGTTCAAAATACCGATACTTCGAAAGCGTGTAGGCGTAACTGGTTTTTAGCGAATCTGCGCCCTCCACTGGCCCCGGTACATGCAGGACAAAGCAAGGGGGGAGCTTACGACCGGTGCGTTGGATCTCCTCGGCGCGGTCCCACAGTGGACCAACCACGTTCGGATCAGTCAGGCTAACTCCGATAAAGATCACGCAACGTTCAACAAGCTCATCAAAAATGATCTTGCGCACCGCCGGTCCGTGCCTCAAGAAGTGTGACTCCGTCAGAATGACGGGCTGCAATGGCGTCATTTGCCGCCTGGTCATTCCGTGCAAGTGAAGGACGGCCCGTGCACCGAATTCTTCACGCGCAGCGCGCCACTCGTCAACCCCACACCTCGTTCCATCATCATGGACTCCGTTGAGGCTGAAGGCAGAGATGTCATCTTCGTCAAACTCTTCCGCCAGTGCTGATTCAATCACGTCGTCGAAATTCGTCGTGATGACCGAGAACCTGCCTGGCCCGCAGGCGCAAAGCGTCGCCAGCGACTGCGCCAAGGGCCCGGGCTCGGTAGCACTAGGCGCTGATGCATACAGCGCGTCGCGAACGATATCCGCGTCCGTTGATGACGAACTCGGAGAGATCAGCCGCAAAAGCGTCTCAGCGTGCCGTAATGGGTCATCACCGTCATCGAGAGCCAGCTGCCTGAAATCATCACGCTGGATTTTCTCAGCGACTAACTCCAATAGGCGTCCCCAATTAGGAAACCCCGAATCGATAGAAAAGCCGGCACCAACGAAGATCGTTACTGGGTTCTCGGGCTGACTTATGTATTCAATTAGATCTGACAGATGGGGCTGGTTACTAGGCGACAATGCATGACCAAGAAGTAGTCTTTCCGCACTAATAGAGCGCACATCTTCATGCACTGGACGGAAACGAGACATCCGTCGATTCCTCTCGCATAGAGTCTCGGCTAAGGCTAAGTCAGACGGGCTATGTCGGTCACTTCGAACGCCGAGGGTGTACCGGCATTGTACCCGTTCGACCCCATCGCGGCGCGGATGTCGTGCGAAGCCCGCGCGGCACTCAACAAAAGATGCTAGCGGGCGCGACTTTGCTCGATAGGGCTCAATCGCCACTTCGCTCGTCTCGCAAGGCGGCCACGTCTGTCCTGGTAATTATGCAGCAAGCCAGAATTCGCATGCGCTCACGGACGATCCACCACGCGTTCGGCACTAGACTTGGTCCGGAATCTGCACCTACCTCCCGATCCGCACGTTGGCCGCTACGTTTGATTGTTGCTGTCCAGTTGCTACCAGTCGGTCGTACAACTTGCGGACCGCCGTGACACGTCGCCTGATCGTGTTCTCGCTGTACTTTCGGCGTCGGAGCAAGGCTACGTACTGCCGTATATCCCGCTCGCTCAGATCGAGCGGGTCCTTCGCGCGTTCTAGGGCCCAAATACAAACATCGTCGAGATCCGACCAGTATGCCCGCGCCGTGTTGTAGGCGTAGCCGATCAGCACTTCTTCCCGCAGCTCCGAGAAGCGTCTGTATCGAACACCTAGCTCCTGGACAATTGGCATCAGGTTTTCGGGGTAGTAGACGACCCCGTCGGCATCCCGATCATCGGCTTCCACATGGCTATCCTACCGTTCGCAAGTGCTATCACGCTTATGGTTTTCCACCTCTGACCTGCGACCTAGCCTCGAAACTGCGAAATCCGCACCTCCAAGAGACTCGGAGGCAACGCACGAGGAGCATCAGCAGTGAACGAAATACAGAGGGCGTGGCGACCCAGCTCGGACTACTTGGTACCGCGCGAAGCTCGCGAGACGCGCCGCGAGCTGCAGCGGCTTGAAGGCCGTGTCGCTCGCGAGTTGGCCAGGATCGACGCCACGGCCGAAGTCCAGCAGGAACGCGTCCGCGCGCTCAACAGCATCAGCACATCGGCATTGGTCGCGACGGCGCAACTGAGTCAGGCAGAAGTTGCGCTGGCGCAGCTGACACCCCATGCATCGGGACGGTTGGCCGCGATCGCGGATCTCACCGCTGTCCTGACGAGCGAGATCGTCGTCGACAGCGCTCGTGAGCTTCGTCGGGGTCGACGATGAGCGCGCAGCTGGCCTTTGCCCTCATCCTCAGCATGGCGGTGCTGTTGGTGGTGGTCGCCGGCTTCATCATCGCCGTCACCGATGCAATCCGCGATCACCGCGCCCAAGATGCTTCCGCGCAGCTCGAACGGGTGCGCGTCCGCCGAGTCGAACACGACGCCGAGCAGCAGATCCGGACACTGACCAGCCAAGCGCTGGCCGCGATGCTGCAAGAGGCCCGCAGCACCACAGAATGGCCGGATGGTGAGTGGAGGCGTCCGTGACGACTCCCCCGCCCGCCGATCCGTCGTCGGTCGCTGCCGACCACCTGGGCGACATCGTGTTCTGGATCGTCATCGGGTTGGCGTTCCTCTGGGTCATCGCGATGGTCGCGGAAGTCACCTTGCAGCGATTGAAGCCGGTACTGGTGTTCATCGTCGTGGCCGCGTTGGTCGGGATGGTCGTCCTCAAGGCGGTGGCCGGATGGTTCTGAGCGCGCCAGTGTCGAAATCACAACGCCACGAACCGGTCGCCCGTTTCTCGCGGACACGATGTACCGCTCGGTGTTGTAGACCTGTCAACGATGTATTGACGCGGGGTAGAACCTACCCCACAGTAAGAACAGACGACGGGGCGCGACCGCCTCGCCACGCTGAGTCGTCACCCGAACTCGTTCGCGCAGAGCCATTCCCGCGCTCCGACTGTTCACCGGCCAGCACAGAATCGTCACTCACCCCGCACTAACTAACCGGATCGCGCGGCCCGCATTGGTGGCCGCTGTTCCTGGCCTCCCTCTACGTCACGTCACCCTGCTCGTCACTCAATACCCGGCGTCAGGTCTGTTCAGTGCGCCCATTTCCAGGGCGCGTGATTCCAGGGGGTGTCCAGTCGATCCGTCCGGTGGCCGCGCTGCGATCTCGTTCTCAGCGCGGCCACCAGAAAGGAGAAGACATGCACAGCAAAGACTCTCAAGAAGTACCCGCCGCAGTAAGCGGCGTCCGGCGCAGCCGTGACGACGCGGAAGCACTTCGCAAAGTCGCCCGCGCGGTCATCGCTATGGCAACTCGCGGCGTCACGCCCTCGTCGCTCACCGCCACCACAGCGAACGATGTTCCCGGAGATTCCGAAACGACGGAGACGGCATCATGAGTACGCCCACGATGAGCTGGCACGAGGTGTTCGTGCCCCGCGGGGCCGATCAGGCGGCCATGACGTCACTCGTGCGACCGCTGTTGTCGCGGCCGATGGTAGGGTTCACCGGGCGCGTCCCGGTCGTCACCTTCGAGCAGTGGGCGACGCGCGGCCTGGTGCGCCATCTCATCGGTGTCGAACATCCGCTGGGAAGCGCCTTCATCAAGCACCTCGTCTCGGGCGTCCCGCACATGCTCAGCCACGAACTCGACGCGAAGACGGTTGCAGCGATTCGCCGCCCGGTGTTCCTCGGATACGAGGTGGGGTTCGGGTCGGTGGCCGCGACCCTGCGCACTGACGTAGCGACCGACGTGAGTGCCGCTATGGGGGCGGCGCTGCACGGCTCGCAGGCCGACGCCACGGTCGTCCAGTGGGTCGTCGGTCCTGCGAAACAGCGCAGCACGCGGCCGCAGTCCTTTGACCTGGCGGCTGAACTCGGGCTGACGCCGAAGAAGCCGGAGACGGCCAAACAACGATCAGCCTGGCAGGCGAAAGCGCGCGAACCACTCTTCGCGGTACGCGGGCGGATCGCCACGACCTCGACGCGCCGTGCGCTGGCCGGGGTACGGCAAGCACTCCAGATTGCCGAGAGCGCCGAGGGACGCGTGGTGTTCACCCCGTCCGCCCGCACCCCTGAGCGAGTCGCGACGGTCGCCCACCGGCGGTGGGGCGGCATCGCCTCGGCCGAAGAGCTGGCGGTGCTGCTCGGCTGGCCGCTCGGCGGAGCCGAGCACGCATGGCAGCTCCCCATCGGTGACCCGCCACCCCCTCTCCCTCGTCATGGCCGCCCGCTAGGCGTCAGCCTTCACCCGGCGGCTCGCCAGCACCCGGTGGTGCAGCCACTTGGCACCGTCACCCGCGGGACGTGGCTGCTCGGACCAGTCGGCTCCGGCAAGTCCCATCTGATGGTGCGCATGGCGCTCGCGGACATCGCCGCCGGGCGACCGGTCGTCATGGTCGATCCCAAAGGCGACGCCGTTCGCGCGGTGATGGCGCGGATATCCGCTGCGGCTGTCACGCGCACGGTGTTCATTGACGGTGGCGCCACCGAGCACCCGGTCGGCTTCAACCCACTCGCCGGGCCTCGGGAGCACGCTGAGCGACGCGCCGACGAACTCGTCGGAGTCCTGCGCGGCGAGTTCGGGACCGGGATCGGCCCGCGCAGTGCCGACGTCCTGCTGCACGCGCTCATCATGGCGGCGCGTCTGCCGGACGGCACGCTTCCCGATATCCCCACCATCTTGACGAACCCAGCGTTCCGGCGACGCGTGGCCGCCGAGACGACCGACCCGGTGGTGATCGGACCATGGCTCGCTTGGTTCGACGGTCTGTCCGACCCGGAACGCTCACAGGTCGTCGCGCCGGTCCTGAATAAACTGCGGGCCTTCCTCAGCCGCACCAGTATCCGGCGTGTTCTCGGCCAGCCGGCTCCCGGCTGGGACTTCGACTCAGTCCTCGCGGCCGACGGCATCGTCTTGGTCTCGCTCAACCGAGGCGTAATCGGTCCTGAAGCTGCTCGCTTGCTGGGCTCGTTGCTCCTGAACCACCTCTACGCCGCGATCGAACGCCGGTTGAGCCAGTCCAACTCCCGACGGCCGGTCGGCTCGCTCTACATCGACGAGTGGCCGCAGTTCACGAACAGCCTGGACTTTGCCGATCTGACGGCGACGGTTCGCGGGTACGGAATCGGGCTGGCACTCGTCAATCAGAATGTTGGCCAAATCCCAAGTGCGCTGCGCTCCGTCATTGCGGCCAATCTGCGCACCCTGGTCACCTTCGCTCCCGGCCCCGACGATCGCGTGGCGGTCGCCAAGCTCGTCGGCAGCCCCGCCGTCACGCCGGAGGACCTGGCGCGTCTCAAGGAATTCGAGGCCATCGTCCGGCTCCATGGGCACCCGGGTGCCACGCATCTGGGCACCGTTGCGCTTCCGAAAGCACCGGCCAGTGCCGAGCCGCGCATCCGCGTCTCGCAGGCGCGGTACGGCAGGGAAGGGAACGCGATTGATGCCGCGCTCGTCGCCCGCTGGGACACGCCGCCGAGCGGGCCGGTCGGGCGGGTCAAACGAGGAGGGCAATCATGAACCGCCCTTGGACCCCGGCTACCGATCGGCCTACCGGTCGCCTCATCTCAGAACGTGGTCTGGCCTGCACCGATGCCGCCCCCTTGCACGCGAATCTAAGCACCTCATGGGAGCACTTAGCATGAGCCGCAATCGAACTGGGCAACGTGCCCGCCGACGACCAGAACTGTCCGAGCGCGACGTCACGACACTGCGTCTTCTGCAGCGGTTCCGACTGCTCTCGGTTGACCAGATCCAACGAATCACCATCACGGCCGGTTCGCCGGCCACCCGCGCTCGCCGAACGCGCGGAATGCTGCAGCGTCTCACCAACGACGGCTACGTTCGTCGACTCGACCGGCGGATTGGCGGCGTCCACGCGGGATCGACCGGGACGGTCTACCGGATCTCGGGACGCGGGAGCACCACGCTTGCCCGGCTGGACGGCACCGAACGCCGCCGCTCCAGTGGCGAACCCGGCGAGCGCTTCGTCCGCCATGTCCTCGCAATCGGCGAGCAGGCGGTCGCGCTCTACGAGGCTTCCTGGCACGCAAACATGACAGTGGACGAGTTCAGCCCCGAACCAGCCTGCTGGCGGCGCTACCCCGCCCCACACGGCGGCACCGCGACGATCCGGCCCGACGCCTTCGTTCTCACCCATGACGACAGCTACTCATTCGCGACCTTCCTGGAGCAGGACATGGCCACCGAGAGCACCAGCACGGTGCTGCGCAAGTGCCAAGCCTACGTCGCCTACTGGCGCTCGGGCGTCGAGCAAGCCCGCTTCGGCGTCTTCCCGCGGGTGGTCTGGGCGGTGCCGAATGCACGGCGGGTCGCGCAGCTCGAGGCCGTCTTCGCGCGCCTGCCCCGTGAGGTGCACGAGTTGTTCGTCGTGCGCGCGGGCGTCGTTGCTCCGCTCCTCCTCGGCCGGGACGGCACTGATGCGGAGGCACGATCGTGAGCGGGCAGATCATCGTCGGCGATGTCCGCCAGCACCTACCATCGCTCGCCGAGGGGTCGGTCGACTGCATTGTTACCTCACCGCCCTATCACCGGCTCCGTGACTACGGACATCCCGACCAGATGGGGCAAGAAGCGACGATTCACGACTGGGTCGACGAGCTGCGCTCCGTCGCCGCCATGCTCGCCCGGGTCCTTCGGCCCGACGGCACCATGTGGCTCAACGTGGGCGACGGGTACGCCGAACACACACGAGAAGGAGTCCGTAGAAAAGGGATGCTGCTCGGCCCGCAGCGCCTGGCCGTCGCCCTCGCCGATGACGGCTGGATCGTCCGCAACCAGATCATCTGGCACAAACCCAACGGACTGCCATCCAGCGTCCGCGACCGCCTGTCCACCCAGTACGAAGTCGTGCTCCTCATGACCCGGGCGGAGCGCTACTACTTCGACCTGGACGCCATCCGCGTTCCGGCAGCCACCCGACCAACCCGACGGCGGCGACCATCGACGCGGCCGCCCGGACGCCCCGACGCGCCACCTTCCGTCGGACCGCGCCCGGGAGACACCGACCGCGGGCTGGCCAGCATGAAACGACGCGGTGTGAGCGCGCATCCGCTCGGCAAGTCACCCGGCGACGTCTGGAGCATCCCGACCGCCGGGTATAGCGGCGCACACGACGCCACCTTCCCCATCGCGCTTGCCGAGCGCTGCATCCTGGCCGGTACCCCAGCACGGATCTGTCGCCGCTGCCAGAGGCCGTGGCTCCGCGCCATCCGCGAAGTCGGCGGGCGCCCCCTCAGAACCGGTCAGCTGCAGCCCCAATGCACCTGTCCGGGTGGCTGGCGACCGGGTCGGGTCCTCGACCCGTTCGTCGGCGCGGGCACCACTGCTCTTGCCGCCGAGAAGCACCGCCGGGACTGGCTAGGTGTCGAACTCAACCCCCGCTATGCGGATCAGGCGCGCGACCGCATCGAGCAGGCGCGCCACGAACACCACCCCATAACTGAATAAGGAGAACTACGCATGGAAACCACCCCCGAACAACACACCACCAACCCCTACGAGCGCGAGCGTTCCAAGGTAGCGCCGATGATCTACGTTGCCTCACTGGCGGACTACAACAACGGCCGTCTGCACGGCGAATGGCTCGACCCCACACAGGAACTCGACGACCTGCAGGCCGCCGTCACACGCATGCTGTCGAAATCGAAGGAGTATGACGCCGAAGAGTTCGCAATTCACGATTACGAAGGCTTCTACGACTTCCGCGTCGGTGAGTACGACCGTCTCGATACCGTCCACAGGATCGCCTGCGGGATAGCAGAACACGGGGAAGCTTTCGCGGCCTACGTCGACCTGGTCGGCACCGAGGAAGCCAGCCTCGATGGGTTCGAAGACAACTACCACGGCAGCTACACCAGTACCGGGACGTTCATTGACGAGTACGTCGACGCGATGGGCTGGAACGAGGAGCTGGAGAAGATCCGCGAGCGCACCGGACTCGGCTCCTACCTGACGATCGACACCGACGGCCTCGGTTCTGCCCTGCGCAGCGAGTGGAGCGTCGTTGATGGCAGCGAGGGTGTGCATGTCTTCTACCCCTGACACCCGACCGCAGTCGTTGTCCATTCCGCAACGAAACGACCTTGGCGGGGTAGCTTCTACCTGCGACAATAGAAGGACATGGACGTCAAAACCACTGCCTCAGAACCTGATTCGCCGACGCCGATCTCTGCACTACTTCGGCGCCTCCGACAGCAAGCGGGTATCACCATGTCGCAGCTCGCCACCCGAAGCGGCTACGACCGCTCCAACCTTCGCCGCGTTGAGGAGGGGAAGATGTCACTGACCCCGGAAACCGCACAAAAGCTCGCCGAAGCCCTCGACGTAGACGTCGAAGTGTTCTACGACGCGATCTGGCAAACCTCCGACGACCCCCTTCCGAGCCTGCCCGTGTACTTCCGCCACCGCTACCAGGACCTGACCCCGGAGCAGATCAGCGAAGTCGAAGCGATGGTGAATGCCATGCACCGACAGAACCAGCAGCACCGGCGCTGACCACCTCGACGTTGCACAAAGCTAAATATGAAGGGAGGGAACACATGTACAACCATCTGCCAGCGCCCACGCTGCGAAACCTGCGGCGCATGATGCCGCGTTTCGCCATGAGCTACCCAGAGGCTCTGCGCGCGGCTGAACGCCAAGCGGTGCGTCTGGCCCGGGCTTTCAACGCCGACCGGCACGTCGTGTCCAAGCGCGATCTCCTGAGCATCACGCGCGTCGAGATCCACGCCGCGACCACCGTCGCCAAGGACTACCCGGCCTCTGGCCACTGCTACTACGAGCGGGGCCGGTGGGTCATCGTGGTCGACACCACCGAACCGCTCACCCGCCAACGGTTCACCGTCGCCCACGAACTCAAGCACATCATTGACGCCGGTTGCGCCGTCGAACGCATCTACGCCCGCCTGAGTGCATCGCAGATCGAGCAGGTCTGCGACCACTTCGCGGCCTGCCTCCTCATGAGCAAGCAAGCCGTCTACCACCTCTGGGGCGAGGGTCTGCGTACCCCGGAGGCACTGGCAATGGCGTGCCACGTGTCGGTACGAGCGATGAAACGCCGCATGGCCGAACTTGGCCTGCCCCTCGACATCGAGGAGCCATCACGGCTCGATCTGCACCTGTACTGCGCCGACACCTTCCCAGATGCCGATGGACCCGATACCCTGCCCACCCCCTCTCTACCAGAGCCATCCACAGGAGCGCCCGCATGAGCACCGACAACGGTTCGATCGACTTCAGCGCGTTCAGCACCAGCTTGGAGAAACACCGCCGTAAGCAGAACGACGCACGAACCCAGGCCGCACGCAATGAGGTCGCGGCGCTCCTTCGAAAAGGCTCGGCACCAACTGAATTGGTGACAGCACAAGCAGCCTCACACCCGGATACGGTCGCGCGCACCCGCGGGCGAGCCGGGATCTACCTTCGCGTCAGCACCGCCGAACAGGCGCATGTCGGTGGGGAGGTCGAGGGCTACTCGATTCCCTATCAGCGCGAAGTCACGCGTGCCCGAGCGCGCGATCTCGGGTTGTTGATTCATGATGAGTACGTCGATGCCGGATTCAGTGGGCGCGATACCAAACGGCCTGACTTCCTACGCCTCCTCGAAGACATCATGGCCGGGAACGTCACTCACGTGATCGTGCACAAGCTTGATCGCCTGGGTCGCAGCAAGCGCGTCGATTTCATGATCGATGACGCACTCGAGCGGATGAACGGCCAACTCGTCTCCATTGCCGAGAACATCGATGGCACACCTGCCGGAAAGATGCAGCTGCAGACCCTGCGCGGCATCGCCCATTACTACTCCGACAACCTCGGGAGCGAGGTCCTCAAGGGACTCACGACCAAGCACGCTCGTGGAGGAACCCCAGGACGGGCACCCCTCGGGTACCTCAACAAACGCACGATCGATGACCTGGCCGACATCCGCTGGGTCGACCCCGATCCAGAACGAGCACCGCTCATTCAGTGGGCATTCGAAACATACGCTTCCGGCGACTGGAGCATCGCGAACCTCCGAGACGCGCTCGAAGACAAAGGCCTCCGCACCCGTCGAACACCCCGCGTGCCGAGCCGACCCGTCTCGATCGGGTCACTCCACAAGATCCTCTCCAACCCGTACTACGCCGGAGTCGTTACCTACCGCGGCGCATACCGGGAGGGGAAGCACGAGCCACTCGTCCCGCTCGAAACGTGGATTCGCGTGCAGGACATTCTCCACGCACACAACACGGCCGGGGAAAAGGACAACAAGCACAACCATCACCTGCGCGGCACGATCTGGTGCAGCCACTGCGGCCAACGAATGGTGTATTCCAAGAACAAGGGACGGGGCGGCACGTATGAGTACTACTTCTGCATGGGTAGGAAGGACGCCGACAATCCCTGCCCGCGCGGCTTCGTCCGACTCAGCAGGATCGAAGAAGGTATCGAAGATCTCTACAGGGCGATGTCCCTCACGACCGAGGACGCGACTGCTATCAGCGAAACCGTTCACGGTGAACTGAGCGCCCACGGCAAGCAGGCCGAACTCGACACGTCCGCCGCCAAGAAGCGGCTAACGCGCGCCCAGACTGAGCAGGAGAAGCTCCTTGCTGCGCACTACGACGGGGCGATACCGCTGGAATTGTTGAAGAAGGAAATGAAGCGTCTGTCCGACGTAATCGAGGCGGCGACAAACCAGCTTGCTATCTCAGGCCAAGGTCTCGATGAACTCCGCCACCGGGCCGATAGCGCCATCGAACTCGCTCACCACTGCCACCGTCTCTACGAGAGGGCGCGGCCATCCGAGCGGCGCATGCTCAACCAAGGCTTCTTCACTCGGATCTACATCAACAGCGACGGCACCGTCTCAGACGCGGAGCTGCAGCAGCCATTCGTTCACCTGCTTGCCGTCGACAAGCGGACGACCATCCAACACCGTCAGAAGCGTCTCAGGCACGCCATGCCCGAGCAGAACGAGTCCGATTCGGGCGACACTTCGACAGCTCATGTCGTGTCGCTCATCCCGCGCGGACAGCGGTACCACCAAATGCAACAGGAGCACAGCCAGACGGCCGTGCTCCTGAGCTTCACTCCCAGACCACGTCAGACACCAGTGCTGACGTTCGCCCAGGGTTTGAACGACGAACATTTGGCGGAGCCAAGGGGATTCGAACCCCTGACCCCCTCTGCCAGTACAGCCACCAAAGGGATTGCGGATATTTCGATTAGTCGGCAAACTTGCTAAATGAGCCCGACTACCGCACCGCGCAGAACAGGAACGTTCTTCCCCCCGACCGACGCCCCCGACCTCGACGCCCTCATGGATTTGTCGCGGTTCCTTGATCACCACCACGAGCCTGCCGCACTCGTCGGGCCCGACGGTGAAGAAGTGCCTCTCCCGCTCGAGGTCTATCGGACGCTGACACAGATCGTGGATGCGATGCGCGCGCACCGCGCGGTCGTTGTCGCTCCGGTCGACCAGAAACTCTCGACGCAGGAGTCTGCCGACTACCTCGGCATCAGCCGCCCTACTCTCATCAAACTGCTGGAGAGCGGCAGAATCCCCTACGAGACCGTAGAAGGCAGCCGTCACCGGCGCGTGAAGTTAGGCGATCTACTCGAGTACCAGTCACAGCGCGCAATCGAGCGGCGCGGGGCACTGCAAGCTCTCGTCGATGACGCCGAAGACAGCGGTCTGTACGACGTGCCCGCCGAGGACTATCGGGAAGCCATGCGCACATCTCGCCGCGAGATTGCCGAGGAGCGCAAGCGGTAGTGGCGGGGTTTCGCGTGATGCTCGACGCGTGTGTTCTGGTGCCGATCCACAAGGCCGATCTGCTGCTCACCTTCGCCGAGCAACGGGCGTACTACCCGCTGTGGAGCAACCGCATCATGGACGAGACGGTGCGCGGTATCAATCGGGCGACAAAGGGACGAGTCTCAGAGGCGACCGCACGCTTGCGGGTCGACGCCATGAACGATGCCTTCGAGGACGCGTGCGTCGAAGGCTGGGAACCACTTGAAGAGGCAATCTCAGGAATGCCCGATCCTGACGACCGACACGTTGTCGCAGCCGCCGTGAGAGGCCACGCGGCCGCGATCGTCACCGACAACACCCAGCATTTTCCCAATGCAGTTGTGGAGCCGCTGGGGCTGCACATACGCAGCTCCGACCAATTCCTGTTGGACCTACTCCACCGCAATCCGGCGCGTGCGGTGGCATCTGTAGCCCAAACCGCCGACAAGCGTCGTCGCCCACCGGTGACCACCGAACAGTTCCTCGATGCTCTCGCAGCTTCTGGCACAACCGATTTCGTCAGGGATATCGCACCCTACTTCGAATCCGGTAGCTAGAACACGTTGCCGCCTCCGTAGAGCGCGCAACCGTTTGTCCCTACGCAACTCGGTTCGACAGACTCTATCCCACCAACGACGAAGCCCGTCCCGACATCTGTCGGAACGGGCTTCGTTCGGTGGAGCTAAGGGGACTCGAACCCCTGACCCCCACACTGCCAGTGTGGTGCGCTACCAGCTGCGCCATAGCCCCGTATTTTGTTGTTCCGCCCTGTTCAAGGGCACTGGCGAAGTTACACCATCTCGGCGATACCAGCCAAATCGCCAGGACGCCGACCCGAGTGGTGTCGAATCGGCGTCCCGCGACTCAGGAGTTGCCGCCACCCAGGATGCTGTCGAGCCAACCGGTGCCCTCGAGGACGCCGTTGACGGGCTCGCCGTCGTGCAGCACGGTCGGCGTGCCGACCTGTCCGCCGGTCGCCTTCGACAGTTCGTCGGTCGACTTCTGGGCGTTCTCCTCGGCCTGGGCGACCTTTGCGTTGTCGGTGATGCAGGTGGCGGTCGCCGGCGTCGCGCCCTGTTCGGTCGCGAGCCGCGCGAGTTCGGGGCTGCTGATGTTGCCGGTGCCGTCTTCGGGCGGCTGGGCGGCGAACAGCGCGCTGTGGAACCGCAGGAACAGATCGGTGTTCTGCTCGTCGGCCACGCAGGTCAGCGCACCGGCAGCACGCGAGCTGTAGTCACCGGTCGCCGACCGCGAGTTCAGGAAGTGCAGTGTGTGGTAGCGCACGCGGAGTTTGCCCTCGGTGACGGCCTTGGTGATGGCCGGTCCGGACTGCTGCTCGAACACCTTGCACACCGGACACATCGGGTCTTCGAAGACGTCGATGAGCGGAGCGGTCTCGGGACCGACGATCATCGTCGAACTCGACGCCAGCGCGGCTTGATCGGTGTCACCCTGATCGCGTCCGCTCCACCAGATCCCGCCGATCACGAGGCCCGCGATCACCAGGACGGCGATGCCGCCGAGCACGTAGGTCATCGTGTTCGACGGCGCGCTCGGCTGATACTTCGAGTTGGTGGTGCGGGGCACCGATGCTCCCGGCTTGCGCTTCTTGCTCACATTCCGACAATAACGGCGTCGCGCTGAAAATTGTCTGAGGGAACGTCCGGCCGGAACGGGGCGGTGACCGCCACGGCCGGCCCGCTACTCGCTCACGCCCCCAGCGCCGCGTCGACGACCTGCTGCGCCTCGCTCTGCACCTGCGCGAGATGGTCTGCGCCCTTGAAGGATTCGGCGTAGATCTTGTAGACGTCCTCGGTGCCCGACGGGCGAGCCGCGAACCAGGCGTTCTCCGTCGTGACCTTGAGGCCGCCGATCGGTGCGCCGTTGCCCGGTGCGGTCGTCATGATCGCCGAGATGGGTTCGCCCGCCAGTTCCGTCGCCGTCACCTGCTCCGGCGACAGCTTCGACAGCACCGCCTTCTGCTCCCGGCTGGCCGGCGCATCGATCCGCGCATACGCCGTGGTCCCGTACTCCTCGGCGAGTTCGGCGTAGCGCTGCGACGGCGACTTGCCCGTCACCGCGAGGATCTCCGACGCCAGCAGCGCCATGATGATGCCGTCCTTGTCGGTCGACCACGGGCTGCCGTCGAAGGTCAGGAACGACGCCCCGGCGCTCTCCTCGCCACCGAAGGCGACGCGACCGTTCAACAGGCCGTCGACGAACCACTTGAAGCCGACGGGAACCTCGAGCAGCGGTCGTCCGATCCCGGCGACCACCCGGTCGATCAGCGACGACGACACGAGCGTCTTGCCGACCGCCGCCGACTCGGACCACTGCGGCCGGTGCGTGAACAGGTAATCGATCGCGACGGCCAGGTAGTGGTTGGGGTTCATCAGACCGGCGTCGGGCGTGACGATGCCGTGCCGGTCCGAGTCGGCGTCGTTGCCGGTCGCGATGTCGTAGGAATCACGGGAGGAGATGAGCGAGGCCATCGCGTTGGCCGACGAACAGTCCATCCGGATCTTGCCGTCGGTGTCGAGCGTCATGAACGAGAACGTCGGGTCCACCGTCGGATTCACGACCGTCAGGTGCTCGAGGTTGTATCGGAGGCCCAGCAGCGCCCAATAGCCGACGGACGCGCCGCCGAGCGGGTCGGCGCCGATGTGGATGCCGGCGTCGCGGATCGCTCGCATGTCGACCACGTCGCCGAGTCCGTCGATGTAGTTGAGGAGGAACGAGTAGTCCTGCACGAACTCGCTGCCGCGCGCGCGCTCGAACGGGATGCGCGCGACACCGTCGAGCTTCTGCTCGAGCAGTTCGTTCGCCCGCGCCGCGACGACCGAGGTGATCGAGGTGTCCGCGGGACCGCCGGTCGGCGGGTTGTACTTGAATCCGCCGTCCCGCGGCGGATTGTGTGACGGCGTCACGACGATGCCGTCGGACAGCACCCCCGGGTTGTCCTGGTTGAACATGAGGATGGCGCGGCTGACCGCCGGCGTGGGTGTGAACGAGTCGCTCTCGGCGGTGTAGACGGTGATCTCGTTGGCCGCGAGCACTTCGAGTGCGGTGCGCCAGGCGGGGACCGAGAGAGCGTGGGTGTCGAACCCGATGAACAGCGGACCGGAGATCCCGGCCGAGCGGCGGTAGTCGACGATCGCCTGCGTCGTCGCGAGGATGTGGGCCTCGTTGAACGCGTTGTCGAAGCTCGATCCGCGATGCCCCGACGTCCCGAACACGACCTGCTGCAACGGGTCCGACGGGTCGGGTGTGTTGTCGTAATAGGCACGCACCAGGGCGTCCACGTCGACGAGGTCTTCGGGCAGGGCCAAGGTACCAGCGCGAGGATGTGCCATGACCGCGATTGTGCCACTCCACACGCCGTTCGCCCGGTCGACGAACCGATCCGTCCGGACCCGGAGACCGAATCGCTACGGTGAGACGATCGTCGACGTCGCATCGAAGGGGCCTGCACACATGCTGATCGCCGGATTGTCGGGACTGCTGTCCCCCGGACGCCGATCCCCCGGCCTGCTCGTGCTCGTCCTGCCGGGCGGCACGGACAACAGCCACAAACCGTTCAGCCCCTGGCAGCCGTCCGCCCTGCGCATGTACCCGTTCACCTGGTCGCTGCGACTGCGATTCGGCCGGTCGGTGCGCGTCCACCAGGTCGGCTACCGCGTGTACGGCTGGAACGGCGACGACAATTCACCTCTGCTCCCCGCCCGTGCGGCACTCGACGAGATCTGCCGACGGCACCCGGGCGTGCCGGTGGTCGCGATCGGACACTCGATGGGCGGACGCGTGGCCGCCCATCTCGCCGCCGACCGCCGGGTCATCGGCGTCCTCGGCCTGGCGCCGTGGTGGCAGTTCGCCGACTGGCGACACATCCAGCCCGGCGCGCGGGTCGTCGCGGTGCACGGCGACGCCGACACCCGCACGCTCGCGAAGCGGACCCGCAAGGGCATCGCCGAGCTCTCGGCGCTGGGCGTCGACGCCGAGTTCATCCCAGTCCCCGGCGGCGGTCACGCCATGCTCGATCACATCGGGCTCTGGCAGCGCAGCGCGCTCGACTTCGTCGGCGAGCGCCTGTCCGCGCTGCGCGGCGCCTGACCTCAGCGCGTCGGCCGGCCGGCCAACTCCTCGACGAACTCCGGATAGAACTCGACGTATTTCTCCCCGACGAGCACGTAGAGCGGATCGTCGCCGGTCTGCCCGTAAGCCTGTTTGCGGAGTTCGGTGCGCATGTTCTTGAACGTCGAGGTGTGTTCCAGCGCCTCGACGATCCGGACGAACAATGGCACGGCGTACGCGGGCAGACCGTCGCGAACGTGCCGGGCGAGACCGTCGGCGTCGAAGGTCTCGCCGTCTCGCAGGCTCACCGCCGCCATGCCGGCCTTGCCGTCGACCCCCGGAACGGGCACACCGAACACGACCGCCTCCTCGACGGCGGGGTGCGCGTCGAGCACCGCCTCGACCTCGGTGGTGGCCACGTTCTCACCCTTCCAGCGGAAGGTGTCACCGATGCGGTCGACGAAGCCGATGTGCGAGAAGCCCTGATCGCGGACGACGTCGCCGCTGTTGAACCACCTGTCGCCCTTGCGCTTCGCGTCGCGGACGATCTTTCGTTCGGTCGCGGCCGGGTCGGTGTAACCGTCGAACGGTACCCGTGAATTGATCTGCGCGAGAAGCAATCCGGTACCACCCTTCCCGACCGGCCGCACCCGCCCGTCGGGACCGCGCAGCGGCTCGCCGGTCTCCTCGTCGTATTCGACGATCGTGTACGGCAACGGCGAGAACCCGGCCGTCTTGGACAAGCCGAAGACGTTGATGAAACCGATGTTCGCCTCGCTCGCCGCATACAACTCGACGACGCGGTCGATACCGAACCGCTCGGTGAAGGCATCCCAGATGTCCGGGCGCAGACCGTTGCCGACGGCCAGCCGGAGGCGGTGCGCGCGATCGGTCGGCTTCGGCGGCTGCGCGAGCAGATAGCGGCACAGCTCACCGATGTAGGCGAACGCGGTGGCGTTGTTCTCGATGATCTCGTCGATGAACTTCGACGCCGAGAACTGCTTGCCGATGGCCAGGCAGGCTCCCGATGCGAGGACCGACGAGACCGAGATCGTGAGAGCGTTGTTGTGGTAGAAGGGCAACGCCGTGTACATGACGTCGTCGCCGCGCAGACGGATTCCCAGCCCGCCGATGCCGTTCATCGCCACCAGCCAGCGGTAATGACTCATCTTGCTCGCCTTCGGGTAACCCGTTGTGCCCGAGGTGAAGATGTAGATCGCGGTCGACCCGACCTCGATCGAGTCGGTGACCGGCCGGTCGAGCGGTGAGCAGCGCGCGGTCAGTGTGGCGAGTTCGGCGAAGGTGAACTCCTTGTCCGGCCGGCATCCGGTCGGCACCGATTCCAGCGCCTCCAGCAGATCGAACTGATAGAGAACCACTTTCGGCTCGATGAGTCCGAGACTGTGTTCCAGCACCGCACCGCGCTGGTTGAAGTTGAGCATTCCGCAGATCGCCCCGATCTTGACGATCGCGAACATCGCGATGACGACATCGGGGTGATTACGCGAGAGCACCGCGACCACGTCACCGCGCCCGACACCCTCGCGGGTGAGGAAATCCGCGAGCCGGTTGGCCCGAGCGTTGGCCTCGCGGTAGGTGATCGACACACCCTCGAACCGGAGGAAGTCCCGGTCAGGGTACTTCTGCGCACTCTGCTGGAACCGCTTGCCGATGGACATCTTCGTGGTCGGCGGTGTGGGCAGCATCGCCGGTAGGGTCCGCAGAATCGTGCCGGCGTCACGACGCAACGACGCGACTCCCGACACCATGTCGGCCAGCCGGATGTCCGGCAGCAGTCCCGTGCCCGACGCGTGATCAACCATGTTCTTCCCGCCCCTTCGGTGTGTTCGACGACACACACCCTAGCGTCGGCCGGTGCTCATTGACACATCGGGCGTGATTTGTTCCAAACATTCCGAGTGCGTCGGCCAGCAGGCGAGAGCGCACCGCGATCCGCCGGGCACCCGGGTCGACCCTTGGCGCACGCCGGGTGACCGGCCACACTGTCTGGATGACCGACACCTCGCCGAGACCGATGAGCGACCGTCCCGCCGGCCCGCTTGACGGCGTCACCGTCCTCGAACTGGGCACGCTCATCGCCGGACCACACGCGGCACGGCTGTTGGGTGACATGGGCGCCGACGTCATCAAGATCGAACCGCCCGGCAAGCCCGATCCGATCCGCACCTGGGGACAGGCGGAGGTCGACGGTCACCGCTTCTATTGGACGGTGCACGGCCGCAACAAGAAAGCGGTAACCCTCGATCTGCGGGCGGACCGAGGGCGCGAGCTGTTCCTCGATCTCGTCGAACGGGCCGACATCATCGTCGAGAACTTCCGTCCCGGAACGCTCGAGCGGCTCGGTATCGGCCCGGACGTACTGTCCGCACGCAACCCGGGCATCGTCGTGGTGCGCGTCTCGGGCTACGGCCAGACCGGCCCGGATTCGACACGAGCCGGGTACGCCTCCGTCGCCGAGGCCGCCAGCGGTCTGCGGTATCTCAACGGCTACCCCGGACAGCTCCCGCCCCGGCTGGCGCTGTCACTCGGCGACACCCTGGCCGGCATGTTCGCCGCGCAGGGCGCCCTCGCGGCACTGTACCGGCGTGCGGTGACCGGCAGGGGGCAGGTCGTCGACACATCCCTCATCGAATCATGTGTCGCCGTGCAGGAATCGGCCATCGCGGACTACGACGCAGGTGGCGTCGTCCGCGGCCCGTCGGGCACCCGGCTCGACGGCATCGCTCCGTCGAACCTCTACCCGACCAGTGCGGGCACGCACGTCATCATCGCCGCCAACCAGGATTCGGTGTTCGCCCGGCTGTGCGCGGCGATGGGACAACCCGAGCTCGCGACCGACGACCGCTTCGTCGATCACGCCGCGCGCGGACGCAACCAGGACGAGCTCGACGAATTGATCGGCGAATGGTCGCGGCAGTACACACCGGAGAAGCTGACCGAAGTACTCGGTGCCGCGGGAGTCGTTGTCGGACCGGTGAACTCCGTCGCCGAGGTGGTCGCCGACCCGCATCTACAGGCACGGGGGATGATCGCCGAACACTACGACGAACGCGCGCAGCGCACCGTCCTCGGTCCCGGCGTCGTGCCACAGTTCAGCGACACCCCCGGTGGCATCCGCAACGCCGGTCCCCCCGCCCCCGGTTGCGACAACGAGGCCGTCTACGGCGGATTGCTGGGGTTGTCCGCCCGCGAGATCGAGGATCTGCGGGCGTCGGGAGTCGTGTGAGTTCGCAGCCCGGTTACGACGAGCTCGCCGATCTGTACGCCGAGACCTTCCCGTCCCCGTTCACTAACATCCTGCAGCGCCACGCCTTCGGGGCGTTCGTCGAGCACGTCCGCGACAGCGGTGTCGCAGGAACGGTGCTCGACGTCGGTTGCGGGCCGGGGCTCCTGACCGCCGAGTTGGTCGCACTCGGGTTCGACGCGGTCGGCGTCGACCCGAGTACGGCGATGCTGCGGATCGCGAGGTCGAAGCACCCCGGCGTCCGGTTCGTCTCCGGCGACGCCCGCATCGACGCTCCGGAGCTCGCCGACGTCACCGTCGCGGCCGTACTGGCCCGCTTCAGCCTGATCCACGTGCCACCCGACTCCGTGCCCGAGATCGTGGGCGGCTGGGCGGAGCGGATGGCCGCGGGCAGCACCGTCCTGGTCGCCGGTCAGACGACCCCCGACGACGAGATCGTCGAGTTCGACCATCGGGTGGCACCCGCGTGGCGTTGGCACCCGGATCGGATGGCGGCGGCCCTGGCCGATGCCGGTTTCGACGAGGAGTGGCGCACCGTCAAACGTGCCGATGACGCCCATCGCTTCGCCGAGTTCCATCTCCTCGCGATACGCCGATGACGCTGTTCCAGGGCACGTACCCCCCGAACTAGAAAGTTCGGCGAACCGAAACTATAGTGTCGGCATGCCCAAGCTCGTGCGTCGCCGGTTCGTCACCGTCGGGGCACTGCTTGCTGCCGTGTGCACGATCCTCGCGGGATGCACGCTGTCGAGTCGGCTGCCCGATGAGAAGGTCGTGCTCACCACGTTCACCGTGCTCGCCGACATCGCCTCGGAGGTCGCCGGCGACCGTCTGCAGGTGGAGTCGATCACCAAGCCGGGTGCCGAGATCCACGGCTACGAGCCGACTCCCGGCGACATCCGTCGGGCCGCGACCGCGTCGCTCGTCCTCGACAACGGTCTCAATCTCGAAGCCTGGTTCGCCCAGTTCGTCGACGGCCTCGACGTCCGGCACGTCGTTGTCAGCGAGGGTGTCGAACCGATCGACATCGCGTCGGATGCCTATGCGGGCAAGCCCAATCCGCATGCGTGGATGAGTCCGGTGAATGTGCAGATCTATGTCGACAACATGGTGCGCGCGTTCACCGAGCTCGACCCCGACGGCGCCGGCACCTTCGAATCGAACGCGACCGCGTACAAGCGGCAGCTCCAGCAGGTACAGACCGATCTCACCTCCGCACTCGCCGGACTACCCGCCAACGAGCGGGCCCTCGTCACCTGCGAAGGTGCCTTCTCGTATCTCGCCCACGACGCCGGACTCGTCGAGCGCTACATCTGGCCGGTCAACGCCGAGCAGCAGGCGACGCCGCAGCAGGTCGCCGAGACGATCGACTTCGTCCGGGCGAACCGCGTTCCGGGGGTCTTCTGCGAGTCCACGGTCTCCGACGCCCCGATGCGACAGGTCGTGAACGCGACCGACGCTCGGTTCGGCGGCACCCTGTACGTCGACTCGCTCTCCGAGGCCGACGGCCCCGTACCCACCTATCTCGACCTCATCCGCCACGACGTCGCGACCATCGTGTCGGGCCTGACCGGGAGCAACACGTGAACGTCTCAGCGACAACCGGTTCCGCCATCGAGGTGACGGACGTGACCGTGCGGTACGGCGACATCCTCGCGCTCGACCACGCGTCGGTACGAGTACCGTCCGGCCAGGTGTGCGGCCTCGTCGGGATGAACGGATCGGGCAAGTCGACGCTGTTCAAGACGATCGTGGGGTCGGTGACCCCGACGACCGGCACGGTCCGGCTCGGCGGCCGGACCCCCACCGCGGCGCGTCGAGCCGGCGCGCTCGGTTACGTGCCGCAGTCCGAGGACATCGACTGGAGCTTCCCGGTGTCGGTCCGTGACGTCGTGATGACGGGTCGCTACGGCCATCTCGGGTTCACGCGCCGCCCCAAGCGGGCCGACCACGACGCCGTCGACGAAGCCCTCGCACGCGTCGAGCTCACCGACTTCGCCGACCGCCAGATCGGCCAGTTGTCCGGCGGGCAGCGCAAGCGGGCCTTCGTGGCCCGCGGCATCGCGCAGGAGGCCGAGATCCTGCTGCTCGACGAACCGTTCGCCGGCGTCGACAAACGCACCGAGGGGACCATCACCGCACTGCTACGCGAACTCGCCGATGCCGGGACGACGATCCTGGTGTCCACGCACGATCTCCAGGTCCTGCCCGAGCTGGCCGACGAGGCGATCCTGCTGATGCGCCGCGTGATCGCGCAGGGCGCGCCGACCGAGGTGATCACCACCGACAACCTCGTCCGCGCGTTCGGCCTCGATCCACTCGCCCGGCCGACGTCTGAACGCCTCGACTCCGAACGCCTCACCACCGATCGCCACGAGGAGGTCTCGTGAACATCGTCGACATCCTTCTCGACCCGTTCGCCTACGCGTTCATGACGCGTGCCCTGTGGGCGACGCTGATCGCCTCGGTCGTGTGCGCGTTGTTGTCGTGCTGGCTCGTGCTGATCGGCTGGTCGCTGATGGGTGACGCGGTCTCGCACGCGGTGCTGCCGGGCGTGGTCCTCGCCTACATCGTCGGCGTGCCGTTCGCCATCGGCGCGGTGATCTTCGGCTTCCTGGCGGTGGCACTGATCGGCGCTGTCCGCGACGGCGGCCGGGTCAAGGAGGACGCCGCCATCGGCATCGTCTTCACCACCCTCTTCGCCTTCGGCCTGGTGCTGATCTCGGTGACGCCGAGCCAGACCGACCTGAACCACATCATCTTCGGCAACCTCCTGGGTGTCTCGACGTCGGATCTCGTGCAGATCGCGATCCTGGGTGCGATCGTGGCGACCTTGCTGCTGCTCAAGAGACGCGACTTCACCCTCTACGCCTTCGACCGCACGCACGCCTTCGCGATCGGACTCAGCCCGAAACTGCTCGGCGCGGCCCTTCTCGCGCTGCTCGCCCTCACCGCGGTGACCGCGCTGCAGGTGGTCGGCATCGTGCTCGTGGTCGCGATGCTCATCATCCCCGGCGCGACGGCCCGACTGCTCACCGATCGCTTCGGCCGGATGCTCGTCATCGCGCCCGCGATCTCGGCGATCTGCGGGGTCATCGGCCTCTACGTCTCCTACTACCAGGACACCTCCCCCGGCGGGATGGTCGTCCTCGTCCAGGGCATCGCGTTCTTCGGTGTCTACCTGTTCAGCCCGACCCACGGCGTCGTCACCAAACGACGCAAGCATCGCGAGAGCGCGACGCTCGATGCGTTGAGTACCGGTTAGCGAACCGGCCGGCGCGAAACGAAAGGCGCCCCACCGAGTCCGGTGGGGCGCCTTCTCGTGGAGCTGCCGGGAATTGAACCCGGGTCCTCCGTCGTGTTGTTAGGGCTTCTCCGTGTGCAGTCCGCTATGTCTCTACTCGGATCTCTCGGTCACGCGAACAAGCCGAGATGACGATCCCAGTCGCTGTTTGATGTTCCGACCTCACCCGCGACCGGCGAGGACGGTGAGCTCCCATGGATGATGCCGGCAACCGGGTCTGGGAGCATAACCCGGGCCGACAGACTAGCCGGCGCTACTCAGGCAGCGAGGGCGTAGTCGCGCTGATTGGAATCGGCGCTTAATTGGTTGCTGCGACGCTCACGGTGGTCTCCAGCCTGCACCGACACGCTTCCCCTATCTCGACGCACGAAGTCGAAACCGATCAGCCCCGAGTAGGTTGCCGCCGACGGATGTCAGCGAGCACTTCAGTCTAACAACTCGTCACTCAGAGTTCATTCCCATTACCGGTCGGCTACCGTTCGCCGCGATCACCAGCGCATTCACAGCTGACCGACAGCGTCGACCAAGACACCGCCGGGATCGTGGAGACCTCGTGAGCCGAGGACGGACTCGGCCGACCGACGAGAGCGAGACCGACATGACGCCCCCGACCCCTGGCGGACACGACCCCGACAGCACCTCCCCGGCCCCGCCGGCACCCACGACATCTGACGACGCCGCGACCACGCCGATCAGCCCGGCGCCGACCCCGGGAGCGAACTCCCATGAGTCCATCGGCGCGGGCGACTCACCCGATTCACGCGGCCCGGTCGGCGAACCGCGCCCGGTAACCCCGAAGACCGCGCCGGCCCGGTCGGCCCTGATCGCCGGTGCAGCCGGGCTGGCCATCGTCGCGGGCGCACTCGGCTTCGGCGCCGGCTACATCACCGGGGACAACACGACGCCCGAGCGGCCGTCGCCGGCCGCCGTCTGGCAGCAGGGCGGCAACGGGCCCGGAATGGGTGGCGGTCCCCAGATGGGTGGACCACAGATGGGTGGACCGCAGATGGGTGGGCCCGGGATGGGCGGCCTGCCGGGCCGACAGAACCAGGACGGTGAGAGCGGCTCCGAGTCCGACGACCAGAACGGACCGAACACGTCGCCGGGAACGCCGACTGAGCAACAGGGTCAGGCCGACACCGGCGCGTGAGTCAGCCCATGCCCTTCACGCGGCGGCCGACCTCACGTTCGACCTCACGCTGGGCGGTCCGCTTGGCGATGTCCTGGCGCTTGTCGTGCGCCTGCTTGCCGCGGGCCAGCGCGAGCTCGACCTTCACCTTGCCGTCGTTGAAGTACATCGACAGCGGCACCAGCGTGAGGTTGCCGTCGCGGATCTTGCCGACGAGGTTGTCGATCTCGCGTCGGTGCATCAGCAGTTTGCGCTTGCGGCGGACCGAGTGGTTGGTCCAGGAGCCGTTGCCGTACTCGGCGATGTGCAGGGCATGAAGCCACACCTCGCCGTCGTCGATCGTCGCGAACGCGTCGACCAGCGAGGCCTTGCCCGCCCGCAGGCTTTTCACCTCGGTGCCGACCAGGACGACGCCGGCCTCGTAGACGTCGAGGATGGCGTAGTTGTGCCGCGCCTTGCGGTTGGACGCGATCACATTGCGTCCTTTTTCCTTCGGCATGCACTCACCTCCTCGTAGTGTGGTCGATCGCCCTGTTGGTGACCGACCGGTTGCTGATCGCCGACAATCCGAACCGCCCCGACGGACCGATCATTCCCGGACATAGACACGAAGCGTGACATACGCGGTCGCACCCGCCAACACAATTCCGCCGAGCACCAGCCACGGTGCGACGAACAGTACGTCGGTCAGCTCGATCCGGGCGAAGAAGCTGACCCCGTACAGCTCGCGTAACGCGTTGTCGAAGAAGAACTTCTTGGCCAGCAGCAGACCGCCGATGGCCAGCATCGAGCCGACGAAGGCCGACACCACCGCCTCGAGCAGGAACGGCAACTGGGTGTACCAGCGGGTCGCGCCGACGAGGCGCATGATCGACACCTCGGTCCGTCTGGTGAACGCCGCGACCTGAACCGTGTTGATGATCAACAGGATGGCGGCGATCGCCAGGACCGAAGCGATGGCGAAGGTCGCGTTGCGGACGCCGTCGAGGACACTGAAGATCCGCTGCACGAGCTTGCGGTCGTCCTTGAAGGCGTCCACCCCCAGGTCTTTCCGCGTCGCGTACTTGGTGAGCACCGCATCGAACTGGCCGGGATCGGACACCCGCACACGCAGCGAGGCCGGCAACGTGCCCTCGACGATGTTCTCGGCGAGATCGGGGTTGTTCGCGAAGATCTCCTTCGCGCGTTTGAAGGCCTCGTCCTTGTCGAGGTAGGTCACCGAGGTGACGCCGGGTTCGTTCTCGAGCCCGCGGCGAAGTTGGGCGCACGGGTCGGACTCGCACTGCGGATCACGCTCGGTCACCTCGGGATTGAGATAGAACTCCATCTCCACCCGGTCGAGGAAGATCTGCTGACTCTTGTCCGCCATCTGGATCACCAGGAGCCCACCGCCGAACATTCCCAGCGTGATCGCGGTGGTGATGATCATCGCGATGGTCATGGTCGCGTTGCGGCGGAGTCCGTGGAGAACCTCGCTGATGATGAAATTCGCTCGCATGTCTGCTCAGACAGTCCTTGGGTCTCGGGGAAGTGTGTCGGGTCGGGCTGCGCGTCAGCCGATTCCGTACACGCCCTGCGGGTCGTTGCGGACGAGTTGGCCGCTGTCGAACTCGAGAACCCGTCGTCGCATCGCGTCGACGATGTGGCGGTCGTGGGTGGCCATCACCACCGTGGTGCCGCGGCGGTTGACCCGGTCGAGGACGTCGACGATCTCCTCGCTGGTCTCGGGATCGAGGTTGCCGGTGGGCTCGTCGGCCAGGAGCACCAGCGGACGGTTCACGATGGCGCGGGCGATGGCCACGCGCTGCATCTCGCCGCCGGACAACTCGTTCGGCATGCGATCGTGCTTGCCTTCCAGGCCGACGTACTCGAGCACCTCCGGCACCACCCGCTGGATGGTGGAGCGAGGCCGACCGATCACCTCGAGCGCGAACGCGACGTTCTCGGCCACCGTCTTCTTCTGGAGCAGACGGAAGTCCTGGAACACACACCCGATCGACTGCCGCAGCTTCGGCACGCTGCGCGCCTTCAGTCTGTTGACGTGGAACTCCCCGAGGTACACCTCGCCGCTCGTCGGGCGGTCCTCCTTGAGGAGCAGACGGAAGAACGTCGACTTACCTGATCCCGACGGACCGATCAGGAACGCGAACTCCCCCTTGTCGACCTCGAAGCTCAGATCTCGCAGAGCGGGTCGACTGGACGCCTTGTACTGCATCGTGACGTTCTCCAGCTTGATCACGATGTGCCAGTGTAACGACGACTCCTGAGAGTGCGTTCAGGCACGACGCCCCAGCTCAGCCACCCGCCTGACCAGCGAATTCCCCGCCGGTTCAGCGTGTCGGGACCGTGGTGGTCGGCGTCTGTCCGCCGAAATTCGGGAGCGGGATGTTGGGCAGACCCGGGATGGTCTCGCGGCTCGTACCGGGCGCGGGCGCCGGGGCCCCGTCCGTCGACGAGCCGTCCGTACCCTCGACGCCACTGGTCGAGTCGGTCGTCGACGGTTCCGTCGAGGTGGTGGTCGTGGATGACGACGTCGACGGTGGCGGCTCGTACGTCGGTTCGACCGTCTGCGATGTCGTCGGCGCGGGCCGTGCCGGTGAGTACACCACACCGTAGCGCTGCGAGGTGTATCCGTACAGCACGCAACAGGCGAGGAAGACCGTAACCAAGATCGCGGTGCTGGTCCGCATCCGGGTGCGGGCGATGTGCCGCCAGTCGTGCCCTCGCTTGCCGTCGGACTCGTCCGGCGACTGCTGCGGCGGTGGGGCCTCGGGGGGGATGCCCTGCGTCGGGATGATCTGTGTCGGGGCGTCGTCGGCGGGGATGTCTCTACCAGGCCCACCCTCGCCGGGCTGCTCGTCGTGGGGCAGGCTCTCGTCAGGCCTGTCCCCAGCCGGCTCGTTCCGGCGCGGGGAATTCGGTGTCTCAGCCATCAGTCTCCCCCGTCCCGATTGCCCTGATCGGCGTGTGTCGCCGGCGGCCCACCCGCGGACCGGACCTCGCGGGCGGGCACATTGATACCTTCACGCGCCAGCGCTCGGATGATGTGGACACGCAGCGCGCGCCCGACCTCGAACTGCTTGCCCGGAAGCGTACGAGTGACCATGCGCACCGTGATGGCGTCGAGCTCGAGGCTGATGACACCGAGGGACGACGGTGCGTCGAGAAGCAGGTCGTGCCACCGGGGCAGGGCGTAGAACTCCCGGCCCACCCGGTCGAGCGTGTCGTTGACGAGCCCGATGTCGGCTTCGGACGGGACCGGGACGTCGACGACCGCGCGCGCCCAGTCCTTCGAAAGGTTGGTGGCCTTGACGATCTGGCCGTTGGGGACGGTGATGACCTCGCCCTCGGCGGTGCGCAGTTTGGTCACCCGCAGCGTCACGTCCTCGACTGTGCCCTCGGCAGGCGCGTTGCCCGTCACCGTCAGGTTGACGACGTCGCCGTAGCCGTACTGCTTCTCCGCAACGACGAAGAAGCCGGCGAGGATGTCCTGCACGATGCGCTGCGCACCGAAGCCGAGGGCGGCACCGATCACCGCGGTGGGGCCGGTCAACCCGCTCAACGGGATTCCGAACACCGACAGCGTGTGGATGATCACGATGATCGCGATCACCACGATCAGCGTCCACGCCACCACGTCGACCAGAGCGCGACGGTGTTTGGCGTCCTCGGTCTGGACGATGAGGTCGCTGGTGGAGAACCGCGAGTCCACACGGGAGGCGTACTTGTCGGCGCCCCACCGGATCAATCGGGCGAGCAGCACCGCGCCCAGGATCCAGATGAGGATCTCCAAGCCGTTGGTGGCCATCCACACATATACCCGACCGATCAAGACCTCGGTCGGGCTCGGCGGCGCGGCGAGCAGCAGGACTCCGGGATCGCGCATCACGCTTCGGCGGTCGCCATCCGCCAGCGGATCCCGGCCTCGATGAACTTGTCCAGCTCCCCGTCGAGCACCGACGTCGGATTGTTGTCCTCGACGCCGGTCCGCAGGTCCTTCACCATCTGATACGGGTGCAGCACGTAGGAGCGCATCTGGTTGCCCCAGCTCGAACCGCCGTCACCCTTCAGTGCGTCGAGTTCGGCGCGCTCCTCCTGGCGCTTGCGGTCGAGCAGCTTGGCCTGCAGCACGCGCATCGCTGACGCCTTGTTCTGCAGCTGGCTCTTCTCGTTCTGACAGGTCACGACGATGCCGGTGGGGATGTGGGTCAGCCGGACCGCGGAGTCGGTCGTGTTGACCGACTGCCCGCCGGGGCCCGACGAGCGGTACACGTCCACCTTGATGTCGTTCTCGTCGACGTCGATGTGGTCGGTGGTCTCCACCACGGGCAGCACCTCGACCTCGGCGAACGATGTCTGACGGCGGCTCTGGTTGTCGAACGGGCTGATACGCACGAGCCGGTGGGTGCCCTGCTCGACCGACAGCGTGCCGTACATGTACGGGGCCTTCACCGCGAACGTCGCGCTCTTGAGGCCCGCTTCTTCGGCGTAGGAGGTGTCGTAGACCTCGACGCCATAGCCCTTCTGCTCGGCCCACCGGATGTACATGCGCATCAGCATCTGCGCCCAGTCCGCCGCGTCGACGCCGCCCGCGCCGGAACGGATGTTCACGACGGCGTCGCGCGAGTCGTACTCGCCGGCGAGCATCGTCTTGACCTCCATCGCCTCGATGTCGGTCCGCAGGCTCTCACGTTCGGCATCGGCGTCGGCCAGCGCAGCCGTCTTGTCGTCACCCTCTTCGGCCTCGGCGAGTTCGTAGAGAACGGGGAGATCCTCGAGGCGCTGGCGCAACTCGGAGACCCTGCGGAACTCCGACTGCGCGTGCGAGAGCTCGCTGGTCACCTTCTGGGCGTGGTCCTGGTCGTTCCAGAGGTCCGGGTCCGACGCCTGCATCTCGAGCTCGTCGATGCGACGACGCAGCTCCTCGAGATCGAGCACCTTCTCCACGGTGGTCAAGGTGGCGTCGAGGGAGTCGAGGTCTGCGGTCACGTCGGGATGCACGGTTATCCAGAGTACCGACAGTCGGGCGCGTCAGCGCCCGGCGGATCTACAGAGGGCCGGGACCGGCTTCGGGCATCACCCCGAACCGCCACGACGTCGCGGCCTTCTGCGGTTTGTAGAGGACCGGCAGATCGTCGCCGACCTGGGGCCAGGGGTCGCCCGCGCCCAGCACGAGCGTCCCGTACACCTCGGTCGGACTGGTCTCGGGACCGACGATCGTCCCGGAGATGGTGCAGAACCGGTTTCCGTCCTTGTCGGCCGCGCTCTTGGTCGGCTCGTCGTCGCGGTCGGAGACCCCGACGACCGTGAACGTGCCCTGTACGAACTGGGAGGCCTTGGCCGCCGACATCGGCTGCGGATTGCGGCCGCGCTGCCACTGCACCACCAGCACCACCACGAGAGCCGCGATCAACAGGGTGAACGTCACGGTCAGCACCATGACAGCTACCCTACCGGGCATGTCCGTCCCTCCCGGTCCGACGACGTTCAGCGACGACCTCGAGCTCGCACTCTCCCTCGCCGACTCCGCCGACGCACTCACCATGGACCGCTTCGGCGCCGTGGACCTGAAGGTGGACGACAAGCCGGACCTCACACCGGTGTCCGATGCCGACCTGGCGTGCGAAACCCTGATCCGCGAACGCCTTTCGGCCCGTCGCCCCGCCGACACCGTGCTCGGCGAGGAGTTCGGCGGCGACGCCGTGCTCTCCGGGCGGCAGTGGGTCGTCGATCCCATCGACGGGACCAAGAACTTCGTCCGCGGCGTCCCGGTATGGGCCACGCTGATCGCGCTCCTCATCGACGGCGTGCCCACGGTCGGGGTTGTCTCGGCACCGGCACTTCGCCGACGCTGGTGGGCGGCAACAGGTCTCGGTGCGCACGTGCGTTTCGACGACGAGGATGTCCGACGCCTGTCGGTGTCGGGAGTGGCCGACCTCGGGTCGGCCAGCCTCGCGTTCTCGAGCCTGTCCGGCTGGGCCGATCGCGGCATCCGCGAGAAATTCATCGACCTCACCGACCGGGTGTGGCGCGTGCGCGGCTACGGCGACTTCTTCAACTACTGCCTCGTCGCCGAGGGTGCGGTCGACGTGACCGCCGAACCCGAGGTCTCGCTGTGGGACCTGGCGCCGCTCGACATCCTGGTCCGCGAGGCGGGCGGACGCTTCACCGCCCTCGACGGCACGCCCGGACCCGCCGGCGGCAGTGCGATCGCCAGCAACGGACTGCTGCACGACGAGGTGCTGGGGGCGCTGCGCGTCGACCCTTCGTGACGCTCGCGAGCTCGCTCCTCAGGGACCGGAGGGAGCACGCTCGCAAGCTCGCTCCTCAGGGACCGGAGGGAGCCCGCTCGCAGGCCCCCCTCGCTGGTTGAGCCGGTGAGGAGCGCAGCGACGAACCGAGTCGAAGCCACCTCCCGGCCCCTCACACCTGCGCGGCGCTCTCCTTTTCCAGCACCGTGAACTCGGTCGCGTCGTCCTTCATGTCCGCGAGTCGCCCGTAGTGGATGCCGCTGCCGGCGTCGGACAGGACCGCCTGATGGATGGGGACGGCGACGCGCGGCGCCATCGCCCGGAGGTAGTCGACCGATTCGCTGAGTTTCATCCACGGCGCGGCCGACGGCAGCGCGAGAACATCGACATGCTCGAACGGAATGTAAAACGAGTCCCCCGGATGCATGAATTGGCCCGGCTGGTCGGCGGTCCCGAGGACATAGGCGACGTTGTCGATGACCGGGATCTCGGGATGGATGACGGCATGCCGGCCGCCGGTGAAACGCGCGGTGAGCGAACCGATCTCGATCTGGTCGCCGCTGCGGGCGGCCGTCCACGCGCCGGCCACGTCGTCGTCGTTGAGCTGCTTGGTCGTCTGGGGATCGGCGTAGAGGATCGCGTCGGGGTTCGCGGCGACGAGCTCGGGCAGCTTCGCGACGTCGCAGTGGTCAGGGTGCTGGTGGGTGATCAGGATCGCGTCGAGATCGTCGATGCCGTCGAACCCGTGCGAGAAATTCCCCGGATCGAAGAGCACCTTGGTCCCGTCGATCTCGACGAGCAGACAGGAATGGCCGAAGTGGGTGATCTGCATGACTCCACTGTGCCCGTTCACACGACGACCGGGAAGAACCCCCACCCGAACGCGGCGTCGAGGATTCGCACGAAACCGTAGGTCAGCCACACCCCCAGCAGGACGGCACCGACGGGTCCGAGCACGCGGTCGCGCCAGCCGGCGAGCGGTGCCCCGCGACGGCGCACCAGGGTGACCGTCGCCGCGACGACGGTCACCGCGGTCAGCACCAGGAACACCGGCCCGAAGGCATTGAAGGTGAACGCGGAACCGACGTCGCCGTGCATGAACGCAACCCAGCTCCGGGTGAGTCCGCAGCCGGGACACGGAAGGCCGGTCATCACCGCGAACGGACACAGCGGCGGTCCGCTCTCCACACCACTCGGACTGAACACACACGCGGCGCCGAGCGCGGCGGCACCGACCACCGCGACGGTCGTCGCGCCCACCACCTGGGTGCCCGATAAGCCCTGTTCGCGGCGGTGATCGAGGGTCATGCGGCCAGCGTAGCGGGTGTGCGGAAAGGCGGTGTCGGACAAGTGCGTGACAAACTTCTTACTCCGAAGTAAGGTATGGACTTACTACCGAGTAAGATAGGTCGCATCGACCCTCCACCCACACGTGGATCCACGCACAGACCCCCACCGGGGCGACTGGAAAGAAACGGCTGGTGATCATGACAACCCACACCGAACCGCGCGACACCTCCGCAGTCGGCCGAAACCCGCACCCGCGCAACTTCATCGGCACCGCGATGCGCGTACTGACCACGGTGACGGGCTCCGAGTTCGCCGAGAAGTACAAGATCCGCGAACCGATCAACCGCATCGCCTACCAGGGCACCAAGACCGGTTTCCAGACCCTCGGGGCGGCGAACCGCGCGTTCAAGGCCGCTCAGGGCGGCGGCTCCGGCCAGGCCAAGCGTCTCACCAGCACGCCCAAGGACTACTTCAACCTCACCCCCGACGACGAACAGCAGATGATCGCCGAGACGGTGAAGGAGTTCGCCACCGAGCTCCTGCGTCCGGCGGCACACGATGCCGACGCCGCCGCGGCGGCCCCCGAAGACCTGGTCAAGCGGTCTGCCGAGCTCGGCATCACCATGATCAACGTCCCCGAGGAGTTCGAGGGCGCCGCCTCCGAGCGCGGGGTCGTGACCAACGCGCTCGTCGCCGAGGCGATGGCCTACGGCGACATGGGCCTGGCGCTTCCGCTCCTCGCGCCGAGTGGCGTGGCCACCACCCTGACCAACTTCGGCACCGACGAGCAGCAGCGCACCTACCTGCCCGACTTCGCCGGGGAAAACGTGCCCCAGTCCGCGGTCGTCATCGCCGAGCCGCGTCCGCTGTTCGACGCCTTCTCGCTGAGCACCAAGGCAACTCGCGTGCCGAGCGGGTTCCGCCTCAACGGTGTCAAGTCCTTCGTCCCGGCCGCCGGCTCGTCGGAACTGTTCATCGTCGGCGCCCAGCTCGACGGCAAGCCGGCCCTCTTCATCGTCGAATCCGACAGCAAGGGCCTGATCGTCGAGGCCGATCCGGGCATGGGCGTGCGCGCCGCGGGCATGGGTCGTCTGTTGCTGCAGGACGTCGCCGTACCGGCGACCGCCATCATCGGCGGCGAGGCCGACGCCGCGACGTCGGCGTACCGCGACGTCGTTCGCCTGTCCCGGCTGGGCTGGTCGGCGCTGGCCGCGGGCACCGCGCGCGCCGTCCTCGACTACGTCATCCCCTATGTGAACGAGCGCGAGGCGTTCGGCGAGCCGATCTCCAACCGTCAGGCGGTGGCCTTCATGGTCGCCACGATGGCGACCGAGGTCGACTCGATCCGCCTCGTCACGCTGCGCGGTGCCGCGCGCGCCGAGCAGGGTCTGTCCTTCGCCCGCGAAGCCGCACTGGCGCGCAAGCTGACCATCGACAAGGGGCTGCAGATCGGCCTCGACGGCGTCCAGCTACTCGGCGGCCACGGCTTCACCAAGGAACACCCCGTCGAGCGGTGGTACCGCGATCTCCGCGGTGCCGGCATCGGCGAAGGCATCGTCGTCCTCTGACCGCGTTTTGCGAACGTAGCGAAAGAACCTCTCATGAGCATCAATCTCGAACTCCCGAAGAAGCTGCGCGTCACCGTCGACCAGGCCCATCAGGCGGCCGCGGAGATCTTCCGGCCCATCTCGCGCAAGTACGACCTGCGCGAGCACGACTACCCCGTCGAGCTCGACACCCTCGCCAGCCTGTACGACGGTCTGTCCGAGACCGGACAGGCCGGTGCGGGCGCCGACGGCGGACGTAGCCAACAGAAGAAAGACAAGCCCAAGCCCGAGGGCGCCGTGGTCAACGGCGGCAACATGCAGTCCGTCGTCAACGTGATGGAGACGTCCTGGGGCGATGTCGGCCTCATGCTCTCGATTCCCTATCAGGGACTGGGGAACTCGGCGATCGCCGCTGTCGCGACCGACGAGCAGCTCGAGCGCTTCGGCAAGGTGTGGGCAGCCATGGCCATCACCGAGCCCGGGTTCGGCTCCGACTCGGCCGCCGTCTCGACCACCGCCACCCTCGACGGCGACGAGTACGTCATCAACGGCGAGAAGATCTACGTGACAGCGGGATCGCGCGCCACCCACATCGTCGTCTGGGCGACCGTCGACAAGAGTGCCGGCCGCGCCGCCATCAAGAGCTTCGTGGTGCCGCGTACCCATCCGGGTGTCACCGTCGAACGCCTCGAGCACAAGCTGGGTATCAAGGTCTCCGACACGGCGGCGATCCGCTTCGAGAACTGCCGGATTCCGAAGGAGAACCTGCTCGGCTCACCCGAGGTCGACACCAAGAAGGGTTTCGGCGGGGTCATGCAGACCTTCGACAACACCCGTCCGCTGGTGGCCGGCATGGCCGTCGGCGTGACCCGTGCCGCGCTCGAGGAACTGCGCGCGATCCTCGACGAGGCCGGCATCGAGGTCGACTACGATCGGCCTGCCGCCGACCAGCACGCCGCCGCTGCCGAATTCCTGCGCATGGAGGCTGATTTCGAGGCCGCGTACCTGCACACCATGCGGGCCGCCTGGATGGCCGACAACAAGCAGCCGAACTCGACCGAGGCGTCGATGTCCAAGGCGAAGGCAGGCCGCACCGCCACCGACGTCACCAACAAGGTCGTCGAACTCACCGGCACCCTCGGCTACTCGGAGCGGTTGCTGGTGGAGAAGTGGGCGCGCGACTCCAAGATCCTCGACATCTTCGAGGGGACGCAGCAGATCCAGAATCTGATCATCGCCCGGCGTGTGCTGAACAAGAGCAGCGCCGAACTCAAGTGATCATCTGACACAACGCCTCTCGGCCCCGCGACGGAGCTTCCGTCGCGGGGCCGAGTCGTTCGTGGGCCGGCGATCAGACGAGCCACACGACCCACACGGCGGCCGCGCACGCGAACACCGACGCGACGAGCGTTCCGACGGCGTACGCGGCGGACCGCCACCTGTCCTCCTGCTGCCCCAGCCGCACCGTCTCGAACGCAGCCGTGCTGAAAGTCGTGTAGCCACCGCAGAATCCGGTCCCGAGGACCAGCTGCCAGTCGTGCGGCGCCCCGTGGAAGACGACGAGACCGGCGAGCACACCCAGCAGTGCCGACCCGCTGACGTTGATCGCGAAGGTGCCCCAGGGCGTCGTCGACGGCCATCGGTGTCGAATAGCTCCGTCGACGACGAACCGGGTGACGGCACCGAGCGCTCCCGCCACCATCACGGCGAACGCGATCACGATCGTTCCCTCCGCCCGGCGATCGTCGATGCGACTGCGATCCCGCAACCCGCCGCGAGAACCCCCAGCACCACGCTCAGCACCGCATACATGGTTGCGGTCACGACCGCCGAAGCCCGTGTCAGTTCGGTGATCTCCAGCGCGAAGGTGCTGTAGGTGGTCAGCGCCCCACAGATGCCGGTGCCGCCGAAGAGACGGATGCGCTGGCGCCATCCGCCGTCGGGTCCCGAACGCATCAGCAACTCGAGCAACGCTCCCAGCACGAACGCGCCGGCGACGTTCACCCCGAAAGTGGCCCAGGGCCACTGCCCTTCGACGGCCGGGAACGAGTTCTCGGCCCACAGCCGGAGCCCGGTGCCGAGAATCCCGCCGGCGAACACCCAGGCGACGGCCTGCAGGCGCAGATGCACAGGGCGTTCGTCCGGATCGACCGGGAGTTCGCGGTGCTCGTCTCGGTGCACGCGCCAAGTCTCCGCTACGTGACCGACACGTACAACACGATCAGGTAGATCGGTACCAGCACGTCGAAGAAGAAGATGGGACCGGCGTTGCCCGCCTTGAAGTTCCGCCGGGTCACCATCTCCCGTACGTGCCCGACCGCGGCGCCCAGGTAGAACACCGAGAACGCGATGATGGTGGCGAGGGTGAACTCGTCACCGAAACCCGATGCGATCACGCCCAAGACACCCGTCGCCAGGCTGGCGAGCCCGACCTCCCATTGCCACGGCGTCTTCGGGGGCCACCCGATCGACTCGGCGATCGGCTCGCCGAAGAACATGTGTCCGCACCCGGTCATCCATCCCTGGACACCGATCATCCACAGCACTGAGTTCTCGAGCAGATCCCGGCCCAGGTCACCACCCGGGGTCGACGCGTCGACGATCGTGGTGATGATCGTGCCGACCAGCCCGACGAACGGCACCAGCCGGATCGCGGTGCGAAGCACACCATCGAGCATCGACTCAGCCCTCGAGTTGTGCGGCCAGCGCGGTCAGGACATCGGGGTCCTCGATGGTGGAGGGCACGGTGTACTCCTCGTGGTCGGCGATTTGCCGCATGGTCTTCCGGAGGATCTTGCCCGACCGCGTCTTCGGCAGCGCCGGCACCACCGTCACGTCGCGGAACGTCGCGACGGCCCCGATCTCGCCGCGCACCATGGCCACGAGTTCGGTGCGCAGTGTCTCGGCGTCGATGTCGACGCCGGACTTGAGCACCACGTATCCGCTGGGACGCTGGCCCTTCAGTTCGTCGTGGATCCCGATGACCGCGCACTCGGCCACCGCCGGGTGCGACGCCACCACTGCCTCGATACTGCCCGTCGAGAGCCGGTGTCCGGCAACGTTGATCACGTCGTCGGACCGGCCGAGAACGAACACGTAACCGTCGGCATCGACGTAACCGGAGTCGCCGGTCAGGTAGAAGCCGTCGAACGCCGACAGATACGACTTGCGGTACCGCTCCTCGTCGCGCCACAACCCGGCGAGGGTTCCGGGCGGCAGCGGCAGACCGATGACGATGTTGCCCTCCTCGTCCGGGCCCAGCGAATTGCCCTCGGCGTCGACGACCCCCACGCGGTAGCCGGGAACGGGGACCGTCGGCGAGCCCGCCTTGATCGGCATCGGTTCCAGGCCACGGAGATTCGCCGCAATCGCCCAACCGGTCTCGGTCTGCCACCAGTGGTCCACGACCGGGACACCGAGCACCTCCGATGCCCACGTGAACGTGTCCGGGTCGAGTCGCTCGCCCGCTGCGAACAACGTCTCGAGCGAGGACACGTCGTACTTGCTCAGTTCGGTGGCGTCCGGGTCCGCCTTGCGGATGGCGCGGATCGCGGTGGGTGCGGTGAACAACGCCTTCACCCCGTGTTCGCCGATGACACGCCAGAACGCGCCCGCGTCCGGGGTACCGACCGGCTTGCCCTCGTACATCACCGACGTCGCTCCGACGAGGAGGGGCCCGTACACGATGTAGGAGTGTCCGACGACCCACCCGACATCCGAGGCGGTCCACCACACGTCGCCGGCGGCGATGTCGTAGATGTTCGCCATCGACCATGTCAGGGCCACCGCATGCCCGCCGTTGTCGCGGACGACGCCCTTGGGCTTCCCGGTGGTCCCCGAGGTGTAGAGGATGTACAGCGGATCGGTAGCCTTGACCGCGACCGGCTCGACCGGATCGGCACCGGCGAGCACGTCGTCCCAGTCGAGCCAACCCTCGTGATCCGCTGCGACACCGCCGATCTCGGGACGGTCCTTGACGATGACGACGCGCGGGGGCGTCGCCGACAACTCGATGGCCTTGGCCACCATCGGCAGATACTCGACGACCCGGCCCGGTTCCAGACCGCCCGAGGCGGTGAGGACGGCGACGGGCTCGGCGTCGTCGATACGGGTCGCGAGCTCACGGGCGGCGAAACCGCCGAAGACCACCGAGTGCACCGCGCCGATCCGCGCGCACGCCAGCATCGCGACGGCCGCCTCGGGAATCATCGGCATGTAGATCACCACGCGATCTCCGTAACCGATCCCCTGCCCGGTGAGGACACCGGCGAATCGCGAGACCTCGTCGAGCAGTTCGGCGTAGGAGTACCGACGGACCTCGCCCACCATCGCCGAGTCCCAGATCAGCGCGGTCCGGTCGCCGTGCCCCGCCGACACGTGGCGATCGAGGGTGTTGGCACAGGTGTTCAGGGTCGCGTCCGGGAACCAGCGGTAGAGCGGGGCGGCAGAGTCGTCGAGCGCGGAGGTGGGTGGGGTGATCCATTCGACGCCGGTGGCGGCGTCGAGCCAGAAAGCCTCCCGATCGTCGGCTGCCCGTGTGAACGCTTCAATGTACCGGCCCATGGCCATCCCTTCGCCGTCGTCGGTGAGGGCACCGGTGTCGTCGGTGCCGCATCGCCCTTCGAGGGTATCGGGGTGACCGGGGACACCGTGTTCGATCCCGCGCCCGCACCGCCGGCGGGTCAGTAGAGGTACGGACGGAAGCTGTCCTCGGTGAACCGTTCGTTGCCCGCTTCGGGCATCACGCGCCGGGTGATCTCCGCGACCGAGGGCAGCGCGTCGGGTCGCCATGAGTCCGGCTTCCACAGATCGGACCGGAGAAACGCCTTGGGACAGTGGTAGAACACCTCGTCGACGGTGATCTCCACCGCGAGGATCGGCCGCTTACCGCTGACCGTGAGGTCGTCGAAGTAGTCGGCGTCCTCGACGATGCGGGCGCGGCCGTTGATCCGCAGCGTGTCCCCGCGACCGGGTACGACGAAGATGGTGCCCGCATTGGGGTTCCGGAGTATGTTCACGTAGCCGTCGACACGACGGTTGCCCGGCCGCTCGGGTATCGCGATGTGCCGGTCGTCGATGACGTGGACGACCTTGCCGGCCGGGTCGCCCTTGGGCGACACGTCGATCCGTCCGAGTTCGTCGGCCGTCGCCAGGAACACCATCGGCGACTCCGCGAGCCATTCCCGGTCGACGGCGGCGAGTGAGTTCCGCGCCTTGTCGCGGATGATCTCCATCGGATGGCCGACGATCTCCCGCAGCCTCGACTCGTCGGTGATGTGCATCTGCACATCGTGTCACGCGGCCGTTGCTACGCGGGTCGCGGTGCGGGCGCCGGCCAGGGGAAGGTCCAGGTGGTGTCGCGGACATCATCGACCCGCGCAGCCCGACGGCGCAGATGGACCGACCCGTCGGTGACGATCAGGGTGACGTCGGCGTCGAGTCGTCCGGCGAGACGTCGGGCGGTCCAGCCCGGACGTGTCCCACCGGTACCGATGACGACGGCGCCGGCCTCCACCCGTCGGGCTGCCCGGTGCAGGACCGTCGTCGGGTCGCCGACCTCGCTCATGGTCGACACCGTCCGTGCACCATGCCACCTCGCGAGTTCGGCGGCGGTCCGCAGGGTCTCGTCGACTCCCGCCTGACCGGAGAGCAGATAGGCCTCGTCCTTGAGGGCGTCGTGGAGCGTGGTGCTCGCTTCTTTCCGACGACGCCGCGTGGCGCAGATCAGGATCAGGTCGCCGGAATCGCCGAGCAGTCGAACGGCGACCTTCACCGCACGCAGTGAGGCGTCACTCCCGTCGACTCCGACGACGACCGGACGGCCGAACCCCGCGTGGCTCTTCACCGGTACGCCGCGCGCGTCGATCGGCCCGGCCAGGGCGGGATCTGTCGGCACTCGTCGGGTCCCGAGGCGCTCCCAGCGCCGGGGTCGTGTCCGCAGCGTGCTCATGATGTCCTCCTCGGTCGGCGATATCGGCTGCTCACAACGCTATGGAGACCATCGTCCCGAGTCGCCATCCCGCGGGTTGACCGGTTCTCCACCCCAGGGTGGACAGCCGAATCCACCGTGAGGCGGACGTTCGGCAGTTCTGCGGAACTATCCTGGAACGGTGACGGGCTTCACAGCGGAGATGGGCGCGGGGCTGCGCCGGCGGATCGAACGGGCGGGCGGCGACTACCCGCCGCTGTACCCCGCGGTGATCCTGTCGTCGAGCGTCGTGGTCACCCTGGTGTCGACGGCACAACGTTTCCCGTTCGATCAGATCGGGTGGGTGATCGCGGCGCTGGTCCTCGCCGTGCTCTCGCTGGTGCTCGACCTGACCCTGCCGCCGACCTCGTACCCGTGCTCTGCCGTGATCACCAGTACGGTCTGCTTCCTCATGGTCCCGACGCCCACCGACGCCGCCCCCCTCCAACTCGTCCTGGTGGCGGCGATCGCCGCCGCGATGTATCCCCTTCCCGCCGGACTGATCGTGACGGCGGCCTGCCTCGCCGTCATCGTGTGGTTCGGCGCCGTCGGCGGTCTCGAGTCACCGGCCATCTACGCGCTCGGCGTCGCGTGCGGTTGGCTGATCGGCTACATGATGCTGATCCAGAAGCGTCTGGCCGACAATCGGGCCCGGGTGCTCGCCGAGCGTGCCGACCGCGCCGCGAGTGACGAACGACAGCGGATCGCCCGCGAGATCCACGATGTCATCGCGCATTCCCTGTCGATCACCATGCTCAACGTCACCGGCGCCCGTCGCGTGCTCGAACAGGATCGTGACATCGAGGAGGCACTGGAGGCACTCTCCGACGCCGAACGCCAAGGCCGACAGGCAATGACCGAGATCCGCACCATCGTCCACGTACTGGGGACGACCGAGCCGACGGGAACGACGGCCCCGTCACCGGGCGCCGGAGACCTCGTCCGGCTCGTCGAGGACTACCGCAAGGCCGGCGTCGACATCGACTTCAGCCTCGTCGGCGACCTCACCGAGCTGCCACGTCCGGTCGGTGCGGCGCTGTATCGGATCACCCAGGAGTCCCTGGCCAACGTCGTCAAACACTCGGTGGCCAAGCAGGCCTCGGTCTCGGTGTCGGTGGCCGATGCAGTGGCTCTCACGGTCGAGAACCCGGCGACCGAGGATCGGCCTCGAGAATGCGACGGCACCGGTATCGAGGGAATGACCCAGCGCGCGGCACTGCTCGGCGGCACGCTCCGGACAGCGCATCGCGCAGGCACCTGGTCGGTCCACGCGACGCTGCCGTCGCGACCGCTCACCGCGGGGGTGCCCGCATGACGACGACCGCACCCACCGATCCCGCGGCCGACCCGATCCGGGTTCTCCTCGTCGACGACCAGGAGCTCATCCGTACGGGCCTGCGTCGCATCCTGCGCCTGCGCGACGGCTTCGACATCGTGGGTGAATGCGCGGACGGTTCCGGAGTCCTCGCGGGGATCGCCGAGCACCGGCCCGACATCGTCCTGATGGATCTGCGGATGCGCGACGTCGACGGCATCACCGCCACCACGATGGTCCGCACCCTGCGGGAGCCGCCGCCGGTGCTGATCCTGACCACCTTCGACGACGACGCCCTGTTGTCCCGCGCGCTGCGCGCCGGAGCTGCCGGATTCATCCTCAAGGATTCGCCGGCCGAGGCGCTCATCTGGGCGGTCCGCGCGGTGGTTCGCGACGGCGCTTTCCTCGACCCGGCGGTGACCGAACGCGTTCTCCACGGCTTCCGACGGTCGGGGCGTGAGCAGGTGAGCACCGTGCCCGGGCTCACCGACCGCGAGACCGATGTCCTCCGCCTGATCGCCCGCGGCCGCACCAACGCGGAAATCGGTGCGGCCCTCGGCATCTCGCAGGTGACCGTGAAGAGCCACATCAATCACATCTTCACGAAGCTCGACCTCCGCGACCGGGCGGCGGCGATCGTGTACGCCTTCGACCGTGGGCTCGTGGTCGCCGAGTACGACTGAGCCCGTGTAGATCAGTCGTGCACGGTGGCCTCGGGGGCGAGCACCTCGACGTCGACCCCGTCGACGAACCGGTACGGGCCCGCCACGAGCAGACCACCGAAGTGCTTGCGCAGACGGGACATCTCGGCCCGCACGGTGACCGTCCGGTCGTCGACGCCGAACAGGTGCATCGACATCTGGGCCGCGGTGACGCCGCCGGGCCGTCGCGCCAGGAGGGTGAGGATCTCGCCGTGCCGGGGCGAACAGCGATGGGTCCAGGCACCGCTCGCGCCTTCGACAGTGACCTCGACGTTTCGGACACCCGACGCGTCCGGCGGTACCCGCACGATCACCCGTGTGGTGGATACGTCCGAGGTCTCCGCGACGCGCACCAACCATCCGCCGGGCAACGCCTCGACGTCGCACTCCCCCAGCGCATTCACGAAGATCCGGCCGGGGCCGAGCCGCGGTGGCAGGATCAGTCGCGATCGCGGAGACACGGTGTCGACGGCGGCGACCCACCCGTCGGTGTCGACCGCCAACGCTGGGCCGGGCATGCGGGCGAGGATCGGCGCGGCCACCGCCCGCAACGAATCGAGTCGTCGGTGATGGCTCTCGCGTAGTTGCGATTCGGCCAGCCGGGCGACCGCATGCACCAGCGCCAAGGTGGTCGGATGGATGGTGGCGGCCGGACCACTCACATCGACCACCCCCAACATCTCACCGGTCCGCGGGTCCTTGATCGGTGCACCGGTACAGGTCCACGAATGATGACTGCGCACGAAGTGCTCGGCCGAGAACACCTGCACCGAACGACCTGACATCAGTGCCGTACCGATCGCGTTGGTCCCCACCGAGCCCTCGGCCCAGTCGGCACCCTCGACGAACCCGAGGGTGTCCGCGCGCGTGAGCACCCTCGACGATCCGCTCCGCCATAGCACGTGCCCATCGGCATCCGAGACGACCAGGATGTTGTCGCCATCGGCGATCAGCGAGTCGAGGCCACGTGCCAGCTCGTCCACGACCTCCGCCAGGCCGGAGCGTCGGCGGCGTTCCTCGAGCTCCTCGAGCTGAAGCGTCCGTTCCCCGGCACAGTCCACGTCCGGGTCGAGACCGGCACGCCGGAGTCGCTGCCACGAGTCGTCGATGACGCTCCGCGGACGCGCCGGCATGCGCCCGCCCGACATCGCCGCGTCGTGAACCGCGCTGAGAACGGACGCGAACTCGCGCGGATCGTCGCCGGCGTGCACCGCGGGCTCCAGCTCGGAGGCCGACTCGTAAGCGTTCATCTCTTCGATTGTGCGTCACGTCACAGACAACGACAACGTACCCCGGCCCTCGCAACCCCCTGCAACCCTTGCCGCCACCCGGCGCCAGGGCGTCTGCTGTCCACAACCCGCTGTGTTCCACATCACGTTCGCGGGGCACATCTCGAGGAGGCATCATGACTCAGACATTGGAACCGCTGGTCCATCTCGACCGCACCCCGCAGGAGCGGATGGACGCCTGGCTGCGTGAGTTCGAATCCGCACTCGCCGCACATGACATCGCCCGCGCGACGAACGCGTTTCTGACCGACAGCTACTGGCGCGACCTGACCGCATTCACCTGGAACATCAAGACGGTGGAGGGCCACGAGCAGATCGCCGACATGCTGACCGCGCGTCTCGCCGACACCCGGCCATCGAACTTCACCACCACCGAACCGGCTACCGACGACGGGGACGGTGTCGTCTCGGCGTTCATCGCGTTCGAGACCGCCGTCGGGCGGTGTGAGGGACACCTGCGCATCCGTCGCGACGACGACGGCACCGACGGTGGCGGGCGCGACGCCGGGGAGGACAAGGCCTGGACGCTGCTGACGACGATGCAGGAACTGAAGGGACACGAGGAGTCGGCCGGCCCGAATCGACCGCTCGGGGCGGTGCACGGTTCAGATCCCGACACCCGTTCCTGGGCGGAGAAGAAGGCCGACGAGGAATTGTCGCTCGGACGGTCGGCGCAACCGTACGTGCTCGTGATCGGCGGCGGGCAGGGCGGTATCGCGCTCGGCGCACGACTCCGCCAGCTCGGCGTGCCGTCGGTCGTCGTCGATCGCCATGACCGTCCCGGGGACCAGTGGCGCAAACGCTACAAGTCGCTGTGCCTGCACGACCCGGTTTGGTACGACCATCTCCCCTACCTGCCGTTCCCCGACAACTGGCCGGTCTTCGCACCCAAGGACAAGATCGGCGACTGGCTCGAGTTCTACACCAAGGTCATGGAGGTTCCGTACTGGAGTAAGACGACGTGTCTGTCCGCCGAGTACGACGAGGCCGAGTCACGGTGGACGGTTGAGGTCGACCGGGACGGTGAGCGCCTCACGCTCCATCCGACGCAGCTGGTCCTCGCGACCGGGATGTCCGGCAAACCTGCCGTCCCTTCGGTCCCCGGGCAGGATGTGTTCGCCGGCGAGCAACACCACTCGAGCGCACATCCCGGACCGGACGGCTACCTCGGCAAGAAGGTCGTCGTCATCGGCTCCAACAACTCCGCGCACGACATCTGCAAGGCGCTGGTGGACAACGGCGTCGACGCCACGATGGTGCAGCGCTCCTCGACCCACATCGTGAAATCCGACTCGCTGCGGTCGATCGCCCTCGGTTCCCTGTACAGCGAGGAGGCGGTCGCCTCCGGGATGACGACCAAGAAGGCCGATCTCACCTTCGCCTCGTTGCCCTACCGGATCATGCACCAGTTCCAGGTACCCGTGTATGACCAGATCCGCGAACAGGACAAGGAATTCTACGAACGACTCGAGGCGGCCGGCTTCGAGCTCGACTTCGGCGACGACGACTCCGGACTCTTCATGAAGTACCTACGCCGCGGGTCCGGCTACTACATCGACGTGGGCGCGAGCGAACTCATCGCCGACGGAACGATCAAGCTGGTCCACGGTCAATTGGACCACCTCACCGAGAATTCGGTGGTGCTCGCCGACGGGACCGAGATCGACGCCGACGTGGTCGTCTACGCCACGGGGTACGGATCGATGAACGGCTGGGCCGCCGACCTCATGGGACAGGAGGTCGCCGACCGTGTCGGAAAGGTGTGGGGACTCGGTTCCGAAACGACCAAGGACCCGGGCCCCTGGGAGGGCGAACAGCGGAACATGTGGAAGCCCACCCAGCAACCGGGCCTGTGGTTCCACGGCGGAAATCTGCACCAGTCGCGCCACTATTCGCTGTATCTCGCCCTACAGCTGAAGGCGCGATATGAAGGAATCCCCACGCCCGTATACGGCTTGGCGGACGTCCACCACCTGAGCTGATCACCAATGAGAAAGGCCCCGCAACCACGAGGGTTGCGGGGCCTTTCTGAAATTGTGTTCGGCGGTGTCCTACTCTCCCACACTGATTAGGGTGCAGTACCATTGGCGCTGGAGGGCTTAGCTTCCGGGTT
>NZ_LNQO01000028.1:0-60289 GCF_001456905.1 Gordonia sp. SGD-V-85
TCCTCACTGATCGAAGACTTACGGCCCCGACCAGCTCGTACCTGCCCGAACTTCGTCAACCCGTCCTCGGCGAAACGTGTGCGCCACGCCCGCACTGTCACCGCGGTCACCCCAAGTTCCTCGGCGATCACCCGATTCGCTTCGCCGTCGGCGGCCATCAGCAAAACCCTGGCCCGCAACACCTCACGGTGCGGCGCGGTCTGCGCCCGCGCCAACGTTTCCAACGTCTCCCGCTCGGCTTTCGTCAACCGCAAACACGCTGCCGGTGCACTCATCAACCCAGCCTACCGAACAACGAGCTAGACAATTGCGAGACACACCACTAGGGTCGGGGGATGACCGGGTGGTTCGATGAGCGGATCGTCGAGACCGGTCGTCTGCCGTTGTTTTTCCTGTTGCTCGCCTTCGTCCTGACCTTCCTGTTCATCCGCTTCAGTGTGCGGATGATCCGCGCTGAGGTCAGTTGGTGGCCGGGCAACGTGACGCCGGGCGGGGTGCATGTGCACCACGCCTTCTTCGGCATGATGGCGATGTTGGTGGCGGGCTTCGGATTCGTCGCGGTCGACCCGCTCCGGACACCGGTGATCGACTGTGTCCTGGCGGCCCTGTTCGGCATCGGAGCGGCGCTCGTGCTCGACGAGTTCGCGCTCATCCTCCACCTGCGCGACGTCTACTGGGCGGAGGAGGGGCGGACGTCGATCGACGCGGTGTTCGTCGCGATCGCCATAGGTCTGCTCTTCCTCCTCGGGTTGCAGCCGTTCGGGGCGTTCGAGGTCGTCGGGGACATCCGGAACGAGAACGGCCTGGTGGCACGGCTGGTCGCGGCGGGTGTCGTCGTGCTCAACGTGCTCCTGGCGATCGTCACCCTGATCAAGGGCAAGGTCTGGACCGGACTGGTGGGCATGTTCGTCCCGGTCCTGCTGTGGTTCGGTGCCGCGAGACTCGCGCGGCCGCGATCACCATGGGCCCGGTGGCGATACAAGAACCGCCCCCGCAAACTGGCTCGCGCGATCGGGCGTGAGCAGCGATATCGAGAACCGTTGATGCGATGGAAGATCGTCGTGCAGGAGGCGGTGGCGGGGCGTTTCGGGGTGCCCGACGCGCCGGCTCCCGTTCCGGTTCCCCCGCCGGCGTCCGTCCCGACGGCGGTCGGCGTGGTGACCGAGAAGGTACCGAGCGCGCTGGCGACCGCTATCCGATGGCGGCGCACGCGCCGGGCCCTGCGCACGGTCCCGATCTGGCGGCTGCCGGTCGTGCTGGTGACGTTCGCGATCGTCGCCGCGTGGACCACCGTCGGATTCGACGAGCTGCTCGAACTGGAGGTCGACCCGGGAACCCTGGCGACGCTGCTCAGCGTCATCGCCGGTTCGATGGCGACCCTGACCGGTCTCGTGTTCACCGCCGTCACGCTCGCGATGCAGTTCGGGGCGTCGTCGATCTCGGTGCGGGTGATCCCGATGCTGCAGCAGGAACCCGTCATGCGGTGGTCCACCGGCTTCTTCCTCGCGACCTTCGTCTACAGCGTGATCATCGCGATCGACCTGTCGGTCGGGGGTCCGGACGAGCCGACCCCCGGCCTGTCCACGGCGATCGCGTTCATGCTCACCACCGTCAGCGCGTACCTGTTCATCGCGCTCGTCGGGAAGGTCGGGACGATCCTGAACACCTCGCGCCTGCTGCAGTGGATCGCCGACGACGGCCGGTCGGCGATCGTGCGGCAGCTGCCGCCGGCGGACAGGCACGACGAGAGCACCGCCGCAACCGAGTTCGGTACCCGCTCCGATTCCGACGCGAGCGACGCCGAGCTATTGGGGACCGGCCCGGGCGCGGCGACGGACCCGAATGCGACGGATGAGATGCGAACGCAGATCAGGCTGGGCGAGGTGACCGCGCGGGGGCGGGTCCTGCTGGCGGTCAACGGTGATCGTCTGCGGCGGTACGCGGCGTCGTGGAACGTCCGGATCGACGTGCTCGTCGCCGTCGGCGACCATGTGCCGCACGATCTCCCGGTGGTCGAGATCATCGGTGATCCGATCCAGGTGGAGAAGCGCCGCGTGCTGGCCTGTCTGCTGTTCGGGGACACCCATCAACCCTCGGTGAGTCCCGCCGCGGCGCTGCAGGCGATCTCGGACATCGCGCTCAAGGCGATGTCGGCTGGGAGCAACGATCCGAGCGTCGTGGTCCAGGCGCTCGACCACACCGAGGACCTGTTGCTGCTGCTGGCTCCGCGGCTTCGCAGCGAACACTTCTCGAGCGACCCCTCGGTCCGCGGCATCCGGCGCAGCTGGGCGGACTACGTCGCGATCGGGACCGACGAGATCCGACGGCACAGCACCGGCCAGGTACAGGTGCAACGCCGCCTGCGCGCGCTGTTCGAGTCCCTTCTCACCGGGTGCGGGCCCGCGCAGCGCGCGCCCGTGGCCGAGCGACTGGCCGTGCTCGACGCGCAGGTCGCCCGCGACTGGTCCGACGACCTCGACCGGCGACTGGCCGCGGCTGCGGACCGGCAGGGATACGGGTCGGAGTTCGGCCGGTGAGGTGAGCAGATGGATCACACGAATCGGACACAGCCGATACCCTGAGTCCGTGCTCGCGTCCCAGTCCGCCGACCGTCGTGCGGTGGTCGACGAAATGCACGACTTCGTCGCCGCTGCCCAACGCGATTCGGGTTCCGCCCGCCGTGGGGTCGGCGTGATCACCGCCGGCCCGGGCGCCGGAAAGACCCATACGCTCCGGGAACTGGCCTCTGCCACTGATGGTTCCGTTCGCACGGTGCGGGCAGACGAACTGTCGTGGCGCCAACCGTTCGGACTCGCCGGGCAGCTGCTCGGAGTGGATCTGCCGACCCCGGTTCCCGATGGCTTCGACGACGATCTCTACGCGCGCGTGGACACGCTGTGTGCCGACGGGCCGCTCGTGCTCGTCGTCGACGATGCCCACCACGCCGATGCGGCGACCCTGGAACTGTTGTCCCGCCTCGTCCCTGCCACGCGGGTCCTACCGCTGGTGATGCTCCTCGGCCGGCGGCCGCTCCCAGAACGGGATCTGCTGAACCGGTTGGTGGCGCGAGTGGAGGTCGTCGACTGGTCCCTGCCCCCGCTGGGCGCCGACGAGGTCCACCGGATCTCGATCGAGACCGTCGGTGCCGCACCGGACGTCGAACTCTTCGGGCTGCTCGGTGCATCGGGTGGGAACCCGATGCACGTGATCTCGGTGCTGCGCGCGCTGCAGCAGTCGGACGGTCTGCGGATCGTCGACGGTCACGCGGCGGTCGACGCACGCACCGCGTCGGGGGTACCGAGTGGACTCGAGGACGCGATCGCCGAACACGTCGCCCTCCTCGATGGTCGTGCCCGCGAGCTGACGCAGAAGCTCGCGGTGTGGGGCCGCCCGGCGACACTCGCGCAACTGGCCGCGGTCGACGCGGTTCCGCCCGCCTCTCTGGTCGGGCCGGCCCAGTCGGCGATCGACGCCGGGATCGTCGGCGTCGACGACGGAGGAGCGTTGCACTTCACGCACGACCTCTACGCCGACGTCATTTATGGACAACTCGATCCGATGCTGCGCTCGGTATTGCACGATGCGATCGCCAGCCATCCCAGTACCCGGCACGATCCGCAGTCCGTTGCACATCACCGAATCGCCTCGGGCAGTGACGAAACCGCGATGTTCGCGGCGGTACGCCGCGCCGAGAGCGAACTCGCCAGCACGCCGGCGGTCGCGGCGGAACTCCTGGAGACGTTGGCCGGCACCGCCCGTCCGTCGGCGGGGGTCCACACCGCACTCGCCCTCGCCCTCGCCCGAACCGGGCAGCTCGACCGGGCCACACGCGTCGCTGAGGACGGCATGGGACTGGCGACCGAGATCAACGAGTTCGCCGAACTGCATCGAATCCTGTTGTTCGCCCTGATCGCCAAGGGTGAAACCGACCGGGTGCGGGACCTGATCGACGAGACCCTGCAACTCCCGGTCGACGACGACGTCGCCGGCACGCTCACCGACCTGCGGCACTACGTGGGCATCCTCGACGGACGAGCGCCCGCGCCGGACACCCCGTTCTTCGACGTCGAGCGGGACGCGTTCACCCGATCGGTGTCCGGCCTGATCGCCGAGGCACTACGCCGGTTCCTTCGTGGCGAGGTCGAGGAGGCGCTCGGGATCGCGCTGCTCGCCTCGCGTCGGGATGCGGCGGAATCCGCCGGCGGCACGTTGTCGACGTCGTCGGCCGACATCTGGCCGTCGCTGATCGAACAGTATGCGCATGGCCCGGCGGCCGCGGCCGACCTGCTCGCCGGTGCCGCCCGGTTGCGATCGAGCCGGGGCGCCGACTGGATGACCGCGTATCACGAGTTCACCCGCGGCGGAATAGCTCTCGGGCTCGGCGACCTCGACGACTCGGCGGCGTCCTTCGATGCCGGACTGGATCGCGCGGACTCCGCGGACATGGGCTGGAAGTCGATGGCGGTCGGCGGGCGGGCCATGGTCGACGTGCTACGCGGCGACCACGCGGCCGCGTCGACCCGACTCGACGCGTGGGACGACACGGGGTTACCGGACCAGTTCGGTTTCCCGGTGCCCACCCACGCCCGCGCCCTGCTGCTCGAGGCGAACCGGAAACTACGTGCGGCCGCGACGACAGCCGGCAGCGCATGGGACCACGGCCGCCGGTTCGGTCTGTACTCCTGGCTGCCCACCGTCGTTCTCGAGACCGCGCGGATCGGCGCGCGTGCGGGCGACACCGCGCTGCTCGGCAGCATTCTGGACGGGCTCGACGAGTTCCCGGTACCGCCCGCGCAGCCCATGTCCGGGCCCGTCGCGGTGGCCCGCGCGATGTGTTCGGTGGTGCTCCACGACGCGGACCCGTTGACGATCGTGCACGCCGCCGACGAGTACGCCGAGATCGTGCAGGCGGTCGGGGACCGGCATTCCGAGGCGTGCATGTGGGAGGAAGCCGCGTGCGCGGTCGCCCTTTCGGGAGACCGGGACCGCGCCCGCGAGCTCGCCCGGCGAGCGATGCGACTGACGCGTGCCATGGGAGCAAGCACCAGCTCCGCACGCGTGGCCTCGCGGTTGCGTCCGTTGGGGATTCGGCTCGACCCCGCGGCACGCGACCGGCCGACCCATGGTTGGGACAGTCTCACCAAGACCGAGACGACCGTCGCCGAACTGGTCGCGGCCGGCATGAGCGGCGGCGAGATCGCCGACCGACTGTTCATCTCGACCCGCACGGTGCAGACCCACGTCTCCCACGCCCTCGCCAAACTCGGCCTGCGCACCCGCGTCGAACTCGCCGCGTTCGTCGTGGGTCGGCAGCAGAACTGAGCATCGTCGCACGGTTGGCGCAGTTTTCTCCGTCATGACGCAGATGTACGCGTCATCGGTACGGCGGACAGTGGATGTACCACCAACGAGGACCCACCTCGGCCGTACCGAAGGAGACCACCCGTGAACGCCAAATCGATGATCCTGGGACTCGCCCCCTGGTTCGTGTTCGCCTGGGCGGCCGAACGCCTGGGTGCCGACCACGTCACGCTCGCCGCGATCGCCGCCTGCGCGCTGGCCCTGGCCGTCACCATCTACGAGGCCGTCCGCACCGGTGGCGGTTGGAAGATGATCGACGTCGCCGGGGTCGTCCTGTTCGGCGTCATCGCGCTCATCGGCATCGTCGGTGATACTCAGGTCGACGAAGCGCTCGTGTTCTTCGGTCGCGGTGGTTCGGCGTTCGTCCTCGCCGCGGTCATGGCCGTGTCCGCGTTCACGGTCCCGTTCACCGAGCAGTACGCCCGCGAGACCGTCGATCCCGCCCTGTGGCACTCACCCGTGTTCCGCGCGAAGAACCGCCAGATCAGCCTCTTGTGGGCCGGGGCGATCGCACTCATGGGCTGCTCGCACATCGTTGCCGGATTGCTGGCGTCGTCGGCGTCGGTGTCCGGCAGCCACCCGGGCAACATCCTGCTCAACTGGGTCGTGCCGATCGCGCTGATCGTGTTCGCGGTCAAGCGGACCCGGGCAATCGCCGACGCGGCCCCAAGCGCGCCCGCCGCCTCCACCGCCCCGACCGTCGGCTGACCCCCGCGGCACAGCCCTCCTACCGACCCGCCCGAAGGACATCCGATGACCATCGCCACGCCCCCCACGCCCGCCCCCGTCGACCTCGCGCATCACGCCCACCTCACCGGTGTGTACGCCCCGCAGCGGGAGGAGGTCGATGTCACCGACCTGCCCGTCCGCGGCGAGATCCCCGCGGATCTGCGCGGCAGCTACCTGCGCAACGGCCCCAATCCGCGTTTCGATCCCATCGGATCGTTCGTCTATCCCCTCGACGGTGACGGCATGGTGCACCGGATCAGCATCGACGGCGGTCGCGTCGGGTACACCAACCGCTTCGTCCGGACCCCGATGGTCATCGCGGAAGAGGCTGCCGGACATGCACTCTGGTCCGGTCTCACCGACGGGTACACACCACCCGCGAGTGTAGTCGGGGACGAACTCGCCGGCACCTACCGCGAACTGCCCGACATCAACATCGTCCGTCACGGCGGACGGTTGATGGCGATGGCCGAATCCGACCAGCCCTACCTGCTCGAACCGTCGACGCTGGCGACGCTGGTGAAGACCGATTGCGACGGCGCCATGCGGGTCGGTAGTACCGCCCACCCGAAGATCGACCCGGCCACCGGCGAGATGGTGTTGTTCAACTACAGCCTCGAAGCGCCGTATCTCACCTGGTCGATCGTGAATCCGGACGGGACGGCGGCAACCGGGCCCAACCCGGTCGACGGTCTGGACAAGTCGGTCATGATCCACGACATGGCCCTCACGTCGCGGTATCTCGTACTCTTCGTGTGCCCGTTGATCTTCGACCTCGAAGCCGCGATGACCGGTGGCTCGCTGCTGTCCTGGCAACCCGACGACGGCACGCGCATCGCCCTCATCCCGCGCGACGGCGGCCCGGTGCGCTGGGTCCAGACCGACCCGTTCTGGGTGTGGCACTTCGCCAACGCCTTCGACGGTCCGGGCCCCGACGACGGTGTCACCGTCGACTACGTGGAATGGAGCTACCCGGGTGGCTTCGCCGCCGAACCCCGGCCGGCGACGTCGGCGCTCACCCGCGCGATCATCCGCCCGGATGGCACCATCACCCGGAACACGATCAGCGACAACGCCTTCAACATGGAGTTCCCGCGAGTCGACGACCGGTTGCTCACCCGGGACCACCATCGCGTGGCAACGGTGGCGAAGGGACCCCGCGACACCGATGCCACCGACAGTCTCTGGTTCCACGATCTCTCCGCCGGCACCGAGACCTTCTGGAGTCCCGGAACCGCGATCGGCGAGCCGATCTACATCTCGGGCGCCGAACGCGATCACTGGGGCGCGATCGGCACCGACCCCGCCGACATGCGTTCGTATTTCTACCTTCTCGCCGCCGACGAGCCGACGGCCGGGCCGGTTGCTACCGTCGAACTCCCGATCCGCGTCCCCGCCGGGCTGCACGGCGCGTGGCTCGCGGACTGACCCCCTGACAAACCCACCCTATTTCCGTAAACCCAGCCCGTCGAAGCGTGCTGGGTTTGTGGAAAAGGGGTGGGTTTGCGAGTCGGAAGGAACCGGCGCGGTCACCTCGACGAACCGCGCCGCGATGTCGATGGCCGACCGCGCCTCGGCCGACAGGCGGGGGATCAGTTGGAAGACGTGACCCTGGTCGGGCCAGGCCTGGATCACCGAAACCCCTCCGGCGCCGGTGATCTCGTCGTGGGTGGCCCGGGCGTCGGCCCCCATCACCTCGCGCGCCCCGTATTGGATGAGCGTCTTGGGCAGGGTCATGTCCGGGGTGAGACGGACGCGCATCCGTGGATGATCGGGGTCGGCGGTCCGGGTGTAGAGCCGCAGGATCTTGCGGGCGGACATCGCGTCGATGATCGGGTCCCGCACCCCGGTTCGCTGATTGCGCACGGCCAGTTGGAAAGTCGGGTCGTAGAGCGGCGAGAACAGCACCATCGAACCCGGCTGCGGGGTCCCGGTGGCGTGGTTGACGGCGAGCAGGTCGAGCGCCAGGTGGCCGCCGGCGGAGTCACCCGCGACCACGATGTCCTCGGCGCAGTACCCCTGGGACAGCAGCCAGCGATAGCCGCGGACGGCGTCGTTGCCCGCGCACGGCCAGGCGTGCTCGGGGGCGAGCCGGTAGTCCAGGCTGAAGGCGGGCAGCCCGGTCTTGTTGCCGAGCCGGCCGACCAGGCCCCGGTGCGTTCGCGGCGAGCACACCACGTACCCGCTCCCGTGCATGTAATACAGAATCCGCGAACCGGGGACCGGAGCGCTCGCCTGCCGGCCGATCACCCACTCGCCACGGACCTGCCCACCCCGGAAGTTCTCACGCACGATCTTCACCCGGGTGTTGGCCGGAGGCGGGTTGATCCGCTCGATGGTCCGGTTCAGTGCCGGGCGCGTCCGCTGGATCATCTGCGCGGTGACGCGGGGGTGGCTGACCCCGGCCGCCGTCATCATCGGCCAGGTGACCCGGGCCAGATAGGCGTTGACCGCACGGGAACGCCGCGAACCGTACGGATCGACGCCCAGGCGGCCGAACGGATGCGCGAGGAGATCCGCTTCCGGGGTGGGCTCATCGGCCGATACGGTGACGCTCATCACCTGACGGTAGTGGCTCGATGCCGTGCGGGTGCGGGATCGGTGAGGGTGAGACCCGGCCGCAATCGGACCGCGACCGTCGACGCTCCCGAAAGGCCCGCGCGGGCCGTCTCCGGGGCGGACCCCGAATCGCCGGATTTTCGTCTGACGTGCACCGGCGGTGTCTCTGTGGTAACCGGATTTCGAGAGTGGGCCCTTCGCGTGGAAAAATGACTCACAATGCTCATACGGCTGCCCGGGGGCGCTCTGGCGTGCTGCGCGCGGTAGCTGCGATGAGCAGGGTGGTTCGGGTCCCGACGATGCGGCCCGAAGGGACCGTCAGCAACGGCGCTGACCGGGACTCACCGCCGCTGTGATCGTCGGCTCTGCCCAGGTCAGCCCCGATGCGGGTGGAGCACGACGACGCCGGGGACATCGTGGTCCGCGGCCCGACACGGCCGGGTGTGGCCCCAGACATCGACGACGGGTAGTGCGTGCACTCCTCGCGCGCAAAGTGAGGCGAACTATGAAGCAGGCTCCGGGACCGGTGGGTCTCTACGACCCACGCAATGAGCACGACTCGTGTGGCGTGGCGTTTGTCGTGGACATGCACGGGCGGCGCAGTCGCGACATCGTCGACAAGGCGATCATGGCCCTGGTCAATCTCGAGCACCGCGGCGCCGCGGGTGCCGAGCCCAACACCGGCGACGGTGCGGGCATCATGATCCAGGTCCCGGACCGTTTCCTGCGGGAGACCGTGGACTTCGAGCTGCCCGCGGAGGGCAGCTACGCGACCGGTATCGCCTTCCTGCCCCAGGGCTCGGAAGACGCCCGCCTCGCCTGCGAGGGCGTGGAGAAGGTCATCGAGGCAGAGGGTCTGACCCTGCTCGGCTGGCGCGAGGTGCCGACCAACGAGAACTCGCTCGGAGCACTTGCCCGCGATGCCATGCCGACCTTCCGGCAGGTGTTCGTCGGCGGCGCGGAGGGCATGGAACTCGAGCGTCGCGCCTACGTCGTGCGCAAACGGGTCCAGTACGAACTCGGCAACAAGGGCGCCGGCGCCGACGGGCCCGGACGTGAGACCGTCTACTTCCCGAGCCTGTCCGGACGCACCTTCGTCTACAAGGGCATGCTGACGACGCCGCAGCTGCGGGAGTTCTACGTCGACCTGCAGGACTCGCGTGTCGAGAGCGCGCTCGGTCTGGTGCATTCGCGCTTCTCCACCAACACCTTCCCGTCGTGGCCGCTGGCGCATCCGTTCCGCCGCGTCGCCCACAACGGCGAGATCAACACCGTCACCGGTAACGAGAACTGGATGCGGGCCCGCGAGGCGCTCATCGACACCGCGGCCTTCGGGGCCGACGCGGCGTCGAAGATCTTCCCGATCTGCACCCCGGGTGCGTCGGACACCGCCCGGTTCGACGAGGTGCTCGAGCTGCTCCACCTCGGTGGACGCTCCCTCCCGCACGCCGTGCTCATGATGATCCCGGAGGCCTGGGAGCGTCACGAGTCGATGAAACCTGAGCACCGGGACTTCTACCGCTACCACTCCGCACTGATGGAGCCCTGGGACGGACCGGCGTCGGTGTGCTTCACCGACGGCACCGTCGTGGGTGCCGTGCTCGACCGGAACGGCCTGCGGCCCAGTCGGATCTGGGTCACCAAGGACGGGCTCGTCGTGATGGCCTCCGAGGTCGGCGTGCTCGACATCGATCACGCCGACGTCGTGCAGAAGATGCGTCTTCAGCCCGGCCGCATGTTCCTGGTGGACACCGCTGCCGGCCGCATCGTCGACGACGAGGAGATCAAGGACGAGCTCGCTGCCGAGCACCCCTACGGTGAGTGGCTCGAGCAGGGACTGGTCGCGGTCGACGACATCGAGGCGCCGCCGCATCAGCACATGCCGCACGACCGGGTCGCGTTGCGCCAGCAGGTGTTCGGCTACACCCGTGAGGAACTCGACCTGCTGGTCGCGCCGATGGCGAAGACCGGTGCCGAGGCACTCGGCTCGATGGGTACCGACACCCCGATCGCGGTGCTGTCCAAGCGTCCGCGCATGCTGTTCGACTACTTCCAGCAGCTGTTCGCCCAGGTGACCAACCCGCCGCTCGATGCGATCCGCGAAGAGATCGTGACCAGCGTCGGCGGCACCATCGGCACCGAGGCCGACCTGTTGCACCCCGGCCCCGAGTCGTGCCGTCAGATCGAGCTGCCGTCGCCGGTCCTCGACAACGACACGCTCGCGAAACTGGTGGAGATCAACTCCAACGACGCGCTGCCCGGTTTCCGCAGCGTCCACATCCACGGCCTCTACCCGGTGGCCGAGGGTGGCGCCGGTCTGCGCAAGGCCCTCGACGAGGTGCGTGCGAAGGTCAGCGCCGCGATCGACGACGGCGTGAACCTGGTGATCCTGTCCGACCGCGAGTCGGACGAGACCTACGCACCCATCCCGTCGCTGCTGCTGACGGCTGCGGTGCACCACCACCTGGTGCGGGAACGCAAGCGCACCCAGGCCGGTCTCATCGTCGAGTCGGGTGACTGCCGCGAGGTCCACCACGTGGCCGCGCTCGTCGGTTTCGGTGCGGCAGCGGTGAATCCGTACATGGCCTTCGAGTCGATCGAGGACATGACCGAGCGCGGTGTGCTCGGCAACCTCGACTTCGCCACCGCGCAGAAGAACTACATCAAGGCCGCCGGCAAGGGCGTGCTGAAGGTGATGAGCAAGATGGGCATCTCGACCCTCGCCTCGTACACCGGTGCACAGCTCTTCCAGGTCATCGGTATCTCGCAGGAGACCGTCGACGAGTTCTTCACCGGGCTCAACAGCCAGCTCGACGGCATCGGTCTCGACGAGATCGCCGCCGACGTCGCGACCCGCCACGCGCTGGCATTCTCCGATCGCCCGTCCGAGCGCGCCCACCGCGAGCTCGAGGTCGGCGGCGAGTACCAGTGGCGCCGCGAAGGCGAGTACCACCTGTTCAACCCGGACACCGTCTTCAAGCTCCAGCACTCCACGCGCACCGGCCAGTACAAGGTGTTCAAGGAATACACGAAGCTGGTGGACGACCAGTCCCGCCAGATGGCGTCGCTGCGCGGCCTGTTCGACTTCAATTTCGGTGACCGCGACCCGATTCCGATCGAGAAGGTCGAACCGGCCCGCGAGATCGTGAAGCGGTTCTCGACCGGCGCGATGAGCTTCGGTTCGATCTCCGCGGAGGCGCACGAAACCCTCGCGATCGCCATGAACCGGCTCGGTGGTCGCTCGAATTCCGGTGAAGGTGGCGAGGATCCGCGGCGCTTCCATCACGACGAGAACGGTGACTGGCGTCGCAGCGCGATCAAGCAGGTCGCGTCGGGCCGTTTCGGCGTCACCTCGCACTACCTGTCGAACTGCACCGACATCCAGATCAAGATGGCGCAGGGTGCGAAGCCGGGTGAGGGCGGGCAGCTGCCGCCGCACAAGGTGTACCCGTGGGTCGCCGAGGTCCGTGGATCGACGCCGGGCGTCGGCCTCATCTCGCCGCCCCCGCACCACGACATCTACTCGATCGAGGATCTCGCGCAGCTGATCCACGACCTGAAGAACGCCAACCCGCAGGCCCGGATCCACGTGAAGCTGGTGTCCGAGGTGGGCGTCGGCACCGTCGCGGCCGGTGTCTCGAAGGCGCACGCCGACGTCGTCCTCATCTCAGGGCACGACGGCGGTACCGGCGCAACGCCGTTGACCTCGGTCAAGCACGCCGGTGCGCCGTGGGAGATCGGCCTGGCCGAGACCCAGCAGACCCTGCTGCTCAACGGACTCCGCGACCGGATCGTCGTGCAGGTCGACGGCCAGCTCAAGACCGGTCGCGACGTCGTGGTCGCCGCCCTGCTGGGTGGCGAGGAGTTCGGTTTCGCCACCGCGCCGCTGGTGGTCGCGGGTTGCATCATGATGCGGGTGTGTCACCTCGACACGTGCCCGGTGGGTGTCGCCACCCAGAACCCGCTGCTGCGCGAGCGTTTCGCGGGCAAGCCGGAGTTCGTCGAGAACTTCTTCCTGTACATCGCCGAAGAGGTCCGGGAACTGCTGGCGCGCCTGGGCTTCCGCACCCTGCAGGAGGCCGTCGGTCACGTCGAGGCGCTCGACACGACCAAGGCGCTCGCGCACTGGAAGTCGGAGAAGGCGGGCAAGCTCGACCTGTCGTCGATCCTGGCGATGCCCGAGTCGCCGTTCATGAACCAGGACCTGTACTGCTCCGGCGTGCAGGACCACGGCCTGGACAAGGCGCTCGACCAGCAGCTCATCGCGCAGAGCCGCGAGGCCATCGACCACGGCACGCGGGTGTCCTTCACCTCGAAGATCACCAACGTGAACCGCACAGTCGGCACCATGCTGGGCCACGAGGTCACCAAAGCCTATGGCGCACAGGGTCTTCCCGACGGGACGATCATCGTCGACTTCACCGGATCGGCCGGCAACAGCTTCGGTGCCTTCGTTCCCAAGGGCATCACGCTGCGCCTCGAGGGCGACGCCAACGACTTCGTCGGCAAGGGTCTCTCGGGCGGTCGCCTCGTGGTCCGTCCGGCACGCAACGCGCCGGACGACTTCGTCGCCGAGCACAACATCATCGCCGGCAACGTGATCGGCTTCGGTGCCACCGCGGGCAAGATCTTCCTGCGCGGCATCGTGGGTGAGCGCTTCTGCGTTCGCAACTCGGGCGTCACCGCGGTGGTCGAGGGTGTGGGCGACCACGGCTGTGAGTACATGACGGGTGGACGCGTCGTCGTCCTCGGCGAGACCGGCCGCAACTTCGCGGCGGGCATGTCCGGCGGTATGGCGTTCGTCTTCGACCCCGAGGGCAAGCTGGCCGACAACCTCAACACCGAGCTCGTCGACCTCGAGCCGCTCGAGGACGAGGACATCGAGTTCCTCGCCACGATCATCGAAGAGCACCGCGCCGAGACCGAATCCCCGGTCGCGGCAGCGCTGCTCGGCGATTGGGACACCGCCCAGACCAAGTTCGCCAAGGTCATGCCGCGCGACTACAAGCGTGTGTTGCTGGCCATCTCCGAGGCGGAGAAGACCGGGCGAGACGTGAACGAAGCGATCATGGAGGCCGCACGTGGCTGACCCCAGAGGATTCCTCAAGCACCCCGAGCGGGAGCTGCCCGACCGCCGCCCGGTGGAACTGCGTCTGCTGGACTGGAAAGAGGTCTACACCGACTTCGACAAGGGCCATCTGAAGACGCAGGCGAGCCGCTGCATGGACTGCGGTATCCCGTTCTGCCACAACGGCTGCCCGCTGGGCAACCTGATTCCCGAGTGGAACGACCTGGTCTACAAGGACCAGTGGCGCGACGGCATCGAACGTCTGCACGCGACGAACAACTTCCCGGAGTTCACCGGCCGCCTGTGCCCGGCTCCGTGCGAGGCGTCGTGCGTGCTGGGGATCAACCAGCCGCCGGTCACCATCAAGCAGGTCGAGGTCGAGATCATCGACAACGCCTTCGACAACGGCTGGGTGACCCCGGTCATGCCGTCGGAGAAGACCGGCAAGTCGGTGGCCGTCGTCGGCTCCGGGCCCGCGGGACTCGCTGCGGCGCAGCAGCTCACGCGTGCCGGACACGACGTGACGCTGTTCGAACGGGCCGACCGCATCGGTGGCCTGCTCCGTTACGGCATCCCCGAGTTCAAGATGGAGAAGCGCCACATCGACCGTCGTCTCGCGCAGATGGAGGCCGAGGGCACCGTCTTCCGCACCGGCGTCAACGTGGGTGTCGACGTCACCGTCGAGCAGCTGCGCGCCGACTTCGACGCGGTGATCCTCGCGAACGGTTCGACCATCGGTCGCGATCTGCCGATCCCCGGGCGTGAGCTCGACGGCATCCACCAGGCCATGGAGTTCCTGCCGCAGGCCAACCGGGTGCAGCTCGGCGACGAAGTCGAGGGCCAGATCTCGGCCAAGGGCAAGAAGGTCATCATCATCGGCGGTGGCGACACCGGCGCCGACTGCCTGGGCACCTCGCTGCGCCAGGGCGCGGAGATCGTCCACCAGTTCGAGATCATGCCGAAGCCGCCGATCGAGCGTGCCGAGTCGACCCCGTGGCCGACCTACCCGCTCATGTACCGCGTGTCGTCCGCCCACGAAGAGGGCGGCGAGCGCGTCTTCTCGGTCAACACCGAGCAGTTCGTCGGCGAGGACGGCAAGCTCACCGGGCTCAAGGCGCACGAGGTCGTGATGCGCGACGGCCGCTTCGAGAAGGTCGAGGGCTCGGACTTCGAACTCGAGGCGGACCTGGTGCTGCTCGCCATGGGCTTCGTCGGACCCGAGCGCGAGGACCTCCTCGACAAGATGGGCGTCGAGTACGACCCCCGCGGAAACGTCAAGCGCGACGGCAACTTCGCTGCCGTCGGTCAGCCGGGTGTCTTCGTCGCCGGCGACGCCGGGCGCGGACAGTCGCTCATCGTGTGGGCCATCGCCGAGGGGCGCTCGGCCGCCGCGGCCGCCGACGCGTTCCTCACCGGGGCGTCGGACCTGCCCGCACCGATCGTGCCCACACAGGTCGCGCAGCGCTGATCGCGCGCTTCGTGTAGTACGTACGACACCGAACTCCCGCTCACCCGCTCAGGGTGGGCGGGAGTTCTGCGTAGGCAGATCCGTCGTTCCACGGGAGTTCCGCAGGCGGCAACACGCCCGCCGGACGCCCGACCTAGACTCGGCGGTGAAGCTGCCTCCTCGGCCGGTACGAAGGGAACGGACCATGCGTCGGATCGTCGCGACTGTATGTGCCCTGCTGTGTGCGCTCCTGGCCGGCGGTGTGCTCGCCGTCCCGACGGCGACCGCCGCGCCCCGGGGGTGCCCGGAGATCTATGTGCTCGCGGTCCCCGGGACCTGGTCCAACGGCGCCAGCCCGGGTGTGCTGGGGGAGATCACCGCCGGGCTCGGACCGGAAACCCGCGTGCAGTACGTCGGCTACGACGCCACGGCGTTCCCGTGGGAGAAGGCGATCTACGGCAAGTCCAAGGCGCAGGCGGTTGCCAACACCACGGGGCTCGCCCTTCAGATGCTCCGACGATGCCCCGGTACCCGGATCGCGCTCGTCGGCTACAGCCAGGGCGCCGACGCCGCCGGTGACCTCGCATCCGAAATCGGCACCGGTCGCGCCGCGATCCGTCCGAGCCAGGTCGCGGGGGTCGTGCTGATCGCGGATCCGCGGCGGTCCAAGCGGGACAATCTCATCGGCCCCGCCCTGAGGGGTGAGGGCAGTGGCGGACCACGCCTCGACGGCATGGGGTGGGTCCTGCCCAGGGCGTTCACCCTCTGCGAACCCACCGACGTCTACTGCAACGTGCCCCGCGACTACTACGTGACTCGGATCGTCGGCTACCTCGCCGAGACCAGCGACCCGACGCCGAGCCAGATCGTGCAGTACCAGGCCGAGGCGGGCGCGATCTTCTCCGAACTGCTCACCCTCGGCGGCCCCGGCGAGATCGCGCAGGAGCTCGGTGACGCGCGCGCTCGCGAGCAGATCAGGTCGTTCAACCAATTCCTCCAGTCCGGGTCGCACGGCACCTACCGGGACTTCGAGGTCCGTCCCGGCGTGACCGCGGTGCAGTGGGCCAACCGGTTCCTCGCCGGCCTCGCCTGACGGCGCCGGTCGGCTGACCTGCACGAGAACCGGATGAATCGGACGTCCGACTAGAGTGGCGGCCGAAGTGGTCACCGAAGCCGGGGACCAGCCGCCCGCCCTCGGACAGACGGAACATCTCCTTGCCAACGCAGCTCGCCGCCGTACTCGCCCAGACCGACCCGTCGCAAGGTCACAGCGGTTTCATCGGCTGGATTCTCGACCTCATGGACACGCTCGGCGAGCTGGGTGTCGGGGTGGCGATCCTCCTCGAGACCTTCCTGCCGCCCATTCCGTCCGAAGCCGTTCTTCCCGGCGCCGGCTTCCTCGCCTACGAGGGCCGCATGAACGTCTGGCTCGCCTGGGCCGCGGCGACCATCGGGTCGCTCGTCGGGGCCTGGCTCTGGTACTGGATCGGTGCGGCTCTGGGCCGCGATCGCACCCGGCGACTCGTCGGCCGGATGCCGCTGCTCGACTACGACGACTTCGACAAGGCGGAGGAGTACTTCGTCCGCTGGGGCGGAATGGCGGTTCTCCTCGGTCGGTGCGTGCCCCTCGTCCGGTCGTTCGTCTCCATCCCGGCGGGCATCGAGAAGATGCCGTTCTGGCGCTTCACCGCGTACACGACGCTGGGGTCGGGGGTGTGGAACGCGCTGTGGATCGGGATCGGCTTCGGCTTCGGTCCGGCGATCGCCCCCGCACTCGAACGGTGGAGTGGCGTGCTGAGCAACATCGTGATCGCCGTGCTGGTTCTCATGGTCGCCTGGTTCGTCGTGAAGCGGGTCCGCCGACGCCGCGCCAGTGCCGCGGGATAGCGGGCCGGGAGAGTGGGACGACCCATGGAATACCTCGTGCGGAAGCGCGGTTGTACCCCGCGACGGTGACCGACTCAATGCCCCGGGTCCCACCCTTTGCCGCTTCGAGCGGCCTGTTTGCCGAGAGGCGCACCGACCGCCATCGTCGTCCATCACACCGAAGCCGCCGGCCCGAATCCCGGGTCGGCGGCTTCGGTCGTTCGACGGCGACCCGCGGGGGCGAGTGAACGCCTGGCCGCGCCCGGGTCATTCATGCAGGTGAGGGGCGCGTCGCTACGCGCGAGGTAACAGTTCTCGTGCGACGATCGATCTAGCCGTCGTGTGCGGCACTCGCCGTTTCGGGAACCGGAGCTGCGGGATTCACACGTGTCGGCAGTCGCGGGGGCGTGGCGAAAGCCACTGGAAAGTCCGGCGACACGACCGGGAACAGCCGCTACAGTAAAACAAAGTTCCAGTCCGTTGTAACGAATGTGAAGTATCAGGAAGTGATTGGTCATGAAGTTGGCTGACACATTTCACTCGCCCCGCCGGGGCTCTCTGCTGAACTCGCTGACCGGCGGGCGACTCGGGGGCCGCCGCGGTTCCACGACGATGTTCCCCGCCGAAGCGGAGCGACTCATCACACCCGCCGAGCTCAGACGGTTCGGCGTACGGTCCTAGCGCCCTTCGAGGCTCGTCGCTGTCGCTCCTCGCACCTCAGGGAGCAATGGGGGACGCTTCTTCGGATCAGGGCACGTCGCCTTCGGCGACGACTCGCACGCTCATCCCGCCGACCGACACCACATCGCCAATCGTCAGCTGACGGCCGCGCCTGGTCTCCACCTCGTCGTTCACGGTGACCAGACCGTCGGCGATCACCTCCTTGGCCTCGGCCCCTGACTCGATCAGGTTGGCGAGTTTGAGGAATTGGCCGAGTCGGATGGAGTCGTCCCGGATCGTCACGTCGTACACGGCTTCGATCATGCCGTTCCACCGCCCGCCGGGCCACCTCGGCCGTCGGGGACGCAAGACGATCTGTGCCGGACGGGGCCAATCCGCGTGGAGTGCCGGGACATACCTCTCATCCCGACTACCTTTTACGCATGGCCACCGACACCCCCCTCGCGCCGGTCGACCCCGAGAATCCCGGCGAGCACCGCGACGTGGGACCGCGGACGCCCACCGCGGCCGACCGCAGGTCCCTCGCGCTGCTCGACAAGATCCGACGGCCCTCCGGGTTCGGGTCCCGCGCCCCGCACATCGCCGGCACGATCGTCGGTGTCCTGGCGGCAATCGCGTTGCTGTCCAGCCTCTTCCCGGCGATACGGCATCTGATCCACGACCCCCGCCGCTACGTCGACGACTACCTCATCACCCTCCCCGACACCAGCTTCGCCTGGGCGTTCGTGCTCGCCCTCATCGCCGTCGCGCTCTCGGCCCGCAAGCGGATCGCCTGGTGGATCAGCGTCATCTACCTGATCCTGTTCATGGCGACCAACGCGCTCTATCTCGTGCCGTCGCTGGCCGACGACCTGGGCGTGACGCGGTGGGACCGCACGAACATCTACCTCGGACTGTTCATCGACGCGCTTGCCCTGATGTTCCTGCTGTCGACATACCGCCAGTTCTACACACGGGTCCGCAAAGGCGCCGTCCTGGCGGCGTTCGGCACCCTGATCGCCGGACTGGCGATCGCGACGCTGCTGGGCTGGGCCCTGGTGTGGGCGTTCCCGCACACGCTGACCCGAGGCGACCGGTTGCCGTACGCGTTCAACCGGGTCGTGGCGTTCGGCGCCATCGACCAGGATGCCTCGTTCGACGGTCGGCACACCCACCTGTTCGTGAACGGTCTGCTGGGACTGTTCGGCGCGCTGGCGCTGATCGCCGCGGCCGTCGTGCTGTTCCGGTCGCAACGGCTGCGCTGGCTCATCACCGCCGAGGACGAGGCGCTCATCCGGGCGCTGATCACGCGATTCAACGACGACGATTCGCTCGCGTACTTCTCGACCCGTCGCGACAAGGCCGTCGTGTTCTCGCCCGATGGTCGGGCAGCGATCACCTACCGGGTGGAGGTAGGCGTCGGACTGGCGGGCGGTGACCCGATCGGCGATCCGGAGTCGTGGCCGGATGCCATCGCCGAATTCCTCACCCTGTGCGAGAAATACGGGTGGCATCCGGCATCCATGGGGTCGAGCCCGCGTGGCGCGGCCGCCTTCGACGCCGCCGGTTTCGTCTCACTCAACATCGGCGACGAGGCCATCCTGCACACGCGCGAGTTCAGCCTCAGCGGGCCGGCCATGAAGGCGGTGCGCCAGGCCGTGACCCGCACCCGTCGTGCCGGGGTCGGCGTTCGCATCCGACGACACAACGAGATCGGCGACACCGAGATGGCGCAGATCGTCGCGCGCGCCGACGACTGGCGCGACACCGACGAGGAACGCGGCTTCGCGATGGCGCTCTCGCGCATCGGCGATCCCGCCGACGGCGACTGCCTGCTGGTCGAGGCCGTGATGGACGAGGGCACCCCCGGCGAGCGGGTCGTCGGCATGCTGTCCTTCGTGCCCTGGGGGCGCCGGGGTGTCTCGCTCGACCTGATGCGTCGTGACCGGCACGGACCCAACGGCGTCGTGGAGACGATGGTCGCCGAGTTGTGCCGTAACTCAGAGCAATTGGGCATCACCGAGGTGTCGCTGAACTTCGCGGCGTTCCGGGCGTTCTTCGAGCAGGGCCCCCAGATCGGGGCCGGGCCCGTGATGCGGATGGGCTACTCGATCCTCATGTTCGGCTCGCGGTTCTTCCAGATGGAGTCGCTGTACAAGTCGAATGCGAAGTATCTGCCGGACTGGCAGTCGCGCTACCTGTGCTTCGAGGACAGCCGGATCCTGCCCCGGGTGGGCCTAGCCGCGATCGTGACCGAGGGTTTCATCACGTTGCCGCGCTTCGGACGGGCCAAGCACTACACGCAGGGGCCGCCGTCGATCCCGCCCGGTGTCAACGCGCCCGCGCTCATCGCCGAGCTCGACGCCGAGGCAGCCACACCCGAGGGTGCGATCGTCCACCGGCCGGAACAGGTGCGCGTCCGACTCGAGAAGATGGACCGGCTCGTCGAGCGCGGGTTCGATCCGTACCCGCCGGCCGATCAACCCACTCATACGATCGCGGCGGCCAAGGCCGAACCAGAGGGAACCGTCGTCACCGTCGCCGGACGCGTGACGCGACTTCGGGACTTCGGCAAAGTGGTGTTCGCCGACGTCCACGACTGGTCCGGCGAGGTGCAGGTGCTGGTCGAGGATTCCCGGATCATCCCGGGCACACCCGATTTCGGTACCGACGTCGACCTCGGGGATCTGATCCAGGCCCGCGGCGTCGTCGGCACGAGTCGGAAGGGTGAGCTGTCGATCCTGATCGACGCCTGGCGGATCAACGGCAAATGCCTGCGTCCGCTACCCGACAAATGGGCCGGCCTCACCGATCCGGAAGCGCGTGTCCGCCAGCGCTATGTCGACCTCGCCATCAACGAGCAGACGCGCAAGTCGCTGGCGACCCGCAGTCTCGTCGTGAAGTCGTTGCGTGACTTCCTCGGCGCTCGTGGCTTTCTCGAGGTCGAGACGCCGATCCTGCAGCAGATCCACGGCGGCGCGAACGCCACCCCGTTCCAGACGCACATCAACGCCTACAACCTCGACCTGTATCTGCGGATCGCCCCGGAGCTCTACCTCAAACGACTGTGTGTCGGCGGGGTCGAGAAGGTCTTCGAGATCGGCCGCAATTTCCGCAACGAGGGTGTGGACTTCAGTCACAACCCGGAGTTCACGAGTCTGGAAGCCTATGAGGCGCACAGTGATTACCTCAAGATGCTCGATCTGACGCGCGAGATGATCCAGTACGCGGCGACGGCGGCCTACGGGGAACCGGTCATCGTTCGCACCGATGCCGACGGAAACGAAGAGCGCGTCGACATCTCCGGGGAGTGGCCGGTCAAGACCGTTCATCAGGTGGTCTCGGAGGGCGCGGAGCAGGACATCACGCCGGAGACCTCCGTCGAGGAATTGCGCGCGGTGTGTGACCGCCTGGAGATCAATCACCGGCCCGACTGGGACGCCGGGCAGATCGTCCTGGAGTTGTACGAGCACCTCGGCGAGGATCGCACCACCTTCCCGACCTTCTACACCGACTTTCCGACGTCGACGTCGCCCCTCACGCGTGCGCACCGGAGCAAGCCCGGCGTCGCCGAGCGGTGGGACCTCGTCGCCTGGGGCGTCGAACTCGGCACGGCCTACACCGAACTCACCGATCCGGTGGAGCAGCGGGCGCGTCTCACCGAGCAGTCGATCCTGGCCGCCGACGGCGATCCCGAGGCCATGGAACTCGACGAGGACTTCCTGCAGGCACTGGAGTACGCGATGCCGCCCACGGGCGGTCTCGGCGTCGGCGTCGACCGGGTGGTCATGCTCATCACCGGACAGTCGATCCGCGAGTCGCTCGCGTTCCCGCTGGCGAAACCGCAGGACGCCTGACCGGGTCGACCGAGTTCGAATTCGCCTCAGCCGCAGAGTGCTCCGACGGCGTCGTGGTCGTGGGTGGGGATCACGCGCACGGTGTGGCGGGCCAGGTGGAGCCGGTGCAGCGTCGCGAACGCCGCGTCGCGGTCGTCGTCGACGAATTCGCCGGGGATGCTCGGCTTCTGGCGCAGGCGCGCCACCTGCTCGAAGTGCCAGGCCGCATCGCCGGCGAGCAGGACCGGGCCGGAGGACGTGCGGGCCAGGACGCCGACGCTCCCGGGGGTGTGCCCGCCGAGGTCGACGACGACCACGGAGCCGTCGCCGAACAGGTCGTGGCTCGCGACGAATGTGGACACGGGCGGGCCGTCGAGTTCGTAGTCGAGGATCCGGCGGCCGTCGATCAGTGCCGCCCGCACCCCGCCGACCGGTGGTCGCGTGCCCGCCAGTATCCATTCGCGTTCGGGCCGAGGTAGCCGCACCGGCAGGCCGGGCAGGTCCAGCAGGCCGCACACGTGATCCCAGTGAGCGTGCGTCGGCAGGGCGAAGTCGGGGGAGCGGTGCAGCGGCCGCAGCTCGAGACCGTCGGCGGTGCTGACCGTCGACCGCGGCGGGGTGATCAGCGGGCGCAAGATCGTCGGCAATTCGGGCAGGACGCGGTGGTGGGCGTCGCGGCAGAAGCCGGGATCGACCAAGAACGTGGCCTCGGGGTGCTCGACCACGAAGGTCGTCATCGCCGACGACGCGCGACGCAGGGTACGAGCTCCCTCGACGAGGCCGGCGAGCGGCACCTGTCGCGCAACCTGGGGCAGGGCGCGCACCCGGACGGTCACCTCGCCGTCGGGGAGCCCGGCGTCCTCGATGGCGTCGATGAGTCGCCGGTCCGGTGGGCGCGGCCGGAACGCGCCGCGCACGGCGAGCGCACCCGTGCGCAGCATCTCGGCCGGCGCCGGGCCCGGCTGGCGAAAGGTGGCCACCGCGTATTCCTACCCCGACCGCTAGGTGCCCGCGCCGATTCCGGGCAAGCGGATGTCATGTGTAGTTCACCGCGGAGAGGTTTTGGGTACCACTCCGCCGTCGTTGAATGGTCCTGGCCCTTCGAAGGGCCTGCTGTCCTCCCAACGGGCTACAACCGAACACAATGTGTAACGACGCGCTAGGGTCCAACGACCTATTCATCGACCCCCGACGTCTGACGAGAGGTACCGGAATGGTTGTCGAAGAGCTCGCACACCAGGACCGTCGGGCGGACCGTCGCTGACATGCAACCGACCCACATCCGGTTCACGGCGACTCCCGGGCAGCCACCGAGTCTTCCCGTGCCTCGTCCCCGACCCGGCAGCACCTGAAACCGTGGCGCCGAAGGAGATCGACGCCACCGCGAATGCGGATCATGGGGGCGGGGGAGAATCGCAGGTCCTACGGGACCTGCTGGCCCTGGTGGCCGAAGGCGACCGTGCGGCGTTCACGCGTTTCTATGACCTGACCAGTTCGCGGATCTATGGCCTCGCCGTCCGGGTGGTGCGTGATCGGCACTACGCCGAGGAGATCGTCCAGGAGGCCTACCTGCAGTACTGGCAGCGTGCCGCCGATTACGACCCGACCCGCGGATCGGTGATCACCTGGATGATGACGATCGCGCACCGGCGCGCCGTCGACCGGGTCCGCACCGAGGACATGCAGACCGAGCGGCTGTCGGAGTACGGCGTCCGGGCTGCTGAACCCGAGATGACGCAGGATCTTCCGCTCGAAGCGGTGCTGCGGTCGGTGGAGGTGAGCGCAGTGCACACCTGCCTCGGACATCTCACGGAGCTGCAGCGAGGAAGCCTCGAGATGTCGTACTTCGGCGGACTCACCTATCCCGAGGTGGCGGCGCGCACCGACACGCCCCTGCCCACCACGAAATCCCGTATTCGGGACGGCCTGAGACGGCTGCGGAGCTGCCTGGACGCGCAGGACGATCGCTGACGGGTCGGCTGTGAGCGCGTCGGGCCGTCCGGTGACGCTGCGCCATCCGCGCGGGCACACTGGACGCGTGCACGAGACGACACCCGACGCGGATCAGGATTCACCCGGTGAGTTCGTGACGGTCGGGGAGCATCGGCTCCACGTGCTGGACGAGGGTTCGGGACCGCCGCTGCTGCTCATGGCGGCGCTCGGGAGCAACTGGTTCGACCTCGATCCGTTGGTCGCGCGGCTGGCCTCCTCGTGGCGGGTCGTGCGGTACGACCGCCCGGGCTACGGGCTGTCCGATCCCATCGGTCGGCGTCACCATCCCTCGCTGCTGGGCGAGGTGGAGCGGATGGCCGCGGTGCTGGACGCTCGGGGTATCACCGAACCGGTTGTCGTCGTGGGGCATTCGCTGGCGTCGCTGTATGTGGAGGCGTTCGCACGCCGATATCCCGAGCGGACCGCGGGCGTCGTCATCCTCGACGGGTCGTTCGTCCTGGTGCCGTGGCGGATCGTCCCCCTGTCGTTCCGGGTGGGCAACGCCCATCGGGTGGTCGGTGCGGCGCGCGCGGTGACGAGCCGCGTCGGAATTCGTCGCTGGCCCAGTTTCCAGGTGTGGAGCCGCGTCGTGCCCGCGCCACCGGAGGGTCGAGGCGAGCAGCAGCGCCGATGGAGTACGCGCGTCTTCGGGCAGCCGCCCTACCTCCTGGCCCTTCTCGTCGAGAACGCCGCGTTCGGGTCGATGAACCAGACGTTGCGGAGTCTGCGACGGTCCGAGCCGATGCCGGACGTCCCGGTGATCGTCGTCGTGGCGTCGTCCAGGCTCCCGGGGTGGCGCCACTTCTGGGAATGGAAGCAGCGACGGTACGCCGACGTGCTCGGTGCCCGCGACATCGCGGTACTCCCGCGGGCGCGGCACTTCCTCGTCTCGGAGCGGCCGGACGACGTCGCAGAGATCATCGACGGGGTCCGCTCGCTCCCTACCCGCGAGTAACCAGCTACTTGCGGTCACACCTAAACTGATCGGCATGAGCGAGATGACCTTCACCCCGACGGCCGACCTCGTCGACGAGATCGGTGCCGACGTCCGCAGCTGCGACACCCAGTTCACGCAGTTCGGCGGCAACCGAGAGTTCGTCGGACGCGTGTCGACCGTCCGGTGCTTCCAGGACAACGCCCTGCTGAAGTCGGTCCTCGGCGAGTCCAATCCCGGTGGTGTGCTGATCGTCGACGGCGACGCCTCCGTGCACACCGCGCTGGTGGGAGACCTGATCGCCGAACTCGGTCGATCTAACGGCTGGGTGGGGATCATCGTCAACGGCGCCATCCGCGACGCCAAGACCATCGGCGGGATGGAAATCGGGGTCAAGGCCCTGGGTACCAACCCGCGCAAGTCGACCAAGACCGGCGCCGGTGAGCGCGACGTCCCGCTGACCATCGGCGGCGAGACGTTCACCCCCGGCGACGTCGTCTACTCCGACGACGACGGCATCGTGCTCGTCGCCGCAGGAGACAACCAGTAGAGCCCCGACCGCAGACCACGATCCACATCGAAGACCGGACACCCGCACAGCGCTGAGGAGCACCGACATGCCGAAGCCCACCGCCGACTATTTCGCTCGCCTCGGTGCGCTCGTCGCCATCGACGACGCCGCGAGTCGTCCCACGCGCCCCGTCCTCGAGGCGTTCAGCGGGACGGAGATGGCGACCATCCCGGTCGCCACCGCCGACGATCTCGAGGTGGCGGTCGCCCGGGCCCGCCAGGCGCAGGAGGGATGGGCGGCCCGCACGCCGGCCGACCGCGCCGCGATCATCGACCGCTTCTCCGACCTGGTCCACCGCAACGCGGCGTCGCTGATGGACATCGCGCAGGCCGAGACCGGCAAGGCGCGCATCTACGCGCAAGAAGAGGTCATCGACGTCTCGATCACCGCGCGGCACTACGCGACGAACGGCCCCAAGCTGCTCGCCGACCGCAAGGTCAAGGGCATGCTGCCGGGCGCGACCAGCGTGCGCGTGCGGTACCTGCCCAAGGGTGTGGTCGGCATCATCAGCCCGTGGAACTACCCGCTGACGCTGGCCGTGTCCGATGCGGTGGCCGCCCTGATCGCCGGCAACGGCGTCGTGATCAAACCCGACAGCCAGACGCCGTACTGCGCGCTGGCCCTGGCCGAGTTGCTGTACGAGGCGGGTCTGCCGCGTGAGCTGTACGCCGTGGTGCCCGGTCCGGGAAGCGTTGTCGGACAGGCGATCATGGCCAGCACCGACTACGTAATGTTCACCGGCTCCTCGGAGACCGGGGCCACCCTCGCCGAACAGGCCGGGCGTCGGCTCATCGGCTTCTCGGCCGAACTCGGCGGCAAGAACCCGATGGTCGTCACCGCGAGTGCCGACATCGCCAACGCCGTGCGCGGCGCGGCGCGTGCGTCGTACTCCAACTCCGGGCAGCTGTGCATCTCGATCGAACGGATCTACGTCGACAAGAAGATCGCCGACGACTTCGCCGAGCGGTTCGCCGCGTATGTCTCCACGATGAAGCTATCGGCCTCCTACGACTTCAGCGCCGACATGGGTTCGCTGGCCTCGGCCGCCCAGATCGACACCGCCGAAGCACACGTCGAGGACGCGGTTGCCAAGGGCGCGAAGGTGCTCGCCGGCGGCAAGCGTCGCGCCGACCTGGGGCCCTTCTTCTTCGAGCCGACGGTCCTCACCGACGTCACCGACGACATGGTGTGTTTCGCGAACGAGACCTTCGGACCGGTCGTTTCGATCTACCCGGTGGACTCCACCGACGAGGCGATCAAGCTCGCCAACGACACCGACTACGGCCTCAACGCCAGCGTCTTCGCCGGTAGCAGCGCTGAGGCCCAGGAAGTCGCCGAGCGGCTGCGCGCCGGGACGGTGAACATCAACGAGGGTTACGCCGCCGCATGGGCGTCGACGGCGGCCCCGATGGGCGGCATGGGTATCTCCGGGATGGGACGCCGGCACGGTGACGAGGGTCTGCTGAAGTACACCGAGCCGCAGACCATCGCCGAGCAGCGTTTCATCGGCATCGACCGCATGCCGGTGGTCCCGACGAGCATCTACCGCGCCATCACGCCGACCGCCGTCCGCGCGTTGAAGTACCTGCCGGGGCGGTAGGGGAGTTCACTCTGCATCATTCGTGAGTGTGACGACTCGTTGCCACAAAGGGTGTCGAGTATGACGAATTTCCGTCCACCTCAGGGTGTGGGAAGGGCAGATTGCCCTTCGACCTCGCTCACAGGGACGCAAATTCCTCACCGCGAACGGCGTCGCCACCACCCGGTCGCTCCGTTTGGCCGTGGCGTCACTGCTTCCGGCGTGCCTCGGGAAGCATGACTTCGCCGATCGAGACGTCCGATGTCCTGCCCCGTCGGTGTGAGCGTGGTTACGGTAGGCCTTGTGACCCGAACACGTCGAGGACGCAGGAGATCCGTCCGATCACCGGCCCGTGGGCTTGTGGCGATGACCGCGTCCGCGGCTGTCACGGTTGGGTGGTTCTTCGCCGGCCCGGCAGCTCATGCTCGAGCGCCGTTGCAGGTCACTGCTGTGACTGGCGGTATGACCATCCCCTGGGGTGTGGTTGTTGCACCCGACGGCACGGTGCTTACCGGTGAGCGCGCGGGGCGGTTCGTTGCAGTGCGCCCCGGCGGAAAACGAGTGAACGTCAGAGCAGACCTGTCGAAGATCTTCGCGGTCCACGAGGCGGGCCTCATGGGGCTAGCCATCGACCAACGTTTCTCGGACAACCGACGCGTGTATTCGTGTCAAGCGGAGTACACGGCGCCCGGCGCCTTTGTCGTGCCGGAACCTCTTGCCGGCGCACCGATTCCGGCCCCACAGACTGGTCAGACCATCAAGGTGGTGTCGTGGCGGGTGAGCGCGGACTGGACGCAGATGACCCGTGAACGGACGGTCCTCGGTGGAATCCCCGTGACCTCCTCCGGCAGTCGTGCCGGGTGCGGCCTTTTCGCCACCGCCGACAGCCTATGGGTCGGTACTGGCGACACAGGCACACCATCCGCTACCCAGGATCGGAAGTCGCTGGGCGGCAAAGTTTTACACATCAAACTCGACGGTACGCCCGCTCCGGGTAACCCCAACCCGCGCAGTCCGATCTACAGCCTCGGGCATCGCAACGTACAGGGCGTGGCGGTCCAGCCCGGAACAGGTCGCGTGTACGCCACCGAACAGGGCACGAGCCGCGACGACGAGTTGAACCGCATCGTCGCCGGGGGCAACTACGGGTACAAGCCCGATCGGACACCGATCATCTACGACGAATCAGTTCCGATGACCGATCCGGTCCGGGTCCCGGGGGCGATCGGTCCGGTCTGGAGTTCGGGCAACACGACGATCGCTTTGCCGGGGATCCGTTCCTGCCCGAAACCGGTTGGGGCGCATACAACGGCGGCGTCGTGCTGACGGCCCTTAAAGGTAAGCGACTGGTGTTCCTCAAGCTCTCCGATGACGGACGCCACGTGGTGTCGCGAACCGAGGCCCTGAAGGACGAGCACGGTCGCCTGCGCGGGGTGGCCGTTGCGCCCGACGGCTCGCTGATCCTGACAACCAGCGACGGCAAAGGTGCAGACCGCATCCTGCGGGTGCGCTGGGACGGCTGAGCAATGCGCGACAACGTAGCCGTTGGACACGCACTCGACCGTGGTCGTCGGCGCACCGAAGTTCGCCGGTGGTACCGGCGGTCCGGCGCGCGTGATCGCCATGGTGTGAATCGGACACAGAAAGGTCATCGATGACGACGCGCATCACCCGGTTCGACCGCGGACCCCACACCTTCGACGTCACCGACGAAGGTCCGATCGACGGTGAACCGATCGTGCTGTTGCACGGGTTCCCCCAGCGGGCCTCGTGCTGGGAACTGGTCGCGGAAATCCTGCACGACAACGGGTTCAGGACCCTCGCACCGGACCAGCGTGGGTACTCGCCCGGTGCTCGCCCCGCACGCCGACGGGACTACGTGCAGAGCGAACTGACCGCCGACGTGCTCGCCCTGCTCGACGCCGCCGGCCTCGAACGAGCCCACGTCGTCGGCCACGACTGGGGCGCACTCGTCGGGTGGGCGGTCGCCGCGCACCATCCCGCGCGGGTGAAGACGCTGACCGCCCTGTCTGTTCCGCACCCAGGGGCCTTCCTGCGCTCGATGCGCCACGGACAGGTCTTCCGGTCCTGGTACATGGCCGCCTTCCAGATTCCGGTCCTGCCCGAGAAGTTCCTCGGCTGGGCGATGCGAACACAACCGGACTTCGGGGAGCGGATGGGACTTCCGCAACCGTTCGCGTCGCGGATCGCCCGTGAGATCGGTGACTACGGCGCCCTCCCCGGCGCGCTGGGTTGGTATCGCGCGATGCCGCTCCCCGACAAGCGATCCGCGCCCCGGCCGGTCCGCGTCCCGACCACGTTCGTGTGGGGCGACGCCGACCCGGCCATCGGCGAGGAAGCGGCCCGCCTGTGTTCGGGCTGGGTCGACGCGAAGTACGAGTTCATCGCGTTGCGCGGCGCCGACCATTGGCTGCCGGAAGCGCACGCCGACGACGTTGTCGCCGCGGTCCTCGACCGGGTCGGCGATCTCGCCCCGGCGAACGGTTCGACCACCGCCCCGTCGGCGGTGGGACCGTCAGCGCAGGACTCGGCGTAACACGACGAAGACGATCAGCGCGACCACTGCTGCGAGCCCGGCATACGCGGGCGTGAGATTGGTGGTCGGGGGTTCGGTGGGCGAACCAGAGCGCAACTGTGCGAAAGTCGCACGGGCGGCGTCTGATTCGGCGACCACATCGACCGGCGGATGCGTGGGCGCGGGGGTGGGATCGGCGGGCGCGGGGGCCGAGGACGCGGTCGGGGCCGGCTTCGGGGAGTGCGTCACCGGCGGCTCGGGGGGCGACGCCGGGGTCGTGGCCGACGATACTTGAGGCGCTTCGGGTTCCGGGGTCGGAGTCGGCGGATCCACTGGCTCCGGGGCGGGCGGCGCCGACTTCGGCGGCGCCTTCTTGGCCGGTGCCTTCTTGGCTGCCGACTTCTTCGCCGGTGCGGCCCCGGCGGCCTTTTTCGCGGGGCTCTTCTTGGCCGGTGCCTTTTTCGCGGGGCTCTTCTTCGCCGCCTTCTTCGGCGGAAGCTTGTCGCCGCCGGATTCCGCGGCAGCCGTCTCCGGCGAGGCCTTCTTCGCTACCGGCGCGGCGGGTACGGCGTCGGGTACGGAGGCGGACTCTTCCGGTGCGGCGATCGGGAACAGCGCCTGCTCGTCTTGGTTCGACTCACCGGCGGACGGCGTGGCGTTCGGATCCGGCTCGGTCATACGGCGCTCCCTCGCAAGTATCCGGCAGGCGCCCGGCAACTGCTGCGCCGCGCGACACGTTCGCACCCATCCTAATGGTGTGCCCCGGAACCGGGCACCGGCGACCGGATCCCGCAGCCTGTTCCACACGTGCCGCTGATCGCTCGCCGATCTCACCCGACGGGCCGCCGTCCACCGGCGCGGCGAGGACCCGGCTCGGACCGTGGGTCAGGAACGGACCCCGAGCCGCGCGAGGATGTCGGCGTCGACGGCTTCGAGTTCGTCGGCGATGGACTTGTGGGCGGTGCGGCGCTGACCGGCCGACATCGGCTCGGCGGTCTGCACCGCGACGTCCAGATTGTCGAGGCGCATGGTCATCGCCGCGACGAAATCCGTGGAGTCGGAGCTGGTGTCCTGCGCGACGACCTTCTCCAGTGCCGTCCGGGTGGTCGCGATGCGCGCGGACAGGGTCGCTCCGTGACCGCTGAACTGGCGCAACACCTCCGGTGAGACCCCCGCGCGGCTCGCCTGCAGTGTGGAAAGCTGTTCGCGTCCGGCGACCGCGGCCCGGTAGACGACGGGTGCGGCGATCGGTGCCACGAGCCGGGCGACGGTGAGGTAGCGCTTCACACTGGCCGGGCTGAGAGCCTTTGCGTCGGCGGCGGCCTGCGCCTCGACGGCGAACTTCTTCGCCTCGGCCTTGCTCACCTTCGTCTGGGACTTGGCGAGCTGCTTGGCGGTCTTGCGCTCGGCCTTCATCTCCTTCTGGAAGTACTTGTGCTCGTTCTTACGCCGGGCCTTGTGTTCCTTGCGCCGCGACTTGGCGTCGAACTTGGCCTCCAGCTTGGCTTTCGCCTTGAGAGCCTTGGCCTCTGCCTTGCGCTGAGCACGAGTCGTACCGTCGGAGGAGAACAATCCCATCGAATGCCCTTTCGCTGCTGCCGAGAAGACCGCAGTCGACCCCCGGCCTGCTCTCGTTCCGCTCCCGGCGCCGGTGTCGACCGGCTCGCTCGATCGCGTCCGGCGCCGCACTTCATGGCCCCGCTCGCTTCGCTCCCGACGTCAGGCGCGCGTGATAACAAGTACAAGCATGACATGTGGTTGTATCCGACCACGTGTCCGTCCGTTCGAGCCCGGAAAGGGATGGCGTGGTCCCTGTCGTGTTGTCGCCGCGCGACCTCGCCGGTTGCGAGCACCGGGTCGCCCTCGACTTCGCGCACGACAGACGTCCCGCCGACGAACCCGATCCACCCGGAGTGCAGCGCCGCAAGGAGGCCGCGGCCGATCACCGAGCGGCGATCCGCGAGCTGCTCCGCGGGGTACACAGCGATCAGCCGGGCGCGTTCGTGGTCGTCGACGCCGATGCGAGCACCGCTGAGCGCGTCGCGGCCACGCTGCGTGCCTGCGACGCCGGGGCGTCGTGGATCTGGAACGCGACCCTGCCGACCGACCGGGAGCACGGGCGCCGTGGCCATTCCGAACTGCTGGTGCGGGTGGGGGACGGCTACACCCCGGTCATCGTCGTCAACCACCGGGTCAGCCAGCCGGCGAAATCGACGCCGGAACCGGACGGGCGCGCGCCCAGCCTGGTGACCAGTCCGTTCTGGATGTGGGCACCGAGCCCCGACCCGTATCGGACCGGCCGGCCGAACCGACGGGACAACCTCCGGCTGGCTCATCTCACCGCCATGCTCGTGGAGATCGGCAGGGCGTCGTCGACCGACACGACGGAGTTGCGCGGCGGCGTGATCGGCGTGGACGCGGACTGCATCGTCGTCCTGGACACCGGGGCGATGCTCGAGGACTACTCGGCGATCCTCGAGCATCGGCTCGCGGTCGCGGGTGGGCAGGTCCCCACCGAGCCCCGCCGGATCAGCGAATGCCGTTCGTGCCCGTGGTGGGTGCGCTGCGGACCGGAGCTCGAGGAGAAGCGCGACGTCAGTCTCGTGGCGAGCGGCAACCAGGGTTCGGTCCTGATCGATGCCGGGATCACGACGATCGACGAACTGGCCGCACAGCGCGGGGCCCCACCGGAGGGCTGGCCGGGCGGCGTCCGGTTCGGCGACGCGATCATCAACGCGATCGCCTGGCTCACCGGCACCGAGCTCGTCCGGCGCGTCGACTCGCCGCGGGTCCACCGCGCCGACATCGAGATCGACGTCGACATGGAGAGCTACGGCGAGCACGGGGCGTATCTGTGGGGGACACTGCGCACCGACACCACCGACTCGTCCGCGCCCGTCGAGTACCGCCCGTTCGTCACCTGGGACCCGCTGCCCACGCGCGACGAAGCGCGGTCGTTCGCCGAGTTCTGGGGATGGCTCATGGCCGAACGCGCCGCCGCCCGCGAGGCCGGGAAGACGTTCGCGGCCTACTGCTACTCCCAGCAGGCGGAGAACCGATGGCTGCTGGGGTCGGCCGACAGATTTGCCGGCGAGCCGGGCATCCCGGCGCGCGCCGAGGTCCAGGCCTTCATCGCATCCTCGGAATGGGTGGACATCTACGAGGCGGTCGGCGAGAACTTCATCTGCCCCCGGGGCAAGGGACTGAAACGAGTGGCGCCGGTCGCGGGGTTCTCGTGGCGCGACGACGACGCGAGCGGCGAGGCGTCGATGGAGTGGTACCGGGCGGCTGTCGCGCTCGGGGGCGGGCGCCCCGACGACGGGCAGCGCCGGCGACTTCTCGAATACAACGAAGACGATGTCCGTGCCACAAAAGTGTTGCGCGAGTGGATGACCGACGGCGCGGCCGCGCAGGTGCCGCACGAGCGGGATCTGCTCGACCGGTTCCGGGCGAGCTGACGACTCAGCCGAACCGCTGGGTCGAACGTCTCGTCGCCGCGTGTCAGGGACGCATCGAGCGCAACGAGTCGAGGAACGACCCGCTGCCGAGCAGGGCGACGGCGCCGAGCAGCAACAGTGCTCCCGGCGCCACGCCGAGGACGAACTTCCGCACCGACGTCAACGTCGAGTCCTCCGGTACACCGGGGGATGTCTGCGGCGGATCGACCGGCGGTCCCGCTGCACCCGCAACCGTCTGCGAGGTGTCGGTGCCGTCGGATTCGACGTCGGTGTCGGGCTGGGGAGAACGACGGTCGGTGTCCGGCTCGCTCGCGGGGCCGGAGTCCGGAGTTGGCCCGGTCGAACCACCTCCACCAGGCGGGGCGACCGTCGGTACGTCGGCGACGGCCGGACCGGTGTTCGGGGGGACCCCGGCCGGGTCGGACCCGCTCACATCGCCATCGGACGCCGAGGGAGCGTCCTCCTCCCGGCGGGTGCCGCGGGACGGGTCGTCATCGTCGCCATCGCTCCCGGATGTGGTCTCGCGCATGGTGGTCGTCGGGTCCGGATCATCGGTGCTCGTCGTGGTGGTGGTGGTGGTCGTCGTCGTGGTGCTGGTCGTGCTCGTGGTCTCGCTCGTCGTGTCCGACGTCCCCGGCATGGGCGACGATCCACAACCGCAGCCCGTGGGATGAGACGGTGCGGAGGACTCGTCCGTGGTCTCGGGATCGGTGCTCTCGGGGTCCGTGGATTCGGGTTCGGTCGTCTCGGGGTCGCTGGTGTCCGAGTCGTCGGTCGGCGAGCCCGCGGGTGTGTCGGTGTCGGTGTCGTCGACCTCGTCCGTGTCATCGGGATCGCTGTCGGCGTCACCCGCCCAGTCGGCGCCTGGCGCATCGGGGCCGGGTGGGGCTGTCGACGCAACCCCGGGCGCGACGACGATGAAGAGAATCGCGGCGAGAGCGATCAGAACGACGGCGAGACCACGCGGCTTGGCACGGGCGCCGCGGTGGGTCGGGAGACGGTGGCTCATCGTTCGTCAGGCGTACAGTCGAAGGGGTGAAACATCGTCGCTGACACCATGCGGCAAATCGACGCGCACCGCGGGCCGAACCCGAATGTTCATCTGGTGGATCCGCGTCGGCAACCCATGACCCCCATGAATGTGAAGAACGCCACACTAACGATCGTTACACCATCTTCACAGGTGATACGCGCAGAGCGCGGCGGTCCGGTACTTTCTGATCGTACCGATCGTTGCAACGGCCGTGTACAGCGGGCTTTAATGCTTGCAAATTCAAATTTTTGCGTTTCGGAGAAGATTGTCATGACTTCAGGAGGGGCGGAGAAGCCTATGGGCGACACCGGACGCACCGACTCCGATCGTTCGAGGACGACGGACGCGGATGCTCTCGACCCCGGGCTGTTCGCCCGGCGGCTCGAGGAACTGTTCCGGACGGTTCCTGGTCCGAACGGTAGGGCGTACAGCGCGAAGGCGATCGCGGCGCGATCGACCGAGCGGGGGTTCCGGCTCGGCGAGTCGTATCTGAGCCAACTGCGATCGGGGAAGGCCAAGTCTCCCTCGTTCCGCACGGTGGAGGGCATCGCGGCCGCTTTCGGGGTCGACGTGCACTATTTTCTCGAGGATCGGGCCGCGCAGCGTACCCGCGACGAGATCGATCTGATGCGGTTGCAGGCCGACACGAACGTCCAGCTGGCGGCCTTCCGCTTGGCCGGGTTGTCGAGTGATTCGGTCACGGTGGTGAACGAGCTGATCAAGGTGCTGCGCGAGCAGCAGGGTCTGCCCAAGGATCCGCCGGACGTGATCGCGGCCGGTCTGAGCGACACCAAGCCGTCGGCCGATTCGCGGCTTCGCGTCGTCGGAGACCACAGCGACGACTGACCGCCGGTGAGGCGTTCGCGGAGCCATTCGTTCCGGACCGAGGGGTGTCGGCCCGGACAGGCCAGCGAAGTCGATCGCTGCGGGTGGATTCCGGCGTGGTGCGCGCTCGTGATTCGATGAGCTCATGCGTCGATCCGAGCGCGCATTGCGCGCGTTGTGCCGCGCCGAGCTGAAGGGGCTCGATCTCGATCTGCCCCTCGACGTGGCTCAACTCTGCGAACGGTACGGTGACCGTCGCGGTCGGCCCATCCGCTTGATCGAGCATGCCTTGCCCGCGGGGGTTCCCAACGGCATCTGGTTGGCCGCGACCGACGCGGACTACTTCTTCCACCAGGCCCACACCTCACGCTTGCACCGCAATCAGATCGTCGTCCACGAGTTCGGCCATCTGATCGCCGGCCACCAGATCCTCGGTGAGGCCTCGGCGGCGGGGATCGCCGCCCTGACGCAGGACGAATCGGCAGCCGCGCTCCGGCGCACGTGCTACTCCGACGACGCCGAGTGGGAAGCCGAGATGCTCGCCTCGTTGATTCTCGGCTGGGCCGAGGACGCCGGCACCGGCGTCGGGAGCACCGCATCGCACGGCGAACTGCGTGGACTCCAGAAACTGTTGGGGGGTCATCGCGGATGGCTGTGACACGCCGGTCGGTTGCGGCACCGGGAAGAATGTGAGTCCCTGTTGGGCGTGATCACTGTCGCGGGCGGGGGCCCGACGGTCAATCTGCTGGCCTCCGGGGTGGACGTCGGGATCGGCGCGGTCAACGCCGTCGCCGCGGTCGTCTTCGCCTTCGCGTTCTGCTGGCGCCTCGATCAGATCCGCCGTGCGGGATGGGGGTTGCAGCCGCTGGCGATGATGATCGCCGTGGCGGCGCTGACCCTCGCATTCGTCGTCGTCGACGACTCGGTCGCCGACGTGCTCAACGAGGTCGGTTTCACCGGCCTGTCGAGGGTGGCGTTCTACGCGCTCCTCGCGATCGGGGTCGCGGCGCTCGTGGTGGTGTTCTTCTTCCCCGGGAAGGTCACGCGCGAACGCCGGGCCGGATGGGAGGCGTTGCCCCTCGTCGTGGCACTCGTCGGGCTGCAGGTGACCATGCTGGTCATCCCGGTCGAGATCCGGACCGCGACCATCGACGAATGGACCGTCCAGAACTGGGGTTTCGCGCTGTTCATGCTGATCGCCAGCGGTTACCTCGCCTACGGCTTCGTCGCCTGCGTCAACAGCGTCCGCAAGTTCTATGCGACGGCGGACGGCTATCTCCGTGTGTCCCTTGGCCTTCTGATGACGGGTCTGACGTGTCTCGCGGTCGGCGCGGTCTGTCAGATCGTGTTCGTGATCGTGTCCGCGACGAACGTCGTCCGGTCGCCGTGGCTTCTGACGACGAATCGGGCCGTCGCCATCGTCGGCGTCGTCACGTTCCTGGTGGGGATCAGCTATCCGATGGTCTACGCGCGGGCTCAGTCGGTCGCGGCCAACCGGCGTCGTCGACGCCTCGACGCCGAACTCGTGCCCCTGTGGCGACTGGTGACCGACGCGGTCCCCGAAGTGGTGCTACCGGATGCCGGCCGGCTGACACCGACCACCCGATTGCATCGGCGCGTCGTCGAGACCCGAGACGCGTTGACGCAGTTGAGTCCTCGGGTCCCGGCGGTGTTCGGGTATGCCGAACCCGAGGTGCAGGCGAGGCTGTTGCGGGCCGCCGTGGCCGGACACGATCCGCGAGAGGGTGACGGCGGTGCCGTCCGAGACCTGGCGCCGGCGGATGGCGAGGGTCTCGAAGCGGATGCCGCGCCGTTGATCAGACTGGCCCGGGCGCTCGACGCCGTGCAGATGGTCGAGGAGCCGGCCGACCGGTGACGCGCCGGCCGGCCCTCGAACGGGCGAAGTCGCCTCAGGTGAATCCAACGAGTCAGTCGGACTAGCGCGGCGCCATCCGGATCGCGCCGTCCATGCGGATGGTCTCTCCGTTGAGGTAGTTGTGCGCGACGATGAACTCCGCCAATTGCGCGTACTCGTCGGGCTCGCCGAGACGTTGCGGAAACGGGATGCCCTCGGCGAGGGTCTTCTGGAACTCGGGGGTGACACCAGCCAGCATCGGCGTGCTGATGGTGCCGGGGGCGATGGTGCACACGCGCACGCCGATGCGTGCGAGGTCGCGGGCTGCCGAGATGGTCATCGCGTGCACACCACCCTTCGACGCCGCGTAGGCGATCTGACCGATCTGGCCTTCGAACGCGGCCACCGATGCGGTGTTGATGATGACACCGCGCTGACCGTCACCGTCGATGGTGGACTCTTCCTGCATGCGGTTGGCGGCCAGTCGCATGACGTTGAAGGTGCCGACCAGGTTGATGTCGATGACCTTGCGGAAGAGATCGAGCTCGTGCGGGCCCTTCTTGCCGAGTATCCGTGCGGCCCAGCCGACGCCGGCGCAGTTGACTGCGACACGCAGCGGTGCCCCGGACTCGGCGATGGTGTCGATGACGGCCTGGACCTGGGTCTCGTCGGTGACGTCGGCCGCGACCAGCGTGACTCCTTCGGTGGGCGCGGCCTTGTCGATCGAGGCCTGCAGGTCGAGGCCGAAGACCTGGGCGCCGGCTGCGGCGAAACGCCGTGTGGTGGCCGCACCGAGGCCGGAGGCCCCGCCGGTGACCAGTACGGAAGCGCCTGAAACGTCCATGTGTGAGGTGATCCTTTCGCGGTACCCGACCCGTTCTCCTGCCGGCCGCGCCGCCGTCGTCGGCGACGCCGCTCCGGCTCGTGCTGCAGTTTCACGATAGTCAGACGACTCGCACCAACCGCGAAAGACCCCCTGAATTACCGAACGAGCGCTCGGACGCTCTCGTCGGAACGGAGGCGGTTCTCCCGGCGGATCAGCACGATGCCGATCCCGGTGATGATCACGACCGCACTCAGCGTGCCGGCGATCACAGGTACCGACGCACCGATCAGACAGTCGGTGATGAGCCAGGCCGCGAAGGCGAAGAAGAGAACTGCCGCGCCGATCGCGATGACGCGCTCGGGGAGGTGGCGGCCGAGGAGCACACCCACGCCGATGGCGAGCGCGTCGGCGGCGACCATGCCGAGCGTGGACCCGATCCAGACCCCGAGCCAGTCGTTGTCGGTGGCCAACGTGATGGTCGCGAGCATGGTCTTGTCGCCCAGTTCGGCGAGGAAGAACGCCGACATGACGGCGAAGAACACCGAGGCGCCTACGCGGGTCGCCCGACTGGACTCCTCGTCGTCGAGCCGGTCTCCGCGCAGCGTCCAGAGGCCGAAGACGAGCATCGCCAGGCCGGCGAGGATCGTCAGGAGCGTGGTGGGTATCGACAGACCGAGGAAGTGGCCGAAGAACACCGAGACCGCGTGCACCGCGGTGGTGGCCACGGTGATTGCGAGGAGGACGACCCACCAGCGATAGCGCAGGGCGTAGGTCATCGCCATCAGCTGTGACTTGTCACCGAGTTCGGCGACGAAGATCACGCCGAAGCTGAGGAGCAGGGCGGCAATCACGGACGCCAGGTTAGTCAGCGCTAACTCGCGGACGCAACTCGTCGAAGACCCGTATTTCCGCAGGTAGGGCCATCAAAATCAGATGTTCGGGGACCCGTATCCACGGGGTCGGTGACCCGTCGTATGGCCTTCGGGCGTCCGCCCCGCTCTACGCTGCGAGAAGCATGGCCAGCACGGCGGTGTCGGGGTCGGCGTTGGGGTCGATACCCACCTGATTGCGGAGGTTGACCACCGTGCCGTCGGCCTCCGCCTCAGCCCATCCCGCCCGGTGTTCGAGCCCGAGTTCGGGCAGTCCGGGTAGCAGCACGCAGCCGGAGGCGACCTGCGAACACTCGGGCAGAGACGGGCGCGTCTGCGACGGGGGATGCAGCATGACCAGGGCCGGCGGATTGTTCAGGAAGCGGCCCGCCTCGACGAAGCTGTCGTCGACGACATTGCCGATCGCGACCATCATCCCGACGGTGTCCGCCTCACCCTGCTCCGGACGCTGCTCGACCACGCCGAAGATCGTCGTCGTGGGCAGGAAACCCGGCCGGCAGGCGATCCGAACCGAGGCCACCAGCGTCTGCGTCCACTCGAGCGTCGACTCCGGCCAGCGGCCCGAGATGAGAATGCCGTTCAGTGTGCCCTCGTGCTGGAACGGTGTGAGGCCGATCGGAATCGATTGCATCATGTCCTCCTCCGACCCGGGCACGACCTCGGGGTGATCCACGGACTGGGGACCGACGGCCGACCCTGGTGAGAAGACCATCCACCGGTGGCGAGGCGTCGACAACTCGAATCACCGTGTTGTGATGGATCTTTAACATGCGAACGAACGACAGCGGCGGTCGCGGAGCACTGTCCCCGCCGGTGGGGGCGACGACACCAGGCACACTGGACCGGTGAAGAACTCGCCCCCGCTGCGACCCATGGAGTTCGCGTCCGTCGCGATCTTCGGCGGACTGACCGTCGCGGCGGTGGTCATCGCGTCGGTCATCCCACTGGCCCAGGCCGCCGGACTGCTCGCCCCGGTGCCGCTCGCACTCATCGCGGCGCGTACGCGGCCGCGGGCCCTGGTCACCGCCACGGTCGCCACCACCGCGGTGGCGTTCGCGATGGCGGGCACCGGCGCGATGGCAACCGTCCTCGGGTCCGCGCTGGTCGGCGGCCTGGTCGGCGACATCAAGCGCCGGGGCCGGGGGATCGGTGTGCTCGGGGTCGCCACGCTGGTCGCCTCGCCGGTGCTCGGTGGGATCTCCGTGCTGATCCTCCTGATCCTGGTGCCGCTGCGTGAGCTGACGATCGAGGCGATGACCAACTCCATCCACGGCGTCGCGAAGTGGCTGCACGGATGGGGCCCGACCGGCGGCGTCGCCGATGGGCTCGACGCCATGAGCCGGAGCATCGCCGACGACTGGTGGGTGTGGGTCTGGGTGTCGGGAACCCTCGGCACCGCGATCTCGCTGCTCGTCGCGTGGTGGATCCTCGGTTCCGTGATCAGCAGGCTGCGGGACGTGCCGAGCGAGGACACGCTCGACGCCGTCCCGTCGGGGTTCGCCCCGGCCGCGGTGGTCGCCGCGGCCCACGATCCGGGCATCGCGCCGCTTCCGCTGGTCTTCGAACGCGTCGGGTTCGCGTACGCGCCCGAAGCCCGCCCGGTGCTGCACGACATCGACCTGCGGATCGATCCCGGTGAGTTCGTCGCCGTCGTCGGCGCCAACGGTTCCGGGAAGTCGACGCTGGCGAAGATCCTGGCCGGGCGTGACCCGTCCACCGGCGTGGTCCACCGGCCGGGCCTGCCCGGTCTGGGCGCGCACGGCGGGACCGCGCTCGTCCTGCAACGTCCCGAGATACAGATGCTGGGTTCCCGCGTCGCCGACGACGTCGTCTGGGGTCTGCCGCCGGGCGTCGACGTCGACGTCGAGGCACTGCTCGACGAGGTCGGTCTCGCCGGACTCGGTGACCGGGAGACCACGGACCTGTCCGGCGGTCAGCAGCAGCGGCTGGCGATCGCGGCGGCGCTCGCCCGGGATCCGCAGCTTCTCATCGCCGACGAGGTGACGTCGATGGTCGACCCGGAAGGCCGGGGACAATTGCTGGCGCTGCTCGCGGGCCTCCCGGCACGCCGCGGGATCGCCGTCGTCCTGGTGACGCACCGCGGCAGCGAGGCGGCGGCGGCCGATCGGGTGATCCACCTGGCCGGGGGACGCCTCGTGCCGCACGCGCCCGACTGGATGCCGGGTCCCGACGCTGACCTGGGCGCGCCGAACCCGCGCCCGTCGCCCCCGCCCGCACCGACCTCGCGGATCGGCGGGCCACTCCTCGTGCTCGACCAGGTGGGTTATGCGCACCTGCCGGGCTCACCGTGGGAGGTAGTTGCCCTGCAGGACATCTCGCTGACGGTCTACCGCGGCGAGGGACTCCTCGTCGTCGGCGGCAACGGATCGGGCAAGACGACTCTCGCGTGGATCATGGCCGGCCTGCTCCCGCCCGGGACCGGTACCTGCCGTCTGCTGGACATCCACGAGAAGATCACTCCCGGAGCGGGTTTCGACGCCGGAACGCCGATGACGGAGCGGGTCGGCGCGGTCGGACTCGGATTCCAGCACGCGCGTCTGCAACTGCAGAAGGTCACCGTCGCCGACGAGATCATGGCGGCCGGTGGTGAGAAGGTGGGCACCGCCGAGGTCGCCCGGGTCCTCGAACTCGTCGGGTTGCCGCGCCGGATGGCGGTCACCAAGGTCGACGCGCTGTCGGGCGGACAGATGCGACGCGTCGTGCTGGCCGGTCTCATCGCGCGCCATCCCGACCTGCTGGTCTTGGACGAGCCGCTGGCCGGTCTCGATCCGCCGGCACGCGAGGAGATCGTCGCACTGCTGGCCCGGCTCCGCGCCGACGGGATGACCATCGTGATCATCTCGCACGACTTCGAGTCGTTGGAGTCGGTGTGCACCCGGCGGGTCCGACTGGTCGACGGGCGTCTCCTGCCCGATTCGCAGCAGATGATCGACCAGGCTCCCGGCTGGGACGGAGGAACCCGATGACGATGCGCACCGTCCCGCTGCGGCAGGTGCCCGGCGACTCGTTCGTGCACCGGCTGTGGGCGGGGACCAAACTCGTGATCGTGCTGATCCTCGGGATCATGACCTGGGTGCTGCCGTCGTGGCCGGCGCTGGGCATGGTCGCCGCGGTGGTGGTGATCACCGCCCTCGTCGCGGGAATCCCGTTGGGCGCCATACCTCGTCCGCCGTGGTGGTTCTGGGGTCTGATCGGCATCGGCGTCGCGTTCAACGTGTCGTTCGCCGGCATCCCCGGCGCCCTGGTCTTCCTGCGCGCGATCACCCTGGCACTCGTCCTCGTCGCCAGTTCGATCCTCGTCATCTGGACCACTCCCATGGCCGACGTGGCGCCGGCGCTGGCGCGGCTGATGCGTCCGCTGCGGTGGCTCCGGCTGCCCGTCGACGAGTGGGCGGTCGCGATCGCGTTGTGCCTCAGGGGTCTTCCGCTGCTCATCGAGGAGTTGCGCATGCTGCGTGCGGCGCATCGCCTCCGGCCGACGGCCAGGGGCCGCAGCGACCATCCGTCGGCGGAGATGGGGATCATGGATCTGATCACCGCGGCGATGTCGTCGGCGCTCCGACGCAGCGCCGAGATGTCCGAGGCGATCACCGCCCGCGGCGGCACCGGCCGCCTGACCGCCCATCAGGCCGGCCCCGGGCGCGCAGATGTGGTGGCGCTCATCGTGATCGGCCTGGCCTGCGCGGTCGCAATCACGGTCACGCTGGCTCTCTGAGGGTGACACTTGTAAGCTCGCTCCTCAGTATCTGCGGCCCGACGGCCGTCGTGGACCGCTACGGAACTCGTTGTCTCGGAGCGGGCCCACCCACTGCTCCCTGAGGAGGCCGGAGCTTGCGGAGGCCGTCACGAAGGGTCCTGGTGAGATGCGTCGCCAAACCCTTCGTGGCTCGTCGCTAACGCTCCTCGCACCTCAGGGAGCAGGGGGAAAGCTCGCAAGTCGCTACTCAGGGAGCGGAGGGAAAGCTCGCAAGTCGCTACTCAGGGAGCGGAGGAAAGCTCAAGTCGCTACTCAGGGAGCAGGGGTTTGCTTGCAGCAGAGAACGTGGCCCCGAACAACAAACAGCGCCGGCCACCCGAAGGTGACCGGCGCTGTTGAGGTTCGGCGAACCGGGATCAGGCCGGGACGACCAGGCCGCTGCCCTGGCTCTTCGCGCGGGCGAGACGCTCGTTGGCGTCGGCCCAGTTCACGACGTTCCACCACGCCTTGACGTAGTCGGGCTTGACGTTCTGGTAGTCGAGGTAGAAGGCGTGCTCCCACATGTCCAGCATGACGACCGGGATGATCGCGGCGGGGATGTTGCCGCTCTGGTCGGTCAGCTGCAGGATGACGAGCTTGCCGCCGATGGTGTCGTAACCCAGGATCGCCCAGCCCGAACCCTGCAGGGTGGTGGCGGCGGCGGTGAAGTGGGCCTTGAACTTGTCGAAGCCACCGAACTGTTCGGTGAGGGCGGCCGCGAGGTCGCCGTCGGGCTCGCCACCGCCGTTGGGCGACAGGTTCTTCCAGAAGATGGAGTGGTTGGTGTGACCGCCCAGGTGGAACGACAGGGTGGCGGAGAGTCCGTAGACCTTGCCGGCGATGCTGTCGTCGTCGCGGGCCGCGGCCAGCTTCTCCAGGGTGTCGTTGGCGCCCTTGACGTAGGTGGCGTGGTGCTTGCTGTGATGGAGCTCCATGATCCTGCCGGAGATGTGCGGTTCCAGTGCCGCGTAGTCGTAATCGAGATCCGGCAAGGTGTATTCAGCCACGATGTTCCTCTCTGAGGTGCTACTCGTTTCCCTGTCCACGCATGGCTCCGACGACTCGGCCGGGCGCCACGCGAATGCTTCCAGCCTTCCCCAGAGCATGGGTGATTGCAACAATCCCGCGCCAAGAAACATCAAGTGCGGTTGAGATGTCAACGATGCGAGAGTGCGTCGGCTGAGAGTTGACCAGGCCGCATCGAGGCGGCTGGGTTCAGATGAGGACGAGCAGGATGAAGACCGCGATGAGCGCGAGAATGGTCAGGGCGCTTGTGCGGCAACTCCTCGCGACGTCGTAGTTGGCGCGTGGGGCGGTCCGACCGAGCCCGGGGGCGCGTCGGAGATCTCCGGTCGCGTGCGTCGCCATCGTCGCCTCTCGTCCCTGGAACGGCTGCACATCCCTGCCGGCGGACGGGCCGCGATGGCGTTCGAGTGATCGGTATCACAGTGCCACGGATGTGACCGCCATCATAAACAGACTCGAACGGTCAGCTCAACTCGTCGTCGCCGGGCCGTATCCCACCGCGCGTAGACTCGACGCATGTCATGGCTCGACCAGCTCTTCGCCGCCGGTTCACGCAAACGGGATCTCGTCGCCGCCGACGCAGCACTGCCCGGCCGCTCGTCCGAGATCACGGTCCCGGGCGAGCACCTCGTTCTCGGAACGCCCATGCGCGGTCGGGCCGAGTCCGACGGCTCCCACGTACACGGCATCGGACGCTTCGACGACGGACTCGACGCGATCGTCCTGGCCGGTGGCTGCTTCTGGGGCATCGAGGAGATCTTCTGGCAGGTCCCCGGTGTGTACACGACTGCCGTCGGATACGCGGGCGGGTACACGCCCAACCCGACCTATGAGGAGACCTGCACCGCGCGGACCGGTCACACCGAGTCGGCGCTGGTGGTCTTCGATCCGGCCGTCGTCGATCTAGAAGGCCTGCTGAAGGTCTTCTGGGAGTCGCATGACCCGACGCAGGAGATGCGTCAGGGCAACGACATCGGAACCCAGTACCGGTCAGCCGTGTACGCCCTGACCGACGCGGACCTTGACGTCGTCCGCAGCACTGCCGCAACCTTCCAGACCGCACTCGACGCTGCGGGCCAGGGTGCGATCGCCACCGAGATCAAACCGCTGGCGCAGGCGGGCAACGGACGGTTCTACTACGCCGAGGACCACCACCAGCAGTATCTGGCGAAGAACCCGCATGGATACCGCTGCCATGCCGCGACCGGTGTCGCCTACCCCGCCTGACGTCGCGGTGCGCGGTCGTACCCATCGGTCGCAGACCCGACGAGACACGCGGTGACCGAACGGATCTCGCTGCGGCAGTGGAATCGCACCCTGCTGCAGCGTCAGCACCTGCTCACCCGCGTCGCCGAGGACGCCATCGAGGTCCTGGACCGCTGCGTCGGACTGCAGTCCCAGGACCCGCGGGCGGCATTCTTCGGATTGTGGTCGCGGATCGCGGATTTCGATCCCCTCGAGCTGGACGATCTGCTCACCGACCGCGAGGTCGTGCGCATGACGCTCCTGCGCGCGACGATCTTCCTGATCGACGCCGAGGACGCACGCTGGATTCGTCCACTCGCCGAGCCCACGCTGCGGCGTGGACTCACCGACATCCACGCCCAGCGACTGGTGGACGCCGACCCGACGCAGGTCGTGCGGTCCGCCGCCGAGATTCTGGCGGGTCGCGAACTCGCCGTCGCCGACCTCGGGAGCGAACTGGTTGCCCGCCATCCGGCGGAAGATGCGTCGACCCTGACCGCCATCGCACGGTGCGGGCTGCCACTGGTCCAGGTCCCCCCGCGTGGTTTGTGGCGCGGGCGGGGCGCTCCGACGTACCGCCTGTTCGACGAGTGGGCCGGCCCGGGCGTGCCGGCCGTCGTCGACGACGAAGCCCGTGCCGATCTCGTCCGGATGTATCTGCGCGGGTTCGGCCCGGCCACCGTGAAAGCCATCCAGACGTGGTCCGGGCTCACCCGGTTGCGACCCCTCGTCGAGAAGCTGGAGGCCGACTGGGAGCTCGTCCGGCTCGACGGTCCGAACGGCGAGGTCCTCTACGACCTCGACGGTCTCGCCCTCGCCGACCCGGATGCGCCGGCGCCGGCCCGGCTGATCGCCCCCTTCGACCACGTGATCGGCGCCCAGGCCGACCGAATCCGGGTCGCCGACCCGGAGATGTACCGGCGCACCGTGACTCCCAATGGCCGGTCGCCCGGATTCGTGTTCCTCGACGGATTCCTCGCGGGGACATGGTCTCTCGATGCCGAGGACGTTCCGGCGGTCGAGTACCTGCGTCCGGTGACCGCCGCCGAACGGCGCGAGGTCGACGCCGAGGTCGATCGGCTCCGTGAATTTCTGGTCGATACCTGAAGCTCGTCGCGACGGGGCCCGGCAGATGTCGCACATCGTGGCGCCGAGCGCAACGACACACTACGTCTGCGCACCGGATCGAAGGAGCCCGCGACTCAATCGCCGGTGCGCGGGTTCCGCGAGGTGATGCAGTAGCGGCGACCGACCGGATCCGCCATCGTCGTCCAGTGCGGGAAGTGCTCGATCGCGCGGGCGCCCCAGTCCTCGTGCCGTGCGACCTCGTCGGGGACGGAATTCGTGGCGATGTCGAGGTGCGCTGTCGCCACATCGTTGTCTGACTCATCCTGCTTGCGCTGCAACAGGATTCCTAGGGTCACCGCGGGGTCGCGGCGGAGCGCGACCAGCTCGGGCCGACCCCGGGGCTTCGTCGGCCAGCCGGTGAACCCGGTCCAGAAGTCGACCTCGACGTCGAACATGCCGGCGGGGATGTCGATGCACAGCTGGTCGATGATGCTGATGGTGTCGCCGGGCCAACGGATGGGCCGCGACCGCTTCGATTCGCCCTCCCACGGCACGAGGCAGAACACGAAACCGGCGGGTGACCGGAGGGTGAGGTGAGTCCCGGCGTCGACGACGAGGGTCGCACCGAGTGCCTGTGCCTCGGCGGTGGCGGCGTGCGGGTCGTCGGTGTGGATGTCGAGGTGGACTCCACCCGGTCCGTCGTCGATCCGCTGGACTCGCAGATGCGGGTCGCCGTAGAAGGGCTCCAGCGAGGCGAACTCGCGGTGCTCACCCCGCGGCGGGGAGACCGTGCTGCCCGAGATCGCGCGCCAGAACGTCACCTCGCTGCCGAACACCTCCGCGGGGAAGTCGAGGAATGCGCTGAGCCACCGCACCTGCACCCGGCAGATTCTACGGTGCGTCCCACGTCGCGGACTGTCGCGGCGCGTGGGAAAACAGCAGGCGGGTCGCCGTCGTTACACTCGGACAGATGACTGCAGGACCGCTGGGGGCGGTGGGGAAGAAATTCTCGAAGGCGCGGACCGAGCAGGTCGCCGTCGTCCGTCTCGACGGCCCGATCGGGATCGCGGGGATGGGCAAGCACGGCGTCAACACCGAGTCCGTCGAGCCGGTTCTGAAGAAGGCATTCGCCACGGAGCGATTGCGGGCCGTCGTGGTCGTCATCAACTCGCCCGGTGGCTCGCCGGCACAGTCGGAGTACATCGCCGAACGCATCCGTCAGCTGTCGGCGGAGAAGGGCGTGCCGGTCCTCGCGTTCTGTGAGGACGTCGCGGCCTCCGGCGGCTACTGGATCGCCTGCGCGGCCGACGAGATCTTCGCCGCCCACACCTCCATCGTCGGGTCGATCGGGGTCGTGTCGTCGGGCTTCGGTTTCTCGGCGGTGCTCGACCGCTTCGGTGTGCAGCGCAGGCTGTACACGACCGGTGAGAACAAGGCGCGACTCGACACCTTCTCGCCCGAGCAGCCCGAGGACGTCGAATGGCTGAAGGAGTTGCAGGCACAGCTGCACGAGGCGTTCATCGCGTGGGTCCGGCAGCGCCGCGGGAAGAAGCTGACCGCGTCCGACGCGGAACTCTTCAACGGCGACGTGTGGATCGGTCACCGCGCCGCGGAACTCGGGGTCGTCGACGGGATCGGCGTGATGCGTTCGGTCGTCGCCGAGCGGTACCCCGACGCGGAGATCACCGTCGTGGAGACGCCAAAGCCGCTGCTCATGAGACTCGTGGGAAGCCAGACATCGGTTGCCGGATTTGCGGAGAGCGTGACGACCGGCGTTCTGGCGGCATTCGACCACGCCCCGTCGTTGCGGCTGTCGCTGCTCCACCGGGACTGAAAGGCCCGATCACAGCCCGTTCACATGGTTTTGCTTGTCAATTGTCCCCACGTTATCCACAGGTGCTATTCATCGAAGGAAGAGTTCACGACGTTCCGGCGTGTGCACTTTCGTGAATTTCCTACGCGCACATTCGGCTAAACGAGTGATCGCGGTCACAAGTCGCGGGCCGGTGGCCAGCGTTTTTCCACAATTCCACAGTCTCATCCCCAAGTAGACGGTCAGTGCGCGAACGAGGGACAAATGTACATGTGGATAAATTTATGTAGGTCTACATAGCGCCTTGCTCCACACCCGTCTCGGTGACGACAGCGGGGCGCGCGGGCAGTGGTCCGGTCGAGCTGCCGCCGCGCCCGGCCGTCTCTGTGCCACCATGGAAAACGTGAGCATGGGCGACATCACTCAGGTGCCGGTGACCGACCTTCCGGACGACTTCACCGGGCAGACCGACGCGGTGATGCTCGACGTCCGTGAGGACGACGAATGGGCGTCCGGTCACATCCGGGGCGCCGTGCACATCCCGCTGGCCGAGGTGCCCGGCCGCCTTGCCGAACTCGACCCCGATCACGATCTGTACGTGGTCTGCCATTCCAGCGGCCGATCGATGCGCGTGCTGCAGTACCTCGCGCAGGTCGGTTACGACGGGATCTGCGTCCGCGGCGGCATGCTCGCCTGGCAGGAACACGGCAAGCCCGTCGAGATCGGTGATCCACGACCCGAGGGCGACGCCGGCCGATGATCGACCTGTGCCCGCGGTGTCGAATCCAGGCACCGCACCGTCCCGGCCGTGAACACTGCCCCCGATGCGGCGGACCGCTGAGCGTCGTCGAGGATGCCGCGCGGGCGCTGGCCGCCCGGCAGACGCCGGCACGATCGCCGGCGCCCGGCGCGGTGCGCCCGCCGCACGTACCGTCTCGCTCCGGCCCGGCCCCGGTGTCCGCCGGACGTCTCTACCGCAGTCGCAACGTACGGTGGGTGGCCCGCCGCCCACCCGAGGCGATTCCTGTCCGCCGGGGCCCCTCGGGCCGTCGTGGCCCCCGGCTGATTCCCCGGTACGTCTACATACCCACCTGGGGTCTGCACGACGAACCGGCGGAGGTCGACACCGCGCACCGGAAAGTCGAGAGTTCGCGTGTCCGACTGCAGTTCGCCCTGAACGTGGCGGGCTCTGCGCTGGCCGCGTCCGCACTGGTCCATCTCGTGCGCTACCTCCTGCTGGTCGTCAACCGCGACCGTCCGCTGCCCGAGTTCCTCATCGTCGCGTCCGACTGGCTGACCGTCTTCGTCGGCGTCGTCGCATTCCTCGCATTCGTCCTGGCGACCCTGGCTTTCATGCGCTGGGTCCTGGAGTTGCGCGCGGACACCTACGCCGCGGCCGGTCTCGTCGACCCGCGCCGGCCCGGTTGGGTCGCCGCGCTCGCCGGCCTGCCGCTGGTCAACCTCATCGGTGCGCCGCTGGTGGTGCAGGAGGTCGCCGTGCATCGGGTCGGCCAGGACCCCGCGCTCGATGCCGACCTCGTCGGCCGACGACTCCGCAAGTTGTGGGTCGCCTGGGTGGTGGTGAATGCGGCGGCCGGTGCGGCGATCATCGCCCGGCTCGTCGCGTGGCGCTCGGACTCGCTGCAGACCGGGGCGAACGCGATGGTGATGGTCATCGTCAGCGCAGCGGTCTCGGCTGCCTTCGCCTTCTGGATGGCACGCCGGGTGCGGACACTGTTCGACGCCGCCGCGGCGGCCCCGGTCCCGACGAGACGGTGGGTGGCGGTCGGATGAACTCAGGGGTGAACGTGGGCGCGGCCGAGAAGGTCTCCCGATCGGGCAAGCCGGCGGTGGTGGCGCACCGCGGGGCGTCGGGCGACTGTCCGGAACACACCCTGGCCGCCTACGAGCTGGCTCTCGCACAGGGTGCGGACGGCCTCGAGTGCGATGTCCGGTTGACCGCCGACCACGAACTCGTGTGCGTGCACGACCGGACCGTCGACCGGACGTCCGACGGCTCGGGGATCGTCAGCGAGATGACGCTCGCCGAACTGCGCGAGCTCGACTTCGGGAGCTGGCATGCGGCTGGTGGACCCGCGTCGATCCTGACGCTGCGGGAGCTGCTCACGCTGACCCTGGACTGGCGCCGACCCGTCCGCCTGTTCATCGAGACCAAGCATCCGGTGCGGTTCGGCAGTCTCGTCGAGCAGAAGCTCCTCGAGATGCTGCACGAGTTCGGGGTGGCGACGCCGCCGTCGGCCGATCACAGCCGCGCCGTGGTCATCTCGTTCTCGTCGGCCGGGGTCTGGCGGATCCGACGCCACGCCCCGATGCTGCCGACGATCCTCCTCGGTGACACCGCCCGGGTCCTGGGTGGGGGCGCCGCGACCGCCGTCGGGGCGACCGGCATCGGGCCGTCGGTGATGACCCTGCGGCAGTACCCGGACCTGGTCGATCGCGCCGCCGCAGCCGGTCGGGTCACCTACTGCTGGACCGTCGACGAGCAGGTCGACGTCCAGCTGTGTGCCGATCTCGGTGTGCGATGGCTGGCCACCAACCACCCGGCGAAGGTGCGCGACTGGCTGGTCACCGTCGACTGAGCTGCCGCCCGCACGACCTGTCGGGCGCCGCGGGCCGACGTGAGAGAGTGGACCGATGGGCAAGAAGAGCAAACGGGGTAGTGGACCACGTCCGGGAAGCAATCGCGCCGAGCGCGTCGCAGCACGTAAGGCACGCCAGGCCGCAGCTCTGGCGCCGCCGCCCCGGCCCTTCGCCGGGTTCGCGTCCGAATGCGATTTCGTCGCGCTGCGGACCTTCGTCGCCTCGGCGACTGCGCGGTTGGAGCTCACCGAGCCGGCCGGTTCCCGCAACGACGTCTCGATCGTGACGATCCTGCCGGGCGCGGTGCCTGCTCTCGCGCGCGACCTCGACGGTGCGACAGAGGGTTTCGTGGGTCTACAGACCGACCCCGATCGCTCGGCGCTGACCGTCGAACTCGCCGCGGCCATCGCGTGGGCCGCTCACGCCGACGCCGGCAGTGAGTTCGACCTCGAAGCTGCCGACGAGGCCCCCAGCCTCGACGAGGTCGTGAGAACCGACGCCACCCTGGACATCACGGTGCACCAGGACTTCGGCTGGTGGTTCGTGGAGGGCACCGAGGTCCCGGCGGAGATCACGGCAATGTTCGAGCGCGCCAACGACTCGGTGCTGCCGACCGCGCGGCTCGTGGTCGACAGCGGCGCCGGTGCGCCCTGGTGGGTCGATGCGGGCGAACGTGCGCACCTGCGCTGGATTCGACCCGAGCCGGAGGACGACCTGATGTCGGCGATGGCCCGGCTCCACGCGGCCGGTCATCTGACGATGGGTGAGGGTTCGCGGTTCGCCGGATCGTTCCGCACCCACGGGTTGCTCGTCCCGGTCTTCGACCTCGACAACGAGATGCACCACGAAGAGTGGTACGCCGGTCTCAACGAGCTCGATCGCCGCCTCGCCGAAGCACTCGCCGACACCTCGCCGCTGACGATCGAACAACGCAGCTCCCGCAACGGTATTCGCGGTCGCCAGGTCACGCTGCGCTGACCGGCGTGGTCCGTAATCGCGCGTTGCTCTCTGCTCCCTGAGAGCCTTCTTCTGCTCCCTGAGGTGCGAGCGAAGCGAACCTTCTTCAGCTCCCTGAGGTGCGAGCGAAGCGAGCCACGAAGGGCGTGGTGACGTCCGTCGCCAGCCCTTCGTGGCTCGTCGCTTGCGCTCCTCGCACCTCAGGGAGCGAGGGTTATGTCGTTCTCTCGGATCTGGAGCGGGGGTTTCGCGGCTCTTTCGGATTGGGGCGGATGGAACTCCGTCAGATGTTCCCGCCGGCCGCGACCGGTGCGGTGGCGTCGGATGTCTTCTCGCCGTTGAACTCTCGTTCGACGAAGTTCTCGAGGTCGAAGAGGTTCCCGTTGCAGCGTTCGGCGATGGTCTGCAGGGTCGTCATGGTCGCGACCTCCTCGACCTGTTCCTTGAGGAACCACTGCACGAACTGCTCGCCGAGGTAGTCGCCGGTGTCGCGGGCCGACTTCGCCAGGTCGACGACCTGCTGGGTCACCGTCTTCTCCTGTGCGAGAGCGAGATCGATGGGCGCACGGTAGTCCTCGAACCGGTTGTTCGGTGCCGGGATGCCGGGGATCTCGACCTCCATGTCGCGGTCGAGGAAGTACTGCACGATCATCATCGCGTGATTGCGCTCTTCGACGGCCTGGCGGTAGAAGAGCTTTGCCAGCTGGGGCATGTCGTGGTTGTCGAAATAGGTGGCGACCGCGATGTACTGCTGCGAGGCGTAGAACTCGTTGCTGATCTGGTCGTGCAGCAGCTGATGGAACTTCGTGTGTTCGGACATGCGGCCCATCGTAGAGCCGAAAAATGGCTCTCACCAGCAAGTTCAGGCTAAGTAAGGCAAGTCTGGCCTGCGTTTGGCGACCCTTTCACGACGGCCCGCCGGTGTCGACGAGAAGCTCGTCGGGGACGGGCTGACCTGCGCGGAGGTAGCCGAAGAACTCCTCGGTCTGCTCGGTGACGGGCAACGCCAGTCCTTCGTCGGTGAAGGTGCCCTCGCCGGCCGGCGTCGTCGTCGTGATGGGGTCGCGCAGCGCGAACATGAGGGACGCGAGGTTCCAGATGTGATCTCGCTCATCGACGGTGAGCGCGTCGATGGCGCCGCCGACGAACCCGAAGAGTCGGAACGGGTTGAGCAGGACCGACGGACTGGTCGCGCGAGACACGAGTGCGGCGAGGAACTTCCGCTGATTGACCACGCGCTCGAGGTCGGCGCGCGGGAATGCGCGGGTCCGGACCAGCCCGAGAGCCTGCCGACCGTCGAGACGATGACAGCCTTTCGCCAGGCGCAGACCGGCTTTGGGGTCGTTGAGCGGTTGGTCGAGACACATGTCGACGCCGCCGACCGAGTCGACGAGGGTGTCGAATCCGCCGAAGCCGATCTCGGCGTAGTGGTCGATGCGGATGCCGGTCAGGTTCTCGACGGTCTGCACGAGCAGCGCCGGACCACCGATGCTGAACGAGGCGTTGATCTTCAGGCTGCCGTGGCCCGGCACCTCCACGTACAGGTCGCGCGGGATGCTCACCACGATCGCCTTGCCGCCGCCAGGCGGGTTGTGGACGAGCATGATCGTGTCGGTGCGGGAGCCGTCGGCGTCACCCGTGGCCAGCGCCCGGCGTTGTTCCTCGGTGAGATCGGATCGCGAGTCGGTACCGACGATGAGCCAGTTGGTGCCGGGGGTGTCCGACGGGCGTCCGGCGTAGGCCGGCAGGGCGTCGATCCGGTCCAGTCTCGTGTCGTAGTAGAACAGCAGTCCCACACTGCCGAGGACGACGACGAGCAGCAGGATCATCAGGATCTTGCCCACCCGGACCGCGCGGCGCCCCGTGCGCCGGGGCCGGCGAGGACCGGCCGGCCCCGGGGTCGCGGGCGGACGTCCGACGGACCGGTCCCGGTCGCGACGGTCGCCACGCGGCGGACGAGGTCCACGAGACCGATTGTCGGGGATCGGCTCCGGCTTCTGGGTGGGCGCATACCCGCCGGGAGCGGGCCGCGCCGATGGTGGCGGCCGATCGGCCGGGGACGGGTGCGGGGGCCGGCCGGTGGGACCGGGGCCCGGCGCCCGGCGCGGGTCGGGACCGCGTGCAGGGATCCGCGGCATGGCCTGCGGATGAGCGGACGGACCGACGGCACCGGGAGGAGGGCGGTGGCCTTGTCCGGGTGGTGGCCCCGGGCGCGGAGACGGGCCCGCTGGCCGCCCGGGCGGCATCGGCGGTCCGGGGCGACCTCGCCGGAGGATCGGCGGGTCCTGCTCGTTCATCCCAACCAATGTACGCATGGGCGGTGGCCACGGATGTCGGTCGGTTGGTTGCCGACGTGGCGTCGAACCGCCCACCTGAGGTCTCGTTCCGGACCGAACGGGGTACAGGACACGCCATGACCGACAAACACGTCGCCGACGCCACGTCGCAGGACTCCGGGAACGATGACGCCCGGACCGACGGCGGGCACACCCCGCTGCGTCGCGCCATCACCGGCAAACTCCTGTTCCTGTTCATCCTGGGCGATGTCCTCGGTGCGGGCATCTATGCGCTCGTCGGGGAGGTCGCCGGTGAGGTCGGGGGAGCGATCTGGGTGCCGTTGGCGCTCGCCCTCGCGCTGGCGATGCTGACCGCGGCGTCGTATGCGGAGCTCGTCACCAAGTACCCGCGGGCCGGCGGCGCGGCGGTGTTCGCGCGGCACGCGTACCGCCATCCGCTCATCTCTTTCCTGGTGGGGTTCTGCATGCTGGCGGCCGGTGTGACGAGCGCCGCCGGGTTGGCGCTCGCCTTCGCGGGGGACTACCTGCAGGTCTTTCTGGACGTGCCCACCACCGCGGCGGCGCTGGTGTTCCTGCTCGCCGTCGCGGCGCTGAACGCCCGCGGGATCACCGAGTCCCTGCGGGCCAACGTGGTGATGACCGTGGTGGAGGTCTCCGGACTCGTGCTCGTCGTCGTGTTGGCCGGGATCGTGCTGGGTCGCGGTGACGGTGAGCCGCAGCGGGTGCTGGAGTTCACCGACGAGACCACCCCGGCTCTCGCCGTGCTGGGCGCGGCGTTGCTCGCCTACTACTCGTTCGTCGGGTTCGAGACCTCCGCGAACATGGCCGAAGAAGTCCGTGACGTGCGGCGGGTCTATCCGAAGGCGCTGTTCGGTGCGCTGATCGCCGCCGGCGTCGTCTACGTCCTCGTCGGTCTCGCCGTGTCGGTCGTCGCGCCACCGGAGCGCCTGGTGGAGTCGTCGGGCCCGTTGCTCGAGGTCGTCTCGATCGCCGATGTCGGGATCCCCGACCAGCTGTTCTCCCTGATCGCGCTCATCGCCGTCGCGAACGGCGCGCTGCTCACGATGATCATGGCGTCGCGCCTGACCTTCGGCATGGCCCGCGACGGGTTGCTGCCCGGTGCGCTGGCGAAGGTGCTGCCCGGTCGTCGGACACCGTGGACGGCGATTGTCGCCACCACCGCCGTCGCGATGATCCTCTCGGCAACCGGGACCGTCGCGGCACTCGCCGAGACGGTGGTGCTCCTGCTGCTGTTCGTGTTCGTCAGCACCAATGTCGCCGTCCTCGTCCTGCGCCGCGACCGCACGGACACCGACCACTTCCGGGCGCCGACGATCCTGCCCGTGCTCGCGGTGATCTCCTGCATCGTCCTGATGACGCAGCAGAGCGCGTCGACCTGGTTGCGCGCGGGCATCCTGATCGTCGTCGGACTCGTGCTCTATCTCCTCGCGCGTGTGACCGGGTCGGGTGGGCGCCGGGTCAACGACGACGACATCGACGACGACATCGACGACGACGATCGCTCCGGGCGCCTCACCTGACGCGGATGTTGTTCGCGCGGTAGTCGTATCCGTCCTGACTCGCTCGCTCGTACTGGAATTCGACGGTCTGCCCCGGCACCAGGTCCCGGAAACCGGTACCGACGATCTCGCTGTAGAACGCCCACGCCCCGCCCGGGGTGGCGTCGGAAGCGAGTACGCCCCATCCCTCTTCGCCGTTCCACGACCGAACGGTCCCGGTGGTGTTCGGACCGAGGGTAGTTGGTGGCGGTGACGTCGGTGTGTCGGTGAGGGCGGTCTCCTCGATTATCGTGAGTCCGTCCGGTCCGGCGTCACCGACGCTGTGCCACAGGGCAGTTCGGAACACGCCATTGTGCTTCGGATCCGGCCGGGCCACCTCGGTCGGCCAGACCGAGAGCGCCACATATCGGCATCCGCTTTCCGCTGGCACAGCTATCGCATGGTCGAAGTCGACGACGGTCCCCGGACGCAAGCCCGGCAGGGACAGCTCGTCGAGATTCTGAACGGCCCGAACACGGACGACGAAGGTGGACACGTGGACGGTGCCGGACAACGCTGGTGACTCGATGACACCCCAGCCCTCGTCGTGGTGCCATTCGCGGATCATCCCGGTCGTCGACATCGGTCCACCGTAGGCGCCGGACCCGTGGCGCGACAGTGAATTTCCGTTGGGGCACTTCGCGTCCGGGTGGGGCGAACGCCGCTAGGACAGGGGTGCAGGCTGAGGCCTGGGAAAACGTGGGATCTCGAGCCCGGAATCCGGACGCGGCGTCATACGGCTTCTCAACGCTCCGCGAGCGATCCGATCTCGGGGGCGTCCGGGCCGAAGTGGCGGAAGAGTGCGCGGCGTCGGGAACGGGTGCCGGCCCATTCCAGATAGCGCGGACCGGCCGGTGTTCGTGCGATGACCTGGTAGACAACAGTGTTGCGGACCCACGCGAGACCGAACGCCCACGGCACCGCGGGGCGGAGACCGAGGTCGCGCATGCCGCGCACGCCGAGAAAGCCCTGCAGCATGCTCAGCAGGCGGGCGCGGGTGTAGCGCGCGGCGAGGCGGGGGAACAACCGGTAGTGCAAGCGGCTCTGGGCGTCGACGATCGCTGTCGTGAGGGCCGCGCCGGCGTCGGTCACGTCGTGCTGCGCCAGTAAGACCGCATAACTCAGCTGATGCTGGTCGCGTTCGGAGTCGAAGAGCCAGTCGTCGTCGACGCCGATCAGCCAACCGACGTACTTCCAGAGGTGCATGAGGGCGCGGGAGTCGTCACGGCTCACCGGGACGCCGAGGGCGCGGACCCCCATCATCAGTGCGCCGCTGAAGAGGTTCAGCGTCGCGGCGAGGTCGGACTGGTTGATCGGCAGACCCCACTGGTCGATGTTCCAGCGGCCGTTGTGTTCGTACCGCTCGTTGACCAGGGCGTGCATGAGGCGCACGTGGACGGTGAGTCGCCAGCCGTCGCCGTCGCGTGCCATCCCGCCCGGTTCGCCGACCGCGATGGCCCAGGTCTGCGTCTCGCCGAGTCGTCGGATGACCGTGTTCCCGGTGAGGCCGCCGGTCGCGACCAGCAGGTCGGCGGGACCGCCGAAGCGGTAGCCGCCGATCAGGGAGAGCTGGAGCAGGACGTCGTTGGCGTTCTGGCCGAACCGTCGGTAGACGGCGGCCCCGCGGTCGCAGAGAGCGGGATCGACCCAGTCCGGTGTCTTCTCGACGAGTGCGAAGAAGTCGCGCAGGGCGTCGGGCGCATCGGAGGGCATGTCGCCGGCGAGGGCCCGCTCGAACTGGCGCATCGTGACCCGGCCGTCGGTGTCCCGCGGGAGGCGCATGGCCCGAACCAGCGCCGCGGCGGGTTCGTCCCGTGTGCGCAGCCGACGCCCGAGCTCCGCGAGCTCGTCGTCGCCGGGTTCACGGAGGTGGTTGTAGACCTTGAGCAGTCTGCCGATGCGCCGGCCGCGGGACTCGGCGGCTCGATGGCGTCGCGGGAAAGGGAGGCTCGCCGGCTCGGCGGTCGGGTCGGACGGCGCATCGACGGTCATGAGACGAATCTAGCGAATCATCTCACTCCGTTCAATGGTGGCCGGTAGGGGTGCACGGTCGGAGTGCGCAGTCGACGGGAAAGGCCGCACGGTCGACGATGTCTCGGTTCTCAGCCGACCCAGGACAGATGGTCGCGGAGCAGTCCGTAGCCGACGAAGGCGACCACATCGATGACCGCGTGGGCGATCACGAGGGGCCAGACGCGGCCGGTGACCTGGAAGAAGCGCCCGTAGACCACGCCCATGACCAGATTCCCGAGTCCGCCGCCGAAGCCCTGGTACAGGTGATAGCCGCCGCGGAGGATCGCGCTGGCGGCGAGCGACGCGTTGTCGGACACGCCGAGTTGTCGCAACCGGGTGATGAAGTACGCGACCACCACGATCTCCTCGGCGGCGGCGTTGCCGATCGCGATGAGCACCAGAACCGGCCACTCCCACCAGGTGTCGGCCTGGCTGGGCACCAGGCTCGCGTTGAGGCCCAGGGCCCGGGCCACGGCGACGAGTCCCAGGCCGGGCAGGCCGATGACGGCGGCGAGGACCAGTCCCGAGGGGATGTCGCGGCGCGGGGTCCACCGACCCAGACCGACACGTGACAGTCCGATCCCGCTGCGCCACAACAGGTATATGCCCAAGGCGGCGATGGCGAACAGTCGGAGGCCGCCCATGATCTGCCGGACGGCGTCGATGAGACCGAGGTCGGAGCGGCTGGGATTGAGTGCGACCGTGGTCTCGCCGATACCGCCTGCGAGCTGCGCCTCGAGCAGTGCGAGTGCCGCGGACAGCGCCGAGAACGCGAATGTGAGGACACCGACGATGACCAGTTCGACGATGATGCCGCGTCGTTCGGTCCGGTCGGTGACGACCGGGATGCCGTGGGGCGACGGTGTGAGGTACTCGCGCAAGGCCATGCCGGTCAGCCTAGGACCCCGCGATCCGTGGTGCGGATGCGTGATCCGCGGGCGGCGTTGCTACGGAAGCCGGGTCAGTCGGGCATCGAGTTCAGGAACGGGCAGCCCGCGAGATTCCGCAGCGCGCGGGACAGTTCGAACACGTCGGAGACCGGCCGCGCGAACGGGAGGCGGACGTCGGAGTCGCTGTCGAGTCCCTCGATGCGGAACCGGATGCCGAAGCGATCGAGGCCGAGCGGCCGCACCCGTCCGGTGCGCAGCTCGACGGGAAGCTTGCGGACCAGTTGTCCGACGATGTCGGCGTGGTCGCTGTCGAGATGTTCGAGCCAGCTGCCTTCGTGCTCCCAGAAGGGGTCGGGGTCGGCGTCGGCGAGCTCGGTGGCCGACACCGACGCCGCGCCGTCCGAGGACGCGATGACCGCGGTGTCGACCTGCAGGCGCATCATCGACGCGCCGTGTCCGATGTCGAGGAGACCGTCGTCGGGGTGTTCGCCCGCGATCTCGATGGCCAGGTCGCGTTCCAGGTCGCGCGGGACCTCGTGCAACGTGCCGTTCAGCCAGATCACCGAACGCACGCGTTCACGCAAGTCGATGGGTGCCCAGTCGGTGACCTCGAGCATGGCGGGCACGCCCTCGGCGCCGTCGACGGTCCGCATCGCGTCGCCGTCGGTGGGGACGAGGACGAAGGCCTGGGACTCGAAGAGGTGCACGACGTCGATCGGGGTGGCGTCCGCGCCCTCGACGGCCAGGATGGCGGAACCGCCGCGACGACAAGCCGTCTGGATCATCTCGGCATCCGTGGGGCGGTCGGTCGTCGTTCTCGTCATGACAGTCTCTCCGGTCGGCGTCGCGGGGCGCGGGTCGTATGAAAGGTAACCCTAACCTAAATACCCGGAGCGCACGCGTCAATGGTTTCGACACCCCTGCGTAGAGCCTGGGACACATGCGCGAAAGGGTCTCGGCAGGCCTGTTCCACTAGGCTCGTGTGGTGCCTGTGATCGCCTACTTCGGCCCGCCCGGAACCTTCACCGAGATGGCGCTCGACGCGGTCCTCGCCGAACAACAGTCCGCGGACGGCCTCGACCTGTCGGGCGGGGTCGACCGGGTCGCCGCGTCGAGTCCGGCCGCCACCATCGCCATGATCCGCACCGGAGATGCCGACTACGGCTGTGTGCCGATCGAGAGTTCGCTGGAGGGTTCGGTGCCGGCGACGATGGACGCACTGGTGCCGCCCGCGGCAGACGCCGTCGACGGTCGGGTGCAGGCCTTCGCCGAGACGGTGCTCGACATCTCGTTCGCCATCGCCGCAGCCGCGCCGATGGTCGCGGCCGATGTCCGCACGATCGCCGCCTACCCGGTTGCCTCCGCGCAGGTGCGTCAGTCGATCGGTGGGCTGTTCCCCAACGCCGAGTTCGTGATCGCGAGCTCGAATGCCGCTGCCGCGCAAGACGTCGCAGCCGGGAAAGCGGACGCCGCGGTCACGACGGGGCTCGCGGCGCGCCTGTCCGGACTCGTCGTGCTGGCCGACGGTGTCGCCGACGCGCGGGAGGCGACCACGCGATTCCTTCTGGTCGGCCGACCCGGGGTTCCGCTGCCCCGCACCGGCGCCGACCGGACCTCGGTCATCCTCGAGCTGTCGAACGAACCGGGGAGCCTGATGGCGGCGATGAACGAATTCGCTTCGCGCGGAATCGACCTCACACGGATCGAGTCGCGCCCACAGCGTGACGAGGCCCAGGGCCGCAGCATCACCGGCCGGTACCGGTTCTTCCTGGACGCGGTCGGACACATCGACGATGCGGCCGTCGCCGAAGCCCTTGCCGCCCTTCACCGCCGATGCGAGCGGGTGGTGTTCCTCGGCTCGTGGCCCGCGGCGCGCACCACCGGCTCCGCGCCGCCGGACCACACCGAATCGCTTGCATGGGTCGACTCGATGCGTCGGGGAGGGAAGTGATGGCGCGGCTGCATCTGGTCCGTCACGGTGAGACCACCTCGAACGTCATGCGCCGCCTCGACACCGCTCTGCCCGGTGCCGCACTCACCGATTTCGGTGCGCGACAGGGTGTTCGGTTCGGTCTCGAGAACGTGCCGGAACAGCACGCGGTGCTGCTCAGTTCACGCGCGCTCCGCGCCCGGCAGACCGCCGAGCTGATCGGGTCGGTGTGGGATGTGGAGACCGCGGCGATCGACGGCGTGCACGAGGTCCAGGCCGGCGAGCTCGAGGACCGCTCCGACCGCGAATCGCATGAGGTCTTCCAGGACATCATGCACCGCTGGCACGCCGGCGACCTCGACGCACGCATCCCCGGCGGCGAATCCCTCGCGATGGTCTACGACCGGTACCTGCCGACGGTCGAGGACCTCGCCGACATGTACCTCACCGGCCCAGACCAGCGCGATGTGTTCCTGGTGAGTCACGGTGCGGCCATCCGCCTGATCGCCGCGCGCCTCGCCGGGATCGACTCCCGGTTCGCCGCGGCGACCCACCTCGGCAACACCGGTTCCATCGAACTCGAGTACTCCGACGGCATCTGGGTGTGCACGCGATGGGGCGCCACGACGGCCCCGTTCGAGATCGCCGACGAGCCGCTGGTCGACGAACCGATGGGCTGACGGCGTCCCTCCGTTCCCTGAGGAGCGAGCTTCACCCCGTTCCCTGAGGAGCGAGCTTCACCCCGTTCCCTGAGCCTGGATCCGTGGATGGGTGCGGGGTGTCGGTAACGTGAAAATGCCCTCTGAGCTGGAATGATTGGTGGTGTTGAGACACAAAACATTCCAGCTCAGAAGGCACTTTCAGTGAAAGTATCGCACACGTTCTCCGCCACGTCCGCCATGTTCGACGACGACAACCTGGTGTCGCACGCCGGACTGGTGCCGGTCATGAGAGTGGCCGAGTCGACCGGGTTGGCCGCATCGCTGGGCGACCGGGTCGATCTCGGTACCACCCAGGTCGCCTCCGCTGGGGCAAACCTCGACGCGAAACTGTTGACCGTGATCGGCGGATTGTGTTGCGGCGCTGACAGTATCGACGACCTCGGAAT
>NZ_LNQO01000029.1:0-56570 GCF_001456905.1 Gordonia sp. SGD-V-85
CCGCACACCCGCATCACACCCCACTTCTACTAACCACCTTCGTATTTTGTGGCCATCGGGCGTGGGCGCCGGGAACGAGGGTCTCGAAGCAATCACCACAGGAGGCCGGCCGGGCCAGGCGGAAGACTATCGCGGCCACCAGACCGAAAATCGCGATCACACTGCCAGTACGGACCCACCTCGGGGGTCGATTGAGCTCTGCCCTCAACGCCAACTCGGCAATCGGATCAGCAGGCACCACACCACCCTCGATCGGCCCGCCCGTGGCGGCGAACACGATGAACACCCACATCGCCGAGGCCATCCACACGAGCGAGTCCACCATCACCGCCAACGACGCGCCGTGCAGACGAGCAGAAGACAGCATGAACGCCCCAACACAGAGCAGCGCCAACACGATAGCCGCCGCGAAAAAGCCCTGGGGAGCAACCACCATCACGCCGCCGGCCGCACTCACAGCAAGCGCACACGAAACGAGCGCCCGCCAAGCCTCCCCACCTCGACCCGGCCGACGGGCAGCGGCGACACCACACGCTACGACCGCACCGAACAGCCCCAAGAGTGCCCCTTGGGCCACAACGCTTGCGATCACCGCGCCTCCAACAGCCATCTTGAAACTAATCCAAATAGTAGTTCAGATGAGCCGGAGGACGCTGAGCGGAGGGGGAGTAGCCCTACCCCATGGATGAACCGAGGCCTCCCGAGGCGAGGAACCCTGGGCCGCGCTCACACCAGTCCCTAAAAGGTGTCTGCCACCCGACTTCGAGAGTGACCGCGCGGTACACGCCAAACTGGCGTGCCCGTAACTGGAAGCGCAACAACCAAGTGCTCTCTGGTATCAGATCTCCGACCGTGGGTGAGTGCGATTGACGGGCTTTGCAGCCGAGGCGCGTGCCGCGCCGTGTGCCGTTGATCGCGACCGCAAGAGTGTTGCGGCTCAATCTTGTGTCTGCGTGAACGCTGGTAGCAGGATCGCACCGATGAACCACGGGGCGTCGTCGGCGTCAAGGCGTCCGGCGCGTACTTCCTCGGCTGCCGCGTTCATCACCACGTGGGTGGTGGTCAGGAGCCACGTCACGGGCAGATCAGTTCGGAACGCATCTTCGCGTTGTCCACCTCGATCGGATTGCTGGTCGCCGGCCCGGTTGTCGGGCTGTGGTTCGTCATCCGCCAGCTGCGCGCTCAACGTCATCATCGGCTGGGTGCTCACTACAGCCGTCGTGGCCGGGGTGAACCGTCTGATCAACCGCCCCTAACCTCGGGTGCGACCTTCGAGATCACCCTCGACCGGCGGAGCCGCTGACGTTACGTCAGAGAATGTTCAAATACATACTCCCCCAACGCCTTTCAAGTGCCGATAATTTACCTTATGTTAAGTGAAGCACTGCATATTGCATCAGATGCATCGCCTCGCCACTCCTCCTGGTCCTGACCGCGCTCACGAACACCATTGTTTCCCAGCGGCATTCGAGAAGGCGACCCAGCTGCGACGCGATGCCGAGCGCTTGAGGCCGGGCCGCCTTGTTACGGAACAACTCGATGACCTGCAGATTGGCATTGATGATGCACTGGATGAATCAATGATGCATCAGATGAGCCGCCTGGCGTGGTGTTAAAGGTTGGCTCCGGCAACCCGGTCCGGCGCATAGTCGTGGCATGCTGAGCTTCTGTACTGATCGTCGACCATATCGACGCTCACCGGGATCGGTTCGGGGTCGTCCCGATCTGCCGCGTGCTCCGCGAGCGCGGAATGCAGCTCGCCCCGTCCACGTACTACGCCCGCAAACACGCAGGCGCGGTCTCGGCCACCGTTGTGGCCGAGGCGTACGACGCTCACGCGTGACCTCGACACCGCCGCGTTGCGGGATGGCCGCCCCCGGGGGCTCACCCAGGCCATCTCCCGCTGGCTCTACGCCCTCACCCACCACGGACAGGCAGCGGTCGACGGGATCGAGTCCGACTCCCGCCACGGCGACCAGCTGCGCATGCGGGCGCTCTACGAACGCGCCGCCGACCCCGACATCAGCCCCCACATCGACGTTGTCGACCACTGCCCCATCGACGCCGCGGATCCACAACTGGCCCGTGCCCTGACCCTCCTCGGACTCGAGTGGACCCCCGCATAAATCGGCCTGAAACAGGCTGTGTCGCAACACTGAACCAGCATGAGCCTTATTCGACCAGCCGTGGTAATGCCTACGATCGTCTCTTCGAGGCCGGGATCGCGCACCTGCACTGCTACACCGTCGCGCATGGTTCCAGGTCGCCGACCCGCGATGCGACGATCGACCGCTCTCTATCGGTTGGTGGGTCGTCAGCCGCCGTGCCGATTACCGGCGGGTTCGGCCGAACGGATCCGCCGCCTCGAGTCCAGATTCCCGGCCAGGACTTCCTCCACAACCCACCGTCGTTCTGACATCGCGCTCACGTCCTACACCGCCACCGCCGGGATGTCGGCCGCATAGCGGATGACCGAACCGACTCGGCCGAAACGGCGTTCGATGATCACGATCGCCTCCGCGAGCTGGTCGGGGTCGTCGACGTCGGCGACGAATGCCGCGGTGTGCCCGTTGTTGCCGAGCATGAACGGCAGGACCGCGGAGTACTCACTGCTGACGACAGCCAGCGGGATGTCGCGACGGAACAGGTCGTACGCGTGGTCGATGGCAGCAGGGTCGTCGAGGACGACGAGCGGGACCGAGGAGATGTGCTTGTTCTTTCTCATGTATCGAGAGTGAACTCGCAGGTTATGAGGGGGTTGACCGATCACTGTGAATTCGCTGGCAGCTACGCGTTGCCCCCCCGCCCGCGAGGTCACCGCACGAGTTGCTCGTCGAGAATGCTGGGGATGACTCCGCCGCGTCGGAGAAGCCGACGATCCAGATCGGTCTCGGCGGCCACCTGCGCGTCGAAACGCCTTTCGGAACCGTCGATCCGCCGGACGACGACCGCCACCGTCCCGCGGTCGACGGCGTCGGCAGTCCCGTTGACGCGCAGTCGGTCTCCGGGCTGCAGGTCCTGCAACCCGCCGTCGACGTCAGCAGGAATCAGCAACGGCAGGACGCCGACACCGATCAGATTGGACCGATGAATCCGCTCGAAACTGCGCGCGAGCACGGCCCGCACTCCGAGCAGACGCACCAGCTTCGCCGCCCAGTCGCGCGAGCTGCCCATGCCGTACCGTTCCCCCGCCACGATCACCACCGCGTCGCCGTCGTCGGCGTACCGGCCCGCGGCCTCCGGAAGAGACACGACCTCGCCGGTGGGCGCATGCACGGTGTGCGCGGGAGCCGCATCCGGTGCGAGCGCGTTGCGGACGTTCTTGTTCTGAAACCCGCCCCGCAACATGGCTTCCCAATTGCCCCGCCGGGAGGCGTAGACGTTCAGGTCGCCCGGTTCCGCACCTCGCTCCACAAGGTATCGACCGGTCGGGCTGTCGGGCTTGATCGCCCCGGCCGGGGAGATGTGGTCGGTGGTGATGTCGTCGCCGAGCACGAGCAGGGGCTGCGCGGTGTACTCCCCGAGCATGGTGTGCGCGTAGCCGTCATCGGCGAAAGGAGGACGCCGCAGGGCCGTCGACGACGGGTCCCAGGGGAACAGCGGCCCATCCGGAACATCGAGTGCGTCCCATGCCGGATTGCGGGACGCGGAGACGAAGTCGTCGACGACATCACGCGGACGCCGCGCTGCATCGGTGAGCGCGTCGATCTCCTCCGGGGCGGGCCACAGTTCAGCGAGCATCACGTCGTGTCCGTCGGCGTCGACGCCGATCGGTTCCGAGGTGGGATCTATCGCCGCATCACCCGCGAGCGCGAAGACGATCACCATCGGCGGCGACATCAGCAGGCCCAGTTCGAGGTCCGGGTGGACGCGGCCGGGGAAGTTGCGGTTGCCGCTGAGTACTGCCACCGGATTTCGTGTGTGCGCCTCGGCCACCGCGGTGATCTCCGCCGGCAGCGGTCCCGAGTTGCCGATGCAGGTGGCACAACCGAATCCGACGATGTCGAAGCCGACCGCGGACAGGTCGTCGGTGAGACCGGCCCGCTCGAGCACGCCGGCGGCAGAGGGCGAACCCGGCGCGAGGGAGGTCTTCACATACTCCGGCACCCGCAGCCCTCGTTCCCGTGCGCGGCGGGCGACCAAACCCGCGGCGATGAGGAGGCGCGGGTCAGAGGTGTTGGTACAGCTCGTGATCGACGCGATGGCGATCGGGAAGGCGGGCATCGGGATGTCGTCGTCACATCGAGAAGGCCCCTCGGCGTCGAAGGTCGCCGGCAACTCGGTCACCGGGACCAGGTCCTGCGGGCGACGCGGACCGGCCACCGACGGGACCACCGCACCCAGGTCGATGTCGATCGTGCGGGTGAAACGCGGCTCGGCATCGGGGTCGAACCACAGTCCGAGCCGTCGTGTCACCGACTCGACGAGCTCGCAGTGTTCTGCGGTACGTCCGGTGTCGGCCAGATATCGGACGGTCTGTGCGTCGACGGGGAAGAACCCGGTGGTGGCACCGTATTCCGGGGCCATGTTGGCGATCACCGCCCGTGCGCCCGCCGTCAGTGCCGATACGCCCGGCCCGTAGAACTCGACGAACTCACCCGTGACCCCGAGCTCGCGCAGACGGTGCGTGACGACCAGCGAGAGATCCGTGGCCAGCACGCCCGCGGAGAGCGTCCCGGTGAGGCGGACTCCCACGACCTCGGGGATCCGCAGTGTGGTCGGCATGCCGAACATCACCGTCTCGGCTTCCAGACCTCCTATGCCCCAGCCCAATACACCGAGCCCGTTGATCATGGGCGTGTGGCTGTCCGTACCGAGCATCATGTCGGGCACCGCGTGGTCGACGCCACCGACCTTCTCCACCGTCACCACGGTGGCGAGCTGTTCGAGGTTGATCGTGTGCATGATCCCGGTACCCGGCGGGTTGATGTGCACGGTGTCCATCGTGGTCGACGCCCAGGCCAGGAAGCGATACCGCTCCGCGTTGCGACGCATGTCGTGGGCGAGATTGGCCGCGGCGGCATCGCGGCGCGCGAACGACTCGACCGCGAGCGAATGGTCCACCGAGACCTCCACCGGAAGGCGGGGACTCAACGCCGTCGGATCCCCACCTCGGGCGGCAACCGCGTCACGCATCGCGGCGATGTCGACGAGGGCGGGCGTGCTGGTGGTGTCGTGCATCAGCAACCGGCCCGGCACATACGGGATCTCGGCGTCGCTGGTGCCGGCGCGAAGCCAGCGGGTCATGTCGTCCAGGGCTCGATCGCGCGTCTCGGCGTCGGCATGGCGAGTCACGTTCTCGGCGAGTAGACGGACCACCGTGGGCCACTGCCGGTACACGTCGGACCCGACCCGCCGCTCGACATCGACGACCGGCAGATCGGGTTGCGCGCGGCGTTCAGCTCCACTCATGCACCCCACTATAGGTTATAACCTATAACTTGCACCACCCGTGTTATCATCGCCGCGTCCGGCGCTGCCGCACCCTCGACGTCCCATGACCACTGCCGGGAGGCCCGCCATGACCACACCAGGCGGGATGTTCACCAAGAACGATTACGCATACGCCGAGCTACAGCGGCGGATTCTGACCGGCGTCCTGCCGGCCGGCGCGGTGATCCCCCAGGCCAAGCTGGCGGCCGAGATCGGCGTCAGCACGACTCCCCTCCGCGAGGCGATCCGCCGGCTGTCCGCCGAGGGCATGGTCGAACTCGAGGCCCACCGAGACGCGCGCGTGACCCCCGTATCGGCCGATGAGGCGCGCCACCTCTACCAGGTACGCGAGAACCTGGACCCGCTCGCGGCGGCGCTCGCCGCGCGGACGCGAACGGCGGCCGACATCGCCGCCATCAGCAATGCCTTCGATCGCCTCTCGCCCATTGCCAGTGCGTCCGATGTCGATGCCCTTGTCCGACACCGGGAATTCCATCGCACGGTGTACCGCGCTTCGGGCAACCCCGTTCTCATCGACATCCTCGAACGACTCTGGGACAAAGCAGATCGTTACCGAGTCATCGGCCTCTCCCACCGGGGCGATTCACCCGACGACCGGTCGCGGGTCACCGCCGAGCACCGGGCGATCATGGAGGCCGTCGCCGACGGTGACGCCGAGCGTGCCGACGCGGTGATGCGCGAGCACATCGGCAACAGTCTCGGACGTCGTGCCATCGATGCGCTCACCGAGGACCCCGTCGCCGGCTGACCTGGCCGCTGCCACTATTCCGACCCCTGTGTCCTGCGTCACCGTCATAGGTTATAATCTATAACTGTGCGACGCCGAGCGCGCGCGAAAAGCGCAAAACGATACTTATGCGCCCAAGCGTGACTGTGACGACGGTTACGCCAACACTTCCGATGTGACCACCGACGTGGTGGTCCTCACATTCGCAGCAGAATCGAGTCAGACGATGTTGGTAGCTCTCGGCCTCGGGACCCGACCCCGAACGAAAACGAGGACCGCATGACCGCACCATCCCCCGGCACCGACGAATCGACAGAGCTGTCCCGCACGTCTCGTCCGCCGAAACGTGTTCCCACGCTCGTCAAAGCACTCGGCGCACTGGTCGCCGCGGCGATCGTCGTCGTCGGCGTCGTCGACGCGGCCGGGAGCGAGGGCGGCGCCGACGCGCGATCGCAATTGACCCTGATCGCGCCCGCGGCCGCCGGTGGTGGTTGGGACGGTGCGGCGCGCGAGATGCAGCAGGCGCTGCGAGCCCAGAACATCGTCAACAACTCGCAGGTCGTCAACATCCCCGGTGCCGGCGGCACGATCGGACTCAGCCAGTTCGCGGGGATGACCGGCGACGCCACCACGATCATGGTCATGGGCATCACGATGCTGGGCGCGATCAACATCAACGGGTCCGACGTGGATCTCGGAGACGTCACCCCCATCGCGCGGCTCGCCGACGATTACGACGTCGTCGTCGTGCCGGCTGATTCTCCGATCACGACCATCGAAGAGCTGATGGCCGAATGGAAGAAGGACCCCAAGAACTTCACGTTCGGTGGCGGTTCGCTGGGCAGCGTCGACCAGATGATCATCAGCCAGATGGCTCGGGAGAACGGTATCGACCCCGGCGCGGTCAACTACATCGCCTACTCCGGTGGTGGCGAACTGGCGACCTCACTCATGTCCGGGACGATCAAGGCCTCGGTCAGTGGTTACGAGGATTTCGTCGACCAGATCACCGCCGGAAATCTACGCGCGCTGGCGATCTCGGCCCCCGAGCCGGTCCCGGCCATCGATCTGCCGACCCTGTCCGAACTGGGTTACGACGTCACCCTCACCAACTGGCGCGGGGTGGTCGCACCGCCGGGCATCACCGATGACCAGCGCACCGAACTCGAGGCGATCGTCACCGAGGTCGTCGAATCACCCGAGTGGCGAGATGCACTGCAGCGCAACAACTGGTCCGACACGTTCACGCCGGGCACCGGATTCAACCAGGTCATCGACCAGCAATCGGAGTTCGTCCGCGGCATCTGGGCCGACCTCGGGTACTGACTGACCGGCGGTCGCCGAACCTGCACTGCACAACTTCTGCCCCACACGACATCACGGAGAACCCATGCCCATCCTTGTCGCTTTCGCCCACACCCCCGAAGGTCGAGCGGCCTTCGAACACGGCCGGCGCCTCGCGCGCAGCGAGAGCTCTCAACTGATCGTCTTCGACATGGAAACCCCTGCTGTCGACGACGACGGTGGCATTCCCGAGCCCGACTTCGCCCCTATCGAGAACGCCGGCAACGACACCGCGATTCGCTGGCTCGGCCATCGTCGCGAGGATTCCGATCCGGCCGCCGAACTCATCGACGTCTCAGAAGAACTGGCCGCCGATCTCATCGTCGTCGGACTGCGCCGCCGGTCCCGCGTCGGGAAGCTCCTGCTCGGCTCGAACGCACAGCGCATCCTCATCGACGCCGAGGTCCCCGTACTGGCAGTGAAGGCAGCCCATCATGACGACTGACAATGCGGCGGCCCAGCCGGCCTCACCACTTGACGACGACCGCGGACCAGAGCGTGAACGCGGCCCGCTCAGCGGACGAAGCGGCCTGGTCGTCGCCGGCCTGATGCTCGCACTTGCCGTCTACCTGACCGCCGGCATCATCGGGATGGACATCCCGGGTAGCGCAGCGACTCCCGGGCCCGCGTTCTTCCCGATCATCCTGACGATCTGCGCCTACCTGATCGCCGGACTGCTGACCGTGCAGACCCTGCGTCACCCCGACGAGCCCGATCCCGACATCGTGCCGCCCGCGACCGGTCAGTGGCGAACGCAGAGTGACTGGCGTGCACTGGGTCTCGTCCTGGCCGGACTCATCGCCTTCACCGTGCTGCTGGTTCCGCTGGGTTGGATCCTGTCCGCTGCGCTGCTGTTCTGGATCGTCGCCTACGCCATGGGTTCCACCCGTCCGGTCCTCGACATCGCGGTGTCGCTCGTCGTCTCCTGTGCGGTGCAGGCGTTCTTCTCGGCGGGTCTCGGGCTGAACCTGCCCGCCGGCATCCTGGGAGGGCTGTTCTGATGGACAACGTCTCACTCCTGTTGGAGGGTTTCTCCCAGGCGCTCACCCCGATGAACCTGCTCTGGGTCTTCATCGGCGCGCTGCTCGGCACCGCGGTGGGTGTGCTCCCGGGCCTGGGTTCGGCGATGGCCGTCGCACTGCTGCTGCCGGTGACCTTCACCCTCGACCCCACCGCCGCGTTCATCATGTTCGCCGGCGTGTACTTCGGCGGCCTGTTCGGTGACTCGACCATGGGCATCCTGATGAACACGCCCGGCGGGTCGACCGCCATCGCAACATCATTCGAGGGTCATCGGATGGCCAAACGCGGGCGGGCCGCCCAGGCACTCGCCACCGCCGCGATCGGCGCCTTCATCGGCGGCATGATCGCGACGACCATCGTCGTGTTCTTCGCGCCCAAGCTCGCCGATCTCGCCATCCAGTTCGGTCCCGCCGAGTACTTCGCCCTCGCCGTCTTCGCCTTCATCGCGATTGCCTCGGTGGTCTCCGACTCCGTTATCAAGGGCCTGACCGGACTGCTCATCGGGCTGATCCTCGCGGTCATCGGGATCGACGGCATCTCGGGCACCCAGCGCTTCACGATGGGCGCGCCCGAGTTGTTCGACGGCATCAGCATCATCGTCATCACCGTCGGCACCCTGGCCCTGGGCGAGGTCCTCTACGTCGCCTCCCGCATCCACCGCACGCGTGCGCCGGACGCGGACGCCGTCATCGGGCGGCCCTTCCTCAAGCGCGCCGAGTTCCGCGAGGCGCTCCCGGCGTGGTTGCGCGGCACCGGCTTCGGCGTCCCCTTCGGCGTCATCCCGGTCGGCGGCGCAGAGGTGCCGACGTTCCTCGCCTACGGAACCGAGCGTCGTCTCGACCGCAAGCGACCCGACCCCCAGTTCGGTCACGGCGCCATCCGCGGCGTCGCGGGACCGGAGGCGGCGGGTAACGCGACGTCGGGCACCGCGATGGGTGCCCTGCTCGCGATGGGCCTGCCCACCTCCGCCACCGCGGCGATCATGCTGGCCGCGTTCCAGCAGTACGGCCTGCAGCCCGGCCCCCTGCTCTTTGAACGCAACGCCGATCTCGTCTGGACGCTCATCGCCAGCCTGTTCGTCGGCCTGGTCATGCTGCTGATCCTCAACATGCCGTTCGCCGCCATCTGGGCGAAGCTGCTGCTGATCCCCAGGCACTACCTCTACGCGGGGATCGCGGTGTTCTGCGTGCTCGGTGTCTACGCGACCTCGGCCGCGATCACCGACCTCATCCTGGTCATCGCCATCGCCTTCGTCGGATATCTGTTGCGACGCTATGGTTTCCCGCTCGCCCCCGTCATGATCGGCGTCGTCCTCGGCCCCCTTGCCGAGACCAGCCTGCGCAACGCGATGATGTCGAGTGGTGGCGATCCGAGCGTGCTGGTCGGCAGCGCGATCACCTGGGTCCTCTACGGAGTCCTGGCCGTCGTCGTCCTGTTCACCGCGTTCCGCCGCCTGCGGATGCGCACGCGTCAGGACACCTGATGCGACAGCAGTTCGTCCCCCGCTTCTCGCCCGCCCTCACCGAAAGTCAGCCGCCGATGCCCATGCGCACCACCACCGACCGCGCACTCATCCGCTCCCGCTTCCTCGCCGTCGACGTCGCGAACGTCGCCGACGTCCTCGACGACCTGGGTCACCGTGATCAGGCGCTCAGCACCGACTTCACGTGTGCGGCCGGGCGCGAACGGCTGGCCGGCTGGGCGTTCACCATCTCGGGCGCGATGAGCGACGCCCCGGGACGGGACCCGCTGAAAGCGCAGGCGTGCAGCCAGATCGGCCCGGACGAGGTCTCCGTGTGGCAGGGGAACGGCCGGGGCGTCTGTTACTTCGGTGAACTCGTCGCGATCGGCATGATGCAGCGGGGCTCCGTCGGCGCAGTGGTCGACGGCGGTGTGCGCGACAAGAGATGGCTCCACGAGATCGGCTTCACGACGTTCTCCCGCTATCCGACCTCGGTGCAGACCAGCGGCCGTTGGCGCGTCGAGACGTGGCAGCAACCCGTCACCCTGCCGGGCGCATCCGGGGAACCGGTCGTCATCGAGCCCGGCGACTTCATCCTCGGCGACGACGACGGTGTCATCGTCATCCCCGCTGGGATCGTCGACGTCGTGCTCGAGGCAGCGGAGACCATGACGGAGAAGGAGATCGACGTCCGGGCCGCGATCCGCAACGGCATGACCCTCGCCGACGCGATGGCGGAGTTCGGACGGATCTGATCCCGCACTCGGCGGCAGGCGCGAGAACAATTCCCTAGTCCGAAAGGAGGACAGAACCATTGCTCCCTGAGGTGCGAGGAGCGCCAGCCGCCGGGCCGAGCAAGCGACGAAGGAGCGAGTCGAGGTCGACGAGCCTCGAAGGGCTGGCGACGCATCTCACCAGGACCCTTCGTGACGGCCTCCGCAAGCTCCGGCCTCCTCAGGGAGCAGAAGTAGACGTCGCCTCCGCAAGCTCCGGCCTCCTCAGGGAGCAGAAGTAGACGTCGCCTCCGTAAGCTCCGGGCGCTCCTCAGGGAGCAGAAGTAGACGGCCTCCGCAAGCTCCGGCCTCCTCAGGGAGCGGAAGGGGGTGACGTGCGCTCCCGGACCTCCCGCTCCAGGTAATCGAGGTTCTGCCGCATCTGCGCGATGAGTCGTTCTGCGCCCGACACGGTGTTGTCCGCATCGGGGTCGACGACCGAGTTGACCGCCATGTCGGCCAGCTGGCGCGCGACCTTACGGTCGCTCTCGCTGTCACCCGGGTGATGCCACCAGGCCAGCCAGTTCAGCATGCCGACGATGCCGAGCGCGGAGATCCGTGGATCGGCGGCACGGAACCGGCCCCCGGCGATGCCTTCCTCCATGACGGCCACCAACTCCTTGAGGACCCGCCGGCGGCTCTGCCGGTAGGTCTCGGCGAGCGCGGGCGGCAGCTCGGCCTCCGAGCGGATCAGCAGCCGGAACCGATCCAGGGTCTGGGTCTGGTGGAGCGCGATGGACATCGCCATCTCGTGGATCTTCCCGACGGGATCGAGGTCTGTTCGTTGATTGATCTCGTGGAGCAGGATGGCCGGTTCCTCGGCGATCTCGCTGACCAGCCGGGCGAACAGCTCGTCTTTGTTGGCCACGTAGTGGTAGAGCGCCGGACGCGTCAGGCCGGTGGCGTCGGCGATGTCCTGAAGAGTGGTGCTCGCCAGCCCGCGTTCGGCGAACAACCTGGTGGCCTGCTCCATGATCTCGCGTTCGACCAGCTCACGCCGTGAATTGCTGCGGCCGGTGCGCCCGGCGGTCGGCGACTCCTGGGGCGTCGAGCTGGTCATAGGCGAAGAATAGTGTGTCCGGCCCCCGCGCCGCGCCCGACCTCCGGGACGTCGTCCGGGGCGTCGCCGTCGGTCACGGCGACGAGATCGGTGCGCAGACTCACCAACCCGGCGACGAGATCGTCGTAGGAGCCGGTGGGCGCCTCCACGACGACCAGCGCGTCCGTCTCCTGACGCAGGCGCTCGCCGAGGTCCAGGCGCGTCAGCACCGCGTCCCGGTCGCCTCGGCCGGTCAGCCACACTGCGGACGCGCCCGTAGCTGCAGTGAGAAGAGGTACCGCGGCCTCTCCCCAGGCGGAGTCGATGTCGACCTCGAGCCGGGTGGTTCCCGGGTCGAGCAACAGCTCGGCGGGGGCCTGCCGGGTCGGGAACGTCCAGGGCCCGTGTGACAACGGTTGTCCGACCACCCATGTCGACAATCCGCCGGCGGGGACGGCAGCATCGTCGACGCCGGCATACGCGGCGAGCCCGCGGCGGGCCACTTCGGGCGCCGAGGACGCGAAGCGGTCGAGTCCGACCTTCCCGGCACGGGTCATGTACGCGATCATCAACTGGTCCACCGGGATTTCGGTGCGGCGGGGGAACGACTCCCACCACTGTTCGCTACGCGCCGCGATCGACTGCAGATACTCGACGTTCGGCCGACGCGCCGACTCGTACGCCGACAGCGCCTCGTCGAGCGTCGTCGCACTCCGGACCGCGTGATCGAGTTCGATCGCATCCTCCATCGCGAGTTTGGTTCCCGAACCGATCGAGTAGTGCGCGGTGTGTGCGGCGTCCCCCAGGAGCACGACGTTCCCGGAGTGCCACCGGGCGCAGGTGACGGTGCGGAACCGCAGCCACCGCGTGCGGTTGCCGATCAGCCGGTGCCCGCCCAGCGTGTCGGCGAAGGCGTCTTGAAGATACGCCAGCGCGGTCTGGTCGCTGTCGGTCATCGGGGTGTTCTCGGTGGAGAGATCGAAACCGGCACGACGCCAGGTCGTCTCGTCGGTCTCGATCAGGAACGTACTCCGGTCGGACGCGTAGGGGTAGGCGTGCGCGACGAAGGTGCCGTCCGCGGTGGTGACCGGTGTGAAGATCGCGCTCGGGAGGGCGACGTCGGCTCCGCACCACAGATACAGTCCCTCGCCGGTGGAGATGGCCGGCCCGAAATCGTCGGCCATGTCCGTCCGGGTTGCACTGTTGACACCGTCGGCGGCGACGATGAGGTCGGCGTCGAGGTCGGCGACCGACCGCCGCACACCGAACTCGAGCCGTACACCGGCGGCCACGGCGTGCTGCTGGAGAACGTCGAGAAGTGTTGTACGCGCGATCGCGAGCAGCTCCCCGTGCGACAGACGGGCGACGTCGTCCCCGACCCGAATCGACATCTCGTGCGGATGCGACACCGCGACGATGGCGTCGAGAGACGCGGGGTCCGCCTCGCGCAGGTTGCGTTGCGTACGGGATGCGAGTCCGACGCCGAACCCGAAAGTGGTGTCGGGCGAGCCCTGTTCGTAGACGGTCACCTCGGCGTCGGGATGACTCCGTTTGAGAAGTCGCGCGGCGTACAGCCCACCCGGACCGCCACCGAGCACGGCGATTCGACTGAGTTTCATGGATTGTTCCTCACTGGTCTGCGCCCGAGGGCGCGGCGGCGGACCCGGCGTCGGCGTCGAGCTTGGCCACGACATCGGCGCGGAGTCGTTTCTTGTCGATCTTCCCGACGTTCGTCTGGGGCAGTTGCGGCACGAGCTCGAGTCGCTCGGGCCACTTGAACTTGGCCACGCCAAGCGATTCCAGGTGGGCCTGGACGCTCTCCATCGACACCTGCCGGTCGTCGGCGGTCACGAGGTACGCGCAGGTCCGCTCTCCCAGACGCGGATCCGGCATCGCGACGACCGCGGCGTTGCGCACCTGCGGATGGGTGACGAGCAACTGCTCGACCTCTTCGGCGTTGATCTTCTCGCCGCCGCGGTTGATGAGGTCCTTGATCCGTCCCTCGATGGACAGGTGGCGCACCCCGTCGATCACCACGACCTTCGCGAGATCCCCGGTCCGATAGAAGCCCTCGGACGTGAACGCGGTCCGATTGTGCTCGGCCGCATCGAAGTAGCCAGGAATGGTGTACGGGCCTCGGCACGACAATTCGCCGACCGCGCCGTCGGGCAGCTCGGTCTCCGTACCGGGTTCGAGGATGCGGATCTCGTCGCCGGCCGCGATCGGGGTACCGACGGTGGTCTGGCGGACCCCATCGGACGAGTCGCGTGGGGACACCGTGAACAGGCCTTCGGACATACCGAAGAGCTGTCCGACCCAGCGCTTCTCCCCGCCGGCTCGGTCGAAGAGCTCACGACTCGGCTTCGCCCCGGACAGGATCACGGTGCGCAAGAAGGCGCTCGGTGCGTCGAAGTCCGGACCGGTGACGGCCTGATAATGCCCGTGCCCGATCAGGACGTCCGTCGCCTGTTCACGTGCCATGAGCGGGAACGCCTTCGACACGTCCGCGGTCGCGAGGACGAGGCAACCACCCACCGAGTGTGCGGCGTGCAGGCCGCAGCTGATGCCCGCGTTGTGGATGATCGGGATCAGATGGGCGACCCGGGTCTCCTCGGTCCAACCGAGGCGCCGGGCGTACAGCAGGGCGTTGTCCCAGTACTCGACGTGCAGCCGCGGAATGACCTTCGGCACACCGGTCGTGCCGCCGGACAGCTGGAACGCACACACGTCGAGCGGATCGACGTCGGCCTGGATCGCGGCGGTCCGCGCTCGTGCCTCCGCGGGCGCGATTCCGGAGCCGAGCGCCTCCACCCGGTTCACGTCGTCCCCGACGCCGTCGGGCGCCCCGATGGTGAGGATCGTCCGCAGGGTCGGATGTCCCTGCGCCTGCCGCCGGGCGAACTCGACGAGGTCGAAACCGAGCCCCGCTTCGACGACGTGACCGACCGCCCCGACCACACGGGAGATGTGACCGATCTCGTGCGCCCGATGAGCCGCGAGTGTCGCCACCGGGACCAGGCCCGCTTTGAGACACGCGTACCAGACGAGCACGGTCTCGATCCGATTCCCCGCCTGGAACAGCACGGGATCACCGGGTCGCAGCCCGAGATCGAGGAGGCCCGACGCCAGCTGGTCGGTGCGAAGACCCAACTCGGCGTAGGTCATCGACGCCACATCGGTGACGACTGCGGGGCGGTCGGGGAAACGGTCGACGGTGTCCTGCAACCGGTCGGCCAGTGGGCGATCGGTCCACTCCCCCGCCCGCCGGTAGGCCGCCGCGCGATCCGCGGGATACCCGACCAGGCGATCACCCCACCGGGCCCGACCCGGTGGGGCCGCGCCGTCCGAGGGGCGGTCGGGGATGGAGGTCACCGTCATCGACCCGCCACCGCCGGGATGAGCTGGGCGAGTTCGGCGACGCGGTCGGGATGGTCGACCGGCACGATGCCCGAGTAGATGGCCGTGAAGCACCCGGGACAGCACTGCTGCCGGAAGACGACCTCGGTGTCGACGTACTCGCCCGGATCGGAGGTGACCTGCGGACCGGCGTCGCTCGACGGACCGTCGTAGCGCGCCAGGTCGAGCCGCCCGGACTTGCTGTCGCCCAGCAGTCTTCCGCAGTGGGCGCATCCCACCACGCGGGAATCGCCGATGGTGACCTCGACCAGGTTGTCGTCGAGTCGTCGAGCGGAACTCAGATCGAGGGTCGCCTCTTGTCCGCTGGGGATCTCGGAGCGGGTACGCCGCATCTCCAGCAATTCCGCCCGCTTCCGCTCCGTGCCCGAGCCGTCGACCTCGCCGGCGGTGAGCACGACGCCGTACGCGTCTTCGGCACCCGCGGGGGTCACCTTCCCGTTGCGCACATCGGCGGCCACGGCCTCCGGTTCCCGGCGAAGCGGATCGCCGTAACCGCCGCCACCCTGCCAGTGCATGTACAGCACCTCACCGGGGGCGAGGTAACTCTCGTCGTAGCACGCGCCGATCTCCTTCGCACCGGCCAGCTCGTCGAGCGTCCCCGGAATCCGGCCCTGCGCCAACAGTTCCTGTACGCCAGAGTCACGTGCCAGGATCTCCAGGCCGGTGTTGCCGGGCAGTCCGCCGGCGAGTCCGGCGTTCTGCGCGACGGCCTTGCCCGCCGAGGCGAAGACGAGACCCATCGGCAGACTCGTCCCGTACGGGGTGACCGCGAGCGACGCCGACACGCCGCCACGGTGCCGCCCCGGACCGCCGGAGTCCGGCTCTTCCCGACGCCACAGGGTGAGCAGCGGGTAGAGGAACTCGGTCATCTCGGTGTCGGGGATACGGCCCATCGGGATGCAGAAGAGGCCGCCCGTGTCCATGCCGTCGGCGACGGGCCGCGCACCGTACCCGCCGGCCATCGGCTCCATCATGATGTTGAGGAACGGCACCGGTTGTTCGCCGCGCTCGTCGAGGCCCGCGACCACCGCGGTGTCCCACGTCCCGCAGCACGATGCCTGCACGTTCTTGCCGAACTCGAGGTGGCGATCCAGCATCTGGGCCAGACACTCAGCGATCAGGTTGCCGGTGAGCCACGCCGGGCCGATCGGCCCGCGACTCACCGCCGCCGGGAAGGTGGCGTTGTTGATCGTCCCCTCCTCCGCGACCAGGTCGAAGCACCGCATCAGCCCGCCGGCCGACCAGGGGATGTCACCGGCGAGGATGGGGAGCAGCGCCAGCATCACCCCGCCGCGCATGCCCGCGTACGTGCAGTTGATGACGCCCGTCTGCGGGTCGGTGCCGGTGAAGTCGAACTCGAGGTGATCGTCGGTCTTGGTCATCGCGACGGTGATCTTGTGGACGCCGCGGTCGCCGGTCTGGGACTGGTCCTGGTAACCGGTGGCGTGCCACGTCCCGTCCGGGAGGTCGGACAGCTTGGACCGCAACCGCCCCTCGGCGTCGGACATCATCCGCTTCATGACGGCCTTGACCGTGTCCGCGCCGTACTGCTCGATGACGGCGAGCAACCGGTCACGGCCCACGCTGTTCGCGCCGATCTTGGCCCGTAGGTCGAGACCCACCAGCATGGGAACCCGACTGCGCCGTACCCAGACGTCGGCGACGTCCCGCTGCAGTTCGTAGTCGCGGACCACCTTGATCGGCGGTGTCGGAAGCGATTCGGAGAACACGTCTTTGGCGGCCGGGTCGAAGGAACCCAGTCCCGACCCACCGAGATCGGGCTCGTGGCAGATCGCGCTCGTCCAGGCGAACAGCTTCCCGTCGTGGAAGACGGGTTGGTAGACGATCACGTCGCTCTGGTGGAGTCCGCCGCCGACCCACGGGTCGTTGCAGAGGAACATGTCACCCTCGGCGATCCCGGGATTGAGCGAACGATGTTGCAGCGTCCAGTAGATGGCGAGGTCCACCGCGCCGACGAGCATCGTGTTGTACAGCCCGACCTGGACCTCTTGGCCCAGTTCGTCGCTGACCGCGAAGTCGAAGTCGTTGGCGTCGGTCACGATCGGCGATCCCGACATCCGTTTGAGGGCTTCGCCCATCTCGTCGGTGACCGACCACAGCCGGTGCCGGATCACCTCGTAGGTGAGCGGGTCGAGTGCATCGATCTGTTCCTGCGAGACGGTGTGCACCGGCAACGACGGCGGCAGCGACCGGGCCAGCGCGTCGAGATCGGTGGGTCGGCTCGAGAAGACCTCCGAGCCGGGAATGGGTGCGGTCATGAGAGCGACTCCTGTGATTGCTGCGTGTGGTCGGTCATGCGGGATCGACGGTGATGTTCAGGTTGCCGAGGCGGTCGATCTCACCGGTGGTGTCGTGCGGGACCACCACCGTCGTGGTGGGCACCTCGATGACGGCGGGACCGCGGATGATGTGGCCGGCCCGCAGTCCGGCGTAGTCGTAGATGTCGGTGTCGACGAAGCCGCGTCGGCCGTCGAGGCAGACCTTCCGCACACCCACGTGCGCCGACGACGGATCGGTGGTGTTGGCGGTTGCCAGTTCGGGCAGCTCCGGCGAGAACGGCAGGACCCCCGTGCCGCGGACCCGGTAGGTGATGGCCTGGATGCCCGCCTCGCGGAGTCCGCTGTCCTTCCCGTACAGGTCGGCATACTTCTTCTCAAACGCTTCTGCGGCGGCGACGATCTCGGTCGACGTCAGCGAACCGTCCGGCAGCGGGGTCGCGACCTCGGCCAGCTGCATGGTGTAGCGCATGTCGATCTCGCGCTCGATCTCGACGGAGGCGAACTGCAGGCCCTGCCGGTCGAGCTGACCCCGCACCTGCTCCTCGAGCAGCTTGAAGTTCTCCTCCACCCGGGCCGGGTCGAGCGGCATCGCCGCCGGGTCCGAGAGTTCCTTGGCGAGAACGATGTTCGACGACGCGAGACCGTAAGCCGAGAACGCCGAGGCCACCTGGCCCAGCGGGACGACGACCCTGGACACCCCGATCTCCTGCGCGTACAGCCCGCAATGAGCGGGACCCGAGCCGCCGAAGGCGTAGATGATGAAGTTGCGGGGGTCGTGGCCGGCCTCGACGACGGTCTTGCGCAGGAGATCGCCGGTCTGGGCGTTCTGCACCGCGTAGATGGCCGCGGCGGCGTCCTCGACCGAGAGGCCGAGCGGTTCGGCGATGCGCGTACGGATGGCTTCGCGGGCGAGATTCAGGTCCAAAGCCTTGCGGCCGCCGAGAAGGCCGCGCTCAGGCAGGATTCCGAGCACGAGGTTGGCGTCGGTGTTCGTTGGTTCGGTACCGCCCTGTCCGTAGCAGGCCGGGCCCGGAACGGCTTGCGCGCTGTGGGGGCCGATCTGCAGGTTGCCGCCGGCATCGAGCCAGGCGATCGCGCCACCGCCGGCGCCGATCGCATGAACCTCGAGGGTGGGCACGTTGATCGGATGGTGATTGATGATCGTCGTCGACGATCGCACCGGCTCCCCGTCGACGACGAGCCCGACGAGGAACGTCGTGCCGCCCGCGTCGGTGGCGATGATGTTGTCGTGGCCCAGTTGCCGACCGAGGGACACCGATCCGACCACGCCGCCGGTGAGCACCGAACCCACCGTCGAGATGGCATTTCCCGGGGCCTCCGATGCGGCCACTGCGCCGCCGTTGCTCTGCATGACGAGCAAGGGGCCGGCCAGCTTGTGCTCCCGCAGTCTGCCCTCGAGCTCGCCGAGATAGTCCCGGAGGCCCGGACCGATCTGGGTGCTCATGACCGTGGTCGCGTTGCGGGCGAACTCACGGATGCGGGGGCTGACCTCGCTCGACAGCGAGACGAAGACGCTCGGATCGATCTCGGCGACGATCTCGCGAATCCGCTGCTCGTGTACGGGGTTGCGGAACGACCACAGCAGCGACACGGCGATCGCGGAGATTCCGTCGTCGAGCAGTTGCCGGACCGTGGTCCGGACCTCGTCCTCGTCGAGTGCGACGACGACACGGCCGTCCCGGTCGATTCGCTCGGTGACCTCGAGCGCATGCCGCTTGTGGATCAACCCATGAGACTTGCTCTGCGCGAGCACATTCTGCAGTTGCTCCGGTGAACGACCAAGGTAGCGACCCTCGACGTTCATGATGAAGATCGAGTCGCGGTGCCCCTTGGTGGTGATGAATCCGACGTCCGGCACTCGGCCCATGACCAGCGCGTTCAGCGACGACGTGGTGCCGTGCGCGATGTGGTGGGTGTCGGCGAGCATGTCGTCGAGTGGACGTCCCAACTGCTCGGCGAGAACGGTCAGGACATCCATCACCCCGGCCGAGTAGTCCGGCGGAGTGGATGGCGCCTTCCCCGCGACGACCAAGCCGTTGCCGTCGTCGAGGACGGCGTCGGTGAACGTCCCGCCGACGTCCACACCGATCACGTATGCCATGGCCAGGTACTCCTTCGTTGTCCGGGCTGCGAGGCCCCTTCAGGTCCGTTTACGTTGGCGTTGAGTATTCGACGCAATCGATCACCTGTCAAGCATTTGTTATGAGCTGGATCACCATTGAGTGTCCCCCAGTCACCTATCGCTGCAGGTCAGACCCACCATGACAAACGCCTTGACGAATCATCATTGGCGTCGAATAATAATCGTCAACGTCAACTTGGCGTGAACGGCCCTCTGCGGGCCGCGATCGAAAGGACCGGACCCATGGGTGTCCACCGCATCGGCCTCGTCGTGCCGAGTTCGAACGTCACGGTCGAGACCGAGATGCCTGCCCTCCTGAACCGGCACCCGACCTCGCAGTTCTCGTTCCACTCGACCCGGATGAGGATGCACACGGTGTCCCCGGAACAGCTCGCCGCGATGAACGCACAACGCGAACGCTGCGTTCTCGAGATCGCCGACGCCTCACCGGAGGTGATCCTCTACGCCTGCCTGGTGGCGCTGATGGTCGGCGGGCCGGGTGAACACCAGCGCGTCGAGGGTGCCGTCGCGGAACAGCTGGCCACCGGCGGCTCCGACGCGATCATCCGGTCGAGCGCAGGTGCCCTGGTCGAGGCGCTCCGTGCACTGGACGCCCGACGCATTGCCCTCGTGACCCCCTACCTCCGGCCGCTCGCCGAGAAGGTCGTCGAGTACCTGGACGCCGAGGGCTTCGAGGTGATGGACTGGCGGGCCCTCGAAGTCGCGGACAACGCCGAGGTGGGATGTATCCCCGGCGAACGCGTGATGACCGCCGCCCGGTCCCTCGAACTGGACGGTGTCGACGCGCTGGTGTTGTCCTGCTGTGTCCAGATGCCGTCCCTGGATCTGATCGACGACGCCGAACGCGAGTTCGGCCTGCCCGTGCTGTCGGCTGCGACAGCCGGCGCGTACAGCATTCTGCGCGGACTCGGCCTGCCCGCTTCCATCGAGGGCGCGGGCAGCCTGCTGCGCGCCGACATCGCCACCGTCCCTGCCTGATCACCCACCCCGATCATCCTGGAGTACCCCATGAATCCACTGCCCCACAGAGTCCGCGGCGTCGATCACGTCGCCTACCCCACCTTCGACCCGGCGGCCACGGTCCGCTTCTACCGCGACGTCCTCGGCTTCCCGGTCGTGCACTCGATCTGCGCGGCCGGCTGGGGACCCGACAAGCATCCCGACTTCATCCACTTCTTCTTCGACATCGGCAACGACGACCGGCTCGCGTTCTTCTACTACTTCGGACTGGAGCCGTTCGACGGTGGCCCCCAGGGTGATTCGTACTCACGCTTCGCCGAGGACGTACCGATCTGGTTCATCCGCTCGCGTCACCTCGCCATACACGTCGACGACGAGACCGATCTGCTGGAGTACCGGCGACGGCTGGATGCCAGCGAATGGCCGGTCGAGATGCAGATCCAACACGAGACGATCGAGTCGATCTACACCCACGACCCGAACGGGTACATGATCGAGATCACGCGTGCGATGCGGGCCGTCACGCCGCAGGAGGACCTCGACGCCAACCTGACCATCGAGGCCCTCATCGACGTGGTCTCGCAACCGAATCCGAGCATGGACGCGCTTCTCATGCGCAAGGCCGAGCGGATCGTCGAACGGGCTGCGGCCTGGCAGGACGAGCACACCGCCGGCGACGTACTCGCCGCCGAGGAGGCGACCGTCCGATGACCACGCTGTTCGTCCTCGACGTCCCGGAGAACAAGGCCGTCGCGGCGGTCGCCGGCGAAGCGCCGGGTGTTTCGGTGGATCATGTCGGACCCTATTTCCGGATCACCGCCGACGACACCATCGTCATCGACCGGCGGGCCACCGGGTGTCGCCACGCCGTCTGGTACAGCAGCGTCGCCGGGCTCCTCGACTCGCGAATAGTGCAGTGGGACAAGGACGCACTGAAGGTCGCACCGCGATGACCGCCCCCACCGCCGCGGGCACGAGCCGACTGGGAGCGGGTCGTTACATCGACGCCGCCGAGCAACCGGCGAACACCACGACCTCCGTGCACGAACTGACCACCGCCGACGGCGCCAAGGTCACCGGGGTTCTGCGCACTGTCCCCGGCGCGACCGTCGTCGTCGCCCTCATGCATCCGCGGCAGGACCTGACACACCATGTACTCGTCCCCGAACTGCTCGCCCGCGGGTTCGCGGTGTGGACGCAGGGCACGCGTTCGGTCAACAACGACCTCACCCTCGTCCACGAGCAGGCCATCCTCGACGCCGCGGCGGGACAGGTCTTCCTGCGCGAACGTGACTTCGGATCTGTGCTCACATTGGGCCATTCGGGTGGCGGCGCCCTGTTCGCCTTCTACCACGAGCAGGCCGGACTGGCGCCCGGCGATCGGCTGACCACGACTCCCGCCGGCCGACCCGTGGACCTGGCCGGTGCCGACATGCCGGTCCCCGACGGCGCCATCTTCCTCGCGCCTCATCCCGGTCAAGGCGAACTGCTGCTGCGCCTCATCGACCCATCGGTCACCGACGAGGACGATCCGCTCGCTGCCGACCCCTCGCTGAATCCGTTCGAGCCCGCCAACGGTTACGCGGAGCCTCCGGAAAGCTCCTCGTACGCACCGGATTTCGTCGAGCGGTACCGCGCCGCCCAACGCGCCCGGGTCGAACGACTCGACACCGTCGCGCGGGATCTGGTCGCCGAAACCGCGCGCGCACGAGCACGTTTCGCAGAAAGCGACGACCCGGACGACCGTCGGGCCTCGCTCGCCCCGCGCATCATGACTATCTACCGGACCGACGCCGACCTGCGGTTCCTCGATCAGTCCCTGAGCCCCAACGACCGGCCCTACGGGTCGCTGTTCGGTCGGCGTCCCGACCTCACGGATTACGGCCTGGTCGGGTTCGGTCGGCTGGCGACCCCCGACGCGTGGCTGTCCACCTGGTCTGGCCTGTCGAGCAACGCCGGATTCCTCCGATGCGCGCCCGGTGTCCGGGTTCCCGCGCTCTTCGTCGAGCTCACCGGCGACCAAGCGTGCTTCCCCGAGGATGCGGTGGCGATGGTGAACGCCCTCGGCGCGGACGATGTCACGCACGTCCGCGTCGAGGGAACCCACTTCGGCGGTCCGATCCGCCGAGGGGCCCCGACCGGCGCGAGCCTGGCCGCCGCCCAGATCGGGGGGTGGCTCGCGCAACGGTTCTCGTGAGGCCGACCTGCTCCCTGATCCGAAAGAACGACCTGCCCCCTGGTTCCTAGCCCGAGAGGTGCCGTCCCCTCTGCTCCCTGAGGTGCGAGGAGCGCAAGCCGCCGGGCCGAGCAAGCGACGAAGGAGCGCGTCGAGGTCGACGAGCCACGAAGGGCCTGGTGAGACGCCTTGCGAGACCCTTCGTGACGCGCCCTCCGCAAGCTCCGGGCGCTCCTCAGGGAGCACTGGTCAGGTCAATCTTTCGGATTGAGGAGCAAAGGATCACTTCTTCGCGAGAGCCGCCCGGTAACCGAGGAACCCGACGTAACCGGCCAGCCCGGCCAGGCCCAGCCGGCGGGTCCGCGGCGACACCAGTGCGAGGCCGATGGCGGTCTCGCAGGCACCGTTGCGGTAGGTCCAGGCGGTGGTGTCGTCGGGGAACACCGGCTCGGTGATCGGGGCGAAGATCTCGGGCTTGATGAAGTGCGCAACCCCGGTGGCGGCCAGTCCCCCGCCCAGCAGCGAAACAGCGTCGAGTGATCCCTTGCGAGTTGCCATCAGAGTGTTCCCCTTCGTCGTCGTCGACTCTCCCCGGTGATCGTAGGCGTCGTTCCATTCCGGTTCGACGTCGACGGGCCGCTATCTCGCCGTCGGGACGGTGAGCCCGCGAGCTGCCTCGTCGAGATCGCCGGTGTCGCCGTACTCGTACGCGCGGCGACCGGCGACGAAGACGTACGCCATGAACAGCGTCCACGCCGTCACGCCGATCCCGATCCGGGCCCAGGTCGGCAGCGGGGACGGCGTGACGAACGCTTCGATGACCCCGCACAGCAGCAGCACGACGACCAGACCCAGCGCGACACCGACCGCTGCTCGGCCCTCCTCCCCGAGAGCCGTTGCACGCGTTCGATTTCCCGGGGCCACCCACGCCCAGAAGATCCGCAGACCGACTCCCGCGGCGACGAACAGGCAGGTCAGTTCGAGCATTCCGTGCGGCAGGATCAGTCCGAAGAACAGATCACCACGACCGTGCCGGATCATGATCGACGCCACGACCACCAGATTGAGGATGTTCGTGTGAAGCATCCAGATCACCGGAAACCCGAAGACGCCTAGGGCGATACACAGGGCGGCCAGCCAGAAGTTGTTGGTCCACACGCGGGCGGCGAACGAGGTCGCCTCGTATTCGCTGTAGTAGTTCTCGAAGTCGTTGGTGACGAGACGCTCGATCTCCGCGGGCGACGCGAACGAACTCTCGATCCGCGGGTGCGCCAGGACCCACCACGTCATGACCGCAGCCGCCCCGAGCGATCCGCCCATCACCGAGATCCACCACCAGCGCATCCGGTACAGGGCCGCGGGGAACGACCGGGTGAAGAACTCGATCACCGTCGCCGGCGTGCTGACCCGGGTTCCGGTCGCGCGACCGCGGGCGCGGGCCAGGAGGGCCGACAGGTATGCCACCAGCGAGGCATCGGGCGCCGTCGAGCGGATGACCGACAGGTGGGTGGCCACCCGCTGGTAGGTGTCGATCATCTCGTCGGCCTCGGCACCGGTGAGTCGGCGGCGCCGCGAGAGCGCGTCAAGCCGCTCCCACGTCGCGCGGTGCGCGGACACATAGGCGTCGAGATCCACTCGGCCAGCGTATCGGGCATTCTCGCCTCCGCGGCACGTGTCATTCAGCGGACGTCGGGGCTGTGAGTTCCCGATGCCCTGTCGACGAATTGCGTCGTAGGGTGAGGCGTGATGTCTCGTCCAGTGCCGCCTCGGCCCCCCGCGGGCCCGGGCGCACCCGTCGCCGGCCGACCCGGTCCGGTCGCGTGGGGCGCGGGCGCCACGACGACGGTCGGAGTCGGACGCAACGACCTCGTCTCCGGCGAGGCGGTCGCTCTCGCACTCCCGCCGGCGAACCTCGGCTACCGGATTCTCTCCGGCATCATCGACGTCCTGCTGGGGTTCGGACTGTGGTTGTTCCTGTGGTGGTTGTCGTTCAAGGTCGCCGGCGAGGCGAGCGAGGCGTGGCGGGGAACCATCAACACCCTGATCCCGATCGTCGCCGTCGTCGCACTCCCGACGCTGCTGGAGACCGTGACCCCGGGGAAGACCGTGGGACACCTCGTCCTGGGCCTCCGAACAGTCCGCGATGACGCGGGCCCGACCGGGTTCCGCCACTCCCTGACCCGAGCACTCGTCGGCTTCGTCGAACTGTATGCGTGCCTGGGACTCCCAGCGCTGATCTCGGCGGCCATCTCGCGCAAGAGCAAGCGCCTGGGCGACCTGCTCGCCGGGACCTACGTCATCCGCGACCGCCACCGGCTCGTCGAGCAGGCACCCGTCGAGATGCCACCCGGCCTGCACTCGTGGGCCGTGTCCGCCGACATGGCCGCCCTCCCCGACCCACTCGCGGTGATCATCCGCCAGTTCCTCAACGGCCGCCACGGCATGAAGCCCGAGCCGAGAGCCCATGCCGCCCGGAGGATCGTGTTCGACGTCGCGCCGTTCGTCGCACCCGCTCCCCCGCCCGGCGCCCCGTTCGAAGACGTGTTGTCGGCGATCATAGCCGAGCGCCGCCGCCGCGACGCCGAACGGCTCGCGCGCGAAGCCGCACTGCGCCAACGTCTCCTGCGCTGATCTGTGCTGCGACCCGCCGAGGCGGCGCGGCGCACCCGGATCCCGGTTACTCTGCTACGGGTGACGTTGCCCACCCTGCTTGCGAAGGACACGAGATCGATCGGCGGCCGACGGCTTTTCGCCGCAGTCGTCGGAGTCGCGTTGACCTTCGCCACGGTGCTGACCGTGCAGGCTCCCGCCAGGGCGGGAGGTCCAGGGCCGGATTCGGCGGCCGGTGTTCACGTGGTCCCGCGCATCGTCGACTCCGAGACCGTGACGGACCCGGTCATCGCACTCCCCCAGGCGGGTTCGACGCTCCGCGTGCGATACAGCTCGACGTCCATTCGCGGTCTCCCGACGGAGATGACCGGCACGCTGCTCACACCGTCGACGCCGCCGCCCGCCGGGGGTTGGCCGCTCGCCGTCTGGAATCACATGACGGTCGGCGCCGCGGACCGGTGCGCGCCGTCGCGAGCCCGGGCCGGTCATTCCGAACTGCCCCGCATGACGTCAGGTGACGGCATCGTCGGCCGGTTGCTCGACGCCGGATTCGCCGTGGCACGGCCCGACTTCGAGGGCATCGGCGGGCCCGGGCCGCACCCGTACCTCATCAGCGACTCGCTGGCGCGATCGACGGTCGACATGGCGCTGGCCGTCGCGGATCACGACCGACGGATCGGCCGCGACGTCGTCGTGGCCGGGCATTCCGAGGGCGCCGTCGCCGCCTTGGCCGCCGCGGCGCGGCCGTCATCGGAATGGGGTGACCTCCGACTCCGCGCGGTGTCGGCACTCGCACCGCCGACGCAGGTGGCCGCGCTCCTCGATGGGGCGTCCCACGTTCCGGTGTCCGGTCCCGCGATCAACGAACTGATGGGATTGGCCGCTCTCATCGGATATGGCGCGGCCGCAGCCGATCCCGAGTTCGACGAGTTGATGTCCAACGGCGGGCTCAGCGCGGCGGCGAGCAGGCTCCGTCCGCAGGTCGAGGCCCGCTGCTACGCCGACCTGACCTCACCGGACTCGTTCGGCGGCCTCGCGCCGGCCCAGCTCCTGGGACCGCGCGGCGACGAGATGAAGGCCGCATTGTTGAAAGTGCTGCGCGACAACGACGTCGACCGTCTGCGTTTTGCTCGAGGGCTACCGGTCCGCATCGACTCGGGCACCGTCGACACCGTGTCGCCGCAACCGCTGGTGTCCGGTCTGGTGCAGACCTATCGGCGCGCCGGGGTGCGCGTCACGTATTCCGACCGGTTCACCGGGCATGCGGGCGTGGCCACCGACCGCGACAATGCCGAGACGATCGCGGCGTGGCTCATCGCGCAGGTCTGAGGACGTTCGACGACACCCGGACTACGTCAGATCGGTCGAGCTCTTCCCCAACATGCGCCGGGCGATGATCAGCTGCTGGATCTGCTGTGTGCCCTCGAAGATGTCGAGGATCTTCGAGTCACGCGCCCACTTCTCCACCAGTGACGTCTCGGAATAGCCTGCCGTGGAACCGATCTCGACGGTCTTGTTGGTGATGTCGGTGACGGTCCGACCGGCTTTCGCCTTCGACATCGATGCCTCGGTCGAGTTGGGCTGCTTGTTGTCGGCCATCCACGCCGCCCGCACCGTGTGCAACCACGATGCCTCCCAGTCGGATTCGAGGCGGATGAACTCGGCGACGGTGGCGTGCTGCGACGACGCGGGACGGTCGTAGTCGATCTCGTGACCCGCTTCCTCCAGCATCCGACGCAGCTCCTCCAGAGAGGCGCGACCGAGCCCGATGGCCATCGCGGCGACCACCGGACGAGTGTTGTCGAAGGTCTGCATGACCCCGCCGAAGGCCTTCTTGGTGTCGATCTCCGGCGAGCCGAGCAGGTTCTCGGCGGGGACCCGCGCGTTCTCGAACCGGATGACGGCCGTGTCGGAGGCCTTGATGCCCAGCTTGTGCTCGAGGCGGGCCACGGTGACGCCCTCGGTGGTCATCGGCACGACGAAGCTCTTGATGGCCGCGCGTCCGACGCTCTTGTCGATGGTCGCCCACACGACGACGTGGTCGGCGCGCGATCCCGCGGTCACGAAGATCTTCTCGCCGTTCAGGATGTACTCGTCGCCATCGAGGGTCGCGGTCGTGGAGACCGCCGCCGAATCGGAACCGAAGCTCGGTTCGGTGATGGCCATCGCCGCCCATACGTCGCCGAAGCGTTCGAGCTGCTCGGGGTTCGCCACGGCCGCGATCGCGGCATTGCCCAGGCCCTGACCGGGAATGGAGAGCAGCAGGCCCACGTCGCCCCAGCTCATCTCCAGAGCCGACAGGAGGCCGCGCATGTTCGCGCCGTTCACCGACGGAGCGTCGGAGGCGGACTTCTCGGCGTCGGCGGACTTCTCCGTGGAGCGACTCTGCTTGGCGAGCTTCGCCAGTTCGTCGAGTTCGACCGGGTACTCGTGCTCGGCCTGGTCGTACTTGCGCGAGATCGGCCGGAAGAGGTGCTCGGCAGCCATGTGGGTGCGCTCGACCGTCGAATCGAACTTCTTCGGGAGCTCCAGGTTGATCGCCATGGCAGTACCTTACTGCGCAGTAAGTTCGTTGCCAAGTCCCGGTTCGTGACCGAAGCCGAATAATGTGGACCGGTGGCGTACGACGAGGAACTGGCCTACCGCATCCGTGCTCTGCTGGCGACCGAGTGCGGCCTCGACGAGAAGCGCATGTTCGGCGGGCTGGCCTTTCTGATCAACGGCAACATGGCCGTCGCTGCCAGCGGCAAGGGCGGGATCATGGTGCGCGTCGCACCCGAGGAGACCGAGAGCCTCCTCGAGTACCCGCACACCCGGCCGATGGTGATGTCGGAACGCGAGCTCCGGGGATGGCTACGCGTCGACGACGCCGGCATCGCCACCGACCGCCAGCTCTCCCGCTGGATCGCGATCGGGTCCGACTACGCGCGGAAGTTGCCGCCGAAGTAGATACGACCGGCCTCCGTTCCCTGAGGAGCGAGCGTCGATCTCTGGTCCCTGAGGTGTGAGGAGCGAAAGCGACGAGCCACGAAGGGCCTGGTGAGACACCCTGCGAGCCCTTCGTGGCTCGCTTCGCTCGCACCTCAGGGAGCATGAGTACGGCCCACTCGGATCAGAGAGGTGCCGTCACGGGACGATGTTCACCATCCGACCGGGCACCACGATGACCTTGCGGGGTTCGGCGCCGTCGAGGAGCGCGACGATCTTCTCGTCGGCGAGCGCGGCGGCACGCAGGGTCTCCTCGTCGGCGTCGGCCGGGACGGTGATCCGACTGCGGACCTTGCCCTTGACCTGAACCGGGATCTCGACGGTGTCCTCGACCAGCCACTCCTCATCGGCGACCGGGAATGCGGTCCGCACCACCAGGGTGTTCCGACCCAGCCGGTGCCACAGCTCCTCGGCGATGTGCGGGGCCAGGGGAGCCAGCATGATCACCAGCGCCTCGACGGCCTCCCGCGGGGCGCCGGTCTTCTCCAAGTTCTTGGTGAGGTGGTTGGTCAGCACCGTGAGCTTGGCGACCGCCGTGTTGTTGCGCAACGCGTCGTAGTCCTCGCGGACGCCGGCGATCGTCTTGTGCAGCAACCGTTTCGTGTCGTCGTCTAGCGCGGTGTCGGCGACCCGGAGCGCACCGGACTCCTCGTCGACGACGAGTCGCCAGATGCGCTGCAGGAATCGCTGCGACCCCACCACGTCCTTGGTGGCCCACGGCCGCGACTGGTCGAGCGGACCCATGAACATCTCGTAGACGCGCAGCGTGTCGGCACCGTAGTCACGGCAGATGTCGTCGGGCGCCACCGAGTTCTTGAGGGACTTGCCCATCTTGCCGTACTCCCGGCGAACCTTCTCACCGTTGTAAAAGAACTCGCCGTTCTCTTCGGTGACCTCTTCGGCGGGCACATAGATGCCGCGCGAATCGGTGTAGGCGTACGCCTGGATCATGCCCTGGTTGAACAGCTTTCGGTACGGTTCGCGACTCGTGACGTATCCGAGGTCGAAGAGGACCTTGTGCCAGAACCGCGAGTACAGCAGGTGCAGCACCGCGTGCTCGACGCCACCGATGTAGAGGTCGAGGCCACCCGGGTCGTTCTCGCCGTGCAGTGCCGGCCGGGGCCCCATCCAGTACGCCTCGTTCTCCTTGGCGCACAGGGTTTCCGAGTTGGTGGGGTCGATGTAGCGCAGCTGGTACCACGAACTGCCCGCCCACTGGGGCATGACATTGGCGTCCCGGGTGTAGGTCTGCACGCCGTCGCCCAGGTCGAGTTCCACCGTCATCCACTCGGTGGCCTTCGCCAGCGGAGGCGACGGCTCGCTGTCCGCGTCGTCGGGGTCGAAGGACACCGGCGCATAGTCGTCGACCTCCGGGAGCTCCACCGGCAGCATCGATTCCGGCAGTGCATGGGGCTGACCGGCGGCGTCGTAGACGATCGGGAAGGGTTCGCCCCAGTAACGCTGACGGGCGAACAGCCAGTCGCGCAACTTGTATTGGATTCTCCCGGTGCCCACACCGTCGGCCTCGAGACGTTCGACGATTGCCGCCTTCGCGTCCTCGACGTTGCGACCGTCGAGGAACCCAGAGTTCATCAGGGGACCGTCGCCCACGTACGCCTCGGTGGCGATGTCGGTGTCGGAGCCGATCACCTCGCGGATCGGCAGTCCGAACACCGTCGCGAACTCATGGTCGCGGGCGTCGTGGGCCGGGACCGCCATGATCGCGCCGGTGCCGTAGCCCATGAGGACGTAGTCGGCGACGAAGACCGGAACCTGCTCTCCGTTCACGGGATTGACGGCGAAGCTGCCGGTGAAGACGCCCGTCTTTTCCTTGTTCTCCTGGCGCTCGAGGTCGGACTTCGCGGCGATCGACGCGCGGTACTCCGCGATCGCGGCCGCGGGGTCGGCCCCGCCGCGGGTCCAGCGATCATCGGTGCCCTCGGGCCATGCTCCGGTGATGAGGTCGCCGACGAGCGGATGCTCGGGCGCGAGAACCATGTAGGTGGCGCCGAACAGGGTGTCGGGACGGGTGGTGAACACCTCGATGCCGCCGACGCTGGGCACGTCGAAGCGCACCTGGGCGCCGCGCGAGCGTCCGATCCAGTTGCGCTGCATGGTCTTGACCTTCTCCGGCCAGTCCAGTAGATCCAGGTCGTCGAGCAACCGGTCGGAGTACGCGGTGATCCGCATCATCCACTGCCGCAGGTGCTTCCGGAAGACCGGGAAGTTGCCGCGGTCGCTGCGACCGTCGGCGGTGACCTCCTCGTTGGCCAGCACGGTGCCCAGTCCTGGGCACCAGTTCACCAGCGAATCACTCAGGTACACCAGGCGATGGTCGTCGAGGATCTCGGTGCGCTCGGCGGGGGAGAGGTCGGCCCAGCTGCGCCCCTCATGCTTTCCACCCAATGCTCGTGCACCCGAGGCGAATTCGTCGACCAGCTCGGAGATGCGCCGGGCCTTGCCCTGGTCGGTGTCATACCAGGCGTTGTAGATCTGCAGGAAGATCCATTGGGTCCACCGGTAGAAGTCGACATCGGTGGTGGCCACCCGACGGCGCTCGTCGTGGCCCAGCCCGAGCCGTCGGATCTGGCCCAGGTAGCGCTCGATGTTCTGCTCGGTGGTGGTGCGCGGATGGGTGCCGGTCTGCACAGCGTATTGCTCGGCGGGCAGGCCGAACGAGTCGAAGCCCATCGTGTGCAGCACGTTCTTGCCGGTCATCCGCTGGTAGCGCGCGAAGACATCGCTCGCGATGAAGCCGAGCGGGTGGCCGACATGCAGGCCTGCGCCGGACGGGTAGGGGAACATGTCCTGCACAAAGAGCTTGTCGGCGGCGTCGGCGTCCCCGCCGCCGAAGGCGGACAGGTCACCGGCGAGCGGCCCGACGGGATTCGGCGCCTCGTAGGCGTGCTCGTCGGACCAGGTCTGCTGCCAGCGCTGCTCGATCTCGCCGGCGACCGCCGCCGTGTAGCGGTGGGCGGTCGTGCCGGCGGTGTCGCCGCTCGTCTTCTCGGCTGAAGTCACGCGACCAGGGTAAATCCTGTCCGTCGCCGCCCCCAATCCGGTCGCCTCCGCCGTGGGCGGCACCGGCTCGTCAGATGCCGATTCACCTCGGTACGACGCACGGTCGTATGCTGTGGGTCGTGAATGCCGTGTCCGTCGCCGTTGCCGTACTGCTCTTCGTGCTGGCCGGACTCTGGGCGGTGGTAGGAATCCGCGGACTCCGCGGCACCCTCCCGCGCAATCGTTGGATCGGCGTTCGCTCCGCGGAGACCATGCGATCCGACGAGGCTTTCCGCATCGCCAACCGCATCGCCGGACCGGGCACCCTCGGCGCGTCGGTGATCCTCACGCTGGGGGCCATCGCGACCCTTGCCGTCCCGGGCGGGTGGGCACTGGGCTTCGGACTCGTCGCGCTGGTGGCCGCGCTCGTGGTGGTCGGACTGGTCAGCGGCATCGGTGTACGCGCCGCTGCAGCCGTACCCGCCGACGACGAGGGCTGTTCCTGCTGTTCCGGCGGCGACGCCCACGGCCATGCCGCCGACGAGAACCCCTCGGACCCGGCGGCCGACTGCGGCACCAGCAGCTGCGGTGCCTGCTCGTTGCGCGGCGTCTGCGCAGGCGACTCGGCCCAGGCCTGAGCCGGCCGGCGTCGTCTCACATCACTGATCTCGGGGCACATCCATGCGTACTCTCAAGAATCTCCTTGATCGTTCTCCGATCGACGGCTTCATCCTGGCCATCTGCATCGCCGTCGCGGTGGCCGCATTCCTGCCGGTTCGCGGCGCGGCGGCGGAGGCACTCGACTGGGTGGTGATCGTCGCGATCGCCGCACTGTTCTTCCTCTACGGCACGCGACTGCATCCACGCGAGGCGCTCGAAGGTCTCCGGCACTGGCGGCTGCACGTCACGATCCTCGCGTTCACGTTCATCGTCTTCCCGATCGTGGGACTGGCGCTCAAACCGGTTGTCGAGCCGTTGATCGGCGAGGACCTCTATGCCGGACTGCTCTTTCTATGCCTGGTCCCATCGACGGTGCAGTCCTCGATCGCTTTCACCTCGATGGCCAGGGGCAACATTGCCGGGGCGATCGTCAGCGCATCCACGTCGAACATCCTCGGCGTCTTCCTGACCCCGCTGCTCGTCGTCGCGCTGATGCAGAACGCCGGCGACATCAGCATCGACGCGACGTCGGTCCTGAAGATCGTCGCGCAGATCCTGGTGCCGTTCCTGCTCGGGCAGCTCGCCCGCCGGTGGGTCGGCCCGTTCTTCACCCGGCACGCGAAGATCACCAAGCTGGCCGACCGTGGCGCCATCGTGCTCGTCGTCTACGTGGCGTTCAGCGAGGGGGTCGTCCAGGGCATCTGGTCGTCGGTGGAGGTGGGTCAGGTGATCGCCGTGACCGTCATCTCGCTGCTGCTCGTCCTGGTGATGCTCGCGATCACCGGCTGGCTCCCGAAGCGGCTCGGCTTCGATCGCGCCGACACGATCGCCATCCAGTTCTGCGGCACCAAGAAGAGCCTGGCCACCGGCCTGCCCATGGCGACCGTCTTGTTCGCCGGCACCACCGTCGGCCTCATCGTGCTGCCGCTGATGATCTTCCACCAGATCCAGCTCATGATCTGCTCGTGGCTGGCGACCCGGTACGGACGCGAGGCGGACGACGCCGAAGCGGCCGGCGCGCCCACCCCGGCTCCCTGATCCGAAAGAACGCCAGGTCAGCGGTTCCGGAGTCCGAAAAGCGGCCTGCGGGTAGAGCAGATAACAACGGAGGGCGCCGGGCCCGCGACCGGCAGACTTCAACTCGACCGATGGACTTCGATCGAAGTCTAGGAGTCGAGTTGAAGTTCGTCGGTCACGAGAATGCGGCGCCACAGTGCACGCGAGTAGCGCAAGTTCGGCAGAGATTGCGCTTCAAGATAGGGCGGCAACGATGCAGTTCTTTCGACCCCACGACGGCAGCCAGGCCGCAGATACTGAGGTACGAGGAGCGTTGGCCGCCGGGCCGAGCAAGCGACGAAGGAGCGCGTCGAGGTCGACGGGCCTCGAAGGGTTGGCGACGTCATCTCGCCAGGACCCTTCGTGACGGCCTCCGCAAGCTCCGGCCTCCTCAGGGAGCGGAGGTTGGGCCCGCTCCGACACAACGGGTTCTTTCATAGTCCACGACCGCCAAGCCGTAGATACTGAGAGCGAGCTCGCGGGCGTCACCACCCGCTCCCTGAGGAGCGAGCTTGCGAGCGTCACGAAGGGTCCTGGTGAGTCGGGTTGCGAAGACCCTTCGTGACGCGCCCTCCGCAAGCTCCGGGCGCTCCTCAGGGAGCAGGGGGTCCCACCGGCGTCGACAACGGCAGGCTCACGAAGCTCGGACGGTTCGGGTCGAGCTGGATGTGTTGCGGCCGGAGTCCGGACTCGTTCAACAGCGGACGCAACGGCAGACCGCGCGGGAAGTTCATCGCGAACACGTCGATCCGCAGGCGGTGGCCCGGTTTGATGAGTGCCTCGGTCGGCAGCAGGCCGATGTCGACACTCACCGGGCGGCCCGGCACGACGCGTTGGCGTGACGCCAACGTGAGCTCGTAGAACGGATCGATCACGTCGCCGTTGGGCGCGAACTGCGACCTCGCCTCGTCGTATCCGCGCAACGACGCCATCACCTGACCGGATGTCAGCACCTTCGACGTCCCGTCGGGAGCGACATCGTTGAGGGTGGCGGTCCAGTATCCGTCGGTGGCGTCGAGCACGGTGTTCAACCGCACGTTGGCGTACCCGGACACGCTGCGTGTCGTGGTCATCGGGGGAGTGGTGAACGTCAGTGCGGCGCGCTCGGAGATGCGGGCGTCGTCGGCGCAGAAGGGGAAGATCGCCAGGGCACCGGCCAATTGCTGTGCGGCGTCGCGCGAACACATCGTCGCCAGACCGGGCGCGATGGTCAACCGAGCGCGGGATGTGGGTGCAACGGGGGTTAGGCTGCCGTCCCGGACCGCGTGTGCCGCGGTACCGCTGCGCCGGTCATCGAGGTAGAGCCGCTGGCGCTCCATCCCGGCGCGCGGGAACTGCTGGGCGGTGATCCACGAGTCGCCGACCTGCTTGAGATTGACCGGTCCGTAGCGGTCGACACCGTTGTCGATTCCCTTGAGCCACTTGTCGAACCACGCCTTCTGCAGGACGTCCAACCGGGGTGGGGTGTTCCGCCGGCCCTCTTGGCCGCCGCCGATCGTCAGGTGATACCCGTCGCCCATGATCAACTGCTTCTTGCCGGGCGGCAACGGGATGTTGTTGTACATCCGGACTTCGCTGTTGGTGAAGAGATCGAACCAGCCGCCGTAGATGAGCGTCGGGGTGGTGATGCGGTCGGCGTGGTCGAGCCACGCGGACCTCGGTTCGGAGTTGTTGTCCAGCAACGCCTTCAGGTTCGGCGGCACCGACGGGATGTCGGGGGTGAGCAGTGCGGCGAACAGCTGTGGGTAGAAGGTGAACGGGTCCGAGATCCGGTCCGCCAACCACTTCCAGTCGAAGGTGCCGTTCAGCATCGACGCGACGTTCGGGATCATCTTGGTGGTGTTGACCAGCGTCAGCCACAGCGGGAGGAAGCCGACACCCAGAGCGCCGCCAGGCGCGACGATGTCGCGGATGAGGTCTCCGCCCGGCTCTACCGGGAAGATCGCCTTGAGTGCCTTCGGGTTCTTGTTCGCGGCCTGGATCTGGTTGATCGCCGAGTACGACACACCCGACATCCCGACCTTGCCGTTGGACCACCGCTGCTTCGACGCCCAGTCGATGACCTCGATGGTGTCGCGCTGTTCCCGCGACTGGAAGACGTCCCAGACTCCCTGCGAGAAACCGGTGCCGCGCACATCCACGACGACCTGCGTGTAGCCGCTGCGCACGAGATCGAAGTCGACGAGGAAGGTCTTCGCGCCGCCGTCGCGGATGGTGTGCGCGATGTCGTTGATGCCGTCGATCGGCGTGCCGGACAGGTTGATCGACCGAACGATCTGCAGCAGGTAGGGCTCGAGCACCGGGTTCTGCATCACCGCGGAACCGACGGTGGTGATGAGCTTGGTGTAGGGCGTCATGTTGACGATGACCGGCGTCTTCGTCGACGTGGGACGCTCGCGAGCGTCGGCCGGGCGGTACACGTTGGCCCGGAGAACCGTGCCGTCACTCATCCGGATCGGCACATCCCAGGTGACATTGACGCCGGCATAGGGTTGCGGGCCGTCGTGGCTCGCCGCCCATCGCGCCCCGTCGGCGCCGCCGGTGGGTCCGACCGGGGCAGCGCCCGCCACGGCGATGGGCGCCACCAGCGCGACCACCGCGAGGATCACCCCGGCCAGAACCCGCGCACTCTTCGACCCGCTCATGCACACCCCCGCATGTCATGCGCTGGAACAATCCACGGCTTGTCCAGCGAAAAATTGATCGAGCGTCCACAACCTAACACCCCGCCGGTGACGTGGATCACCGGGTGTCTCAGGCAATGCTCAGCATCACCGTCCGGACGGACGGACTCAGTTCACGCTGAGATCGATCGGGTGGGTCGCGAGGAGGGGTTTCGGCCAGGCCTGCCTGCGCAGGACGTCGAACCACACGTCCGACGCCGGCGGCGCGAGCAGGTCGCGAGGGAGTGCCGAGGCGACCATCCAGCTGAACTGGTCGAGCTCATCGTCGAGTTGCCCGATGCCCCATCCGCTGTAGCCCGCGAAGATCCGGACACCCTCGAGGATCTCGGCGAGGGGCTCGGGGTCGGCGTCGAGATCGACCAGGACGACCCGGCCGTCGACCGGACGCAGGGCAGGCACGTCGTCGATGTCGGTGCCGGGTTTCACCACCCCCAGGCACAGCGCCGCCTCCTGGTTCACCGGCCCGCCCACATAGAGGGCGCGCGGCGAGGCCGCGATGTCGGTCCATTGCGGCAGGAGGTTGTGCACGGCGGTCTGGCTCATCCGGTTGAGGATGACCCCGAGACTGCCCGACTCGTTGTGCTCGATGACGTAGATGACGGTCCGGGCGAAGGTGGGTTCGATGAGATCGGTCGAGGCGATCAGCGCGGTGCCCGGACGCACCCGCGGCGTGGGGTCGGCATCCCAAGGGACGCCGGGCATACGCGCACCACCACCGCTGTCCGCCGAGTGTTCTCCGGGGCGGGATTCCGGTGTGGGATCGTCTGCGTCTTCACCTCCGGCCACCCGACCATCATCGCACGTCCGTGGCCGACGGCGTCCATCGTCAGCTCGGTAGGCTGGATCGGTGAGCAGCACCCAGGTGACCCGTGACCAACGCGGGTGGTCGGTGTTCGTCCACTCCCTCCGTTCGTCGCCGGGACTCGGCCGGTTGTTGTCGGTCCGGTTGTCCAGTCAGATCACCGACGGGATCTTCCAGGCCGCGCTGGTCGGCAGCATCCTGTTCAACCCCGAGCGCCATGCCGATCCGCTCGCGGTGGCCGGTGGCCTCGCGGTGCTGCTGCTGCCGTATTCGCTCATCGGCCCGTTCGCGGGCGCGTTGCTCGACCACTGGGATCGACGCAACGTCCTCCTGTACGCGAACCTGCTGCGCGGGCTGATCATCGGGCTCGTCGCACTGGCCGTCGCCTCCGGCGCACCTGATGTCGTGGTGCTGATCTCCGCCCTCGCCGCGACGGGTGCGAGCCGGTTCGTGGCGGCCGGACTGTCGGCCGGACTGCCGCACGTCGCGCGGCGTGAGGTGCTGGTCGCCACCAATGCGTTGTTCACGACGTTGGGCGGCGCGATGCTCACCGTCGGGCTCGGCATCACCCTGGGACTCCGCGCGATCTTCGGCGACGACAACGTGGGCAGTGCCCTCACGATGATCGCCGGGATCGTGCTGGCCGTCGTCTCCGGCGGGCTGGCGCATCGGTTCCGTCCGCTGCAACTCGGTCCCGACGAGCCCGACGACCCGGGTCGTTCGGCCGTGCACGCGGTCTCGGTCGGCCTCTGGCACGGTGCCCGCGCCGTCGTCCACCACAAGACCGTGGCCGCCGCGTTGTCGGCGATCGGGGCCCACCGGCTGGTGTTCGGGATGAACACGCTGATGATCCTGGTGCTGACGCGCCAGATGGGTCCCGGCGACGGGGTCGACCGCGTCAGCGTGGTCATCGGTTTCACCGGCGCGGGGGCGCTTCTCGCCGCGATCATCACACCGATCGCGGTGGCACGGGTGGGCCGGTACGTGACGCTGCTCGCCGCACTGGCCGTCGGCGCGTTCGCCGAGCTGTCCGTACTCAGCTTCGAGTTCGCGGTGATCTGCGGGTCGGCGTTCGTACTCGGACTCATCGGCCAGATCGCCAAGCTGTGTGGCGACGTGGCGATGCAGGTCGACGTGGACGACGCGGTGCGCGGACAGGTGTTCTCGGTGCAGGACGCGGTGTTCAACATCGCCTACGTGGGTGCGGTGACCGTCGCGGCCCTCGCGATCCCCGACGATGGCCGGGCGGTCGGGCTCGTCGTGCTCGGGGTGGTGCTGTACCTGCTCGGCATGCTCGTGGTGCGCCTCCTGCATCCGCGTGGGCACTGGTCCGCCGAGCCCACGACGGTGCGGCACACCGTCACCGACCCCGCCGCGTGAACCGCGGGTCCCGGTTGTCGTAGGCGGCGTCGGCCACGCCGTTCGCATCCAGGTCCACCAGCATCACATCGTGGCTGCCGTCCCCGTCGGAGTCGACGTAGAGTCGTTCGCCGACGATCCGGCCGCCCCGGTCGGCGCCGACGATCTCGACGTCGGGGTCGCCGTCGTCGTCGAGGTCGACCCGGGTGACCTGCGCCGGCGGGGGTTGCGGAGTCCGCTCGGGGACGTCGCGCCGCGGCAGTTGTTCGCCGACGAGGTCGGCTCGCGCGACGGGCCGGTCCCACAGACCGGCACCGGAGTCGCGGTAGAAGGCGTCGGGCGCGCCGTCGTCGTCGGTGTCGAGGGCGGCGACGTCGGCGACACCGTCGGCGTCGGTGTCCCACATCGCGTCATCGCGACGGCCGTCGCCGTCGAAGTCGAGCCCGATCGCGTCCAGGACATCGGACCGCGGATCCCCGAGCGCGAGGTCGGCGGTCCCGGACCAGCGCGTCGTCGGACCGTCGCCGGTCCCGAAGAAGTACTCGATCGCCGGGTCCATGAGGTCTTGGACGCAACGGGGCCCAATCCGGTTCCCATCGATCGGTTCCCATCGATCGGTTCCCAGCGCCCGGGTTCCCGCTGTGCGGTTCCCGATGGGTGTGGACACCTCGACCACCCGGTAGGTTGTGGCCCATGTACGTCAGCGATCTCGGCGAGCAGTGGCATGCGGCCCGGCTCGAACCAGCCCTGGCACACCTCGACTCTGCTTCGGCGGGCCGCTCGTCCTACGCACTGATCGGCGCGATGACCGCGCACCTCTGGCGGGAGACCGAACGCGGGTCGTATGTCGCCGCCGACGACCGCGCCGAGGAGATCGCGCGCGACACAAGGAATCTCGCTGCCCTGATCGGACACACCGGCGACGAGGTGGTCTTCCGTGAGAGCGCCCGCGCCGCTCTGCGCGCCCTCCTCACCAACTGGAGCCTGCCCGTCACATCGACCGTGTGGGTGGCGAAGAACGAATTCGGCCCCAACCTCGAGGAGTTCGAGCGCCGCGGGTACGCGGTACGGACCATGCCCGACGGGGACGTCTACGGTCACGTCGACACCGACGCGCTCGAGAACATGCTGCAGTTCGAGCAGCCCGACTTCATCCACGTCTGCCACATCGGCTCGATGTCCGGTGTGGTGCAGCCGGTCACGCGGATCGTCGAACTCGCGCATCGGGCCGGTGTGCCCGTAGTGGTGGACATGGCGCAGTCGGTCGGTCACGTCCCCACCGTCACCGGTGCCGACGTCGTCTACGGCACCAGCCGCAAGTGGCTCACCGGCCCGCGTGGCGTCGGGTTCGTCGCGGTGCGTCGAGACTCGTTGCGGCCGGTACGAATCGACGGTTCCGAGGCATTCATCGCCGGGCGCCTCGGACTCGGTGTCGCGGTCCGCGAGTTGCTCGAGATCGGCCAGCAGCGCGTCTTCCGCGAACTCGCGAAGATCGGCCGGGTCACCCGCGAACGACTCCACGGCATCGCGAGCTGGGAGGTCCTCGAACCGATCGACGAGCCGTCGGCGATCATCACCCTCGCACCACCGCCCGGATGGCAGTTCGACGACGTCGCCGCGGCCCGCGACAAGCTGTTGTCACTCGGTGTCCTGGTCACCGCCGCGGACACCTGGCGCGCCCCGCTGGCGACCGAGCATCCGGTGCTCCGAATCAGCCCGCACCTCGACGTACGCCGGTCCGAACTCGACCGCGTCGCAGACGCCCTGCGCACCATGGGTTACTGACCAGGCCACCTCACCCCAGGAGTTCGCCGACGATCGCCTCGATCTCCGGCCGTGCCGCGTCGGCGTCGACCTGCACGAGGCCGATCCGCGTGCGCCGGTGCAGGATGTCGTCGGCGTCGAGGGCACCCTCGTGCGTGACCGCGAACTCGACTTCGGCGCGGGTGACATCGATGCCGGGGACGATCGGATCCAGGGGACGGGGGAGAACGGCGGCGTCCACCACCGCCGGCGCCTCCCCGCCGAACCGCTGCACGAGCGAAGCCGGCAGCCCCTGCTCGCGCGGACTCCGCAGGGCTCCGACCAGCGGGGTCGTGGTCGTGACACAGTCCCCGGCGGTGAGGTCGGTGGTCGCGAGCGCGGCGTCGACGGCGTCCTGGGCCATGCGCCGGTAGGTGGTGAGCTTGCCGCCGAGGACGTTGACGAGACCATCGCCGCGGACGCCGACGTGGTGCTGCCGCGAGACGTCGGCGAGGGCCTCGGAGTCGCGGCCGCCGCCGCGGGTGTCGACCAACGGTCGCAGACCCGCGAACGTGCCGATGATGTCCGAGCGATCCAACGGCCGTGCGAGAGCGGGATTGACGGCGTCGAGCAGGAAGTCGATCTCCGACTCGTCCGGCATCGGGACGTCTGGGATCGGCCCGGGCGCCGCGACATCGGTGAGGCCGACGTAGACGCGCCCCAGCTGCGCGGGGATCACGAAAACGAACCGGGACACGGAGGTGCCGAGCGGGGTCATCAGCGCGGCGTCGGGGAATCCCAGCCGCGCCGCGTCGACCACGAGATGCGTTCCGCGGCTGGGATGTACGGCGAGTGCATCATCGATGCCGCCGGACCAGACGCCGGTGGCGTTGACGACCATCCGCGCACCGACGTCGAAGCTCTCACCGGTCAACTGATCGGTGAGGGTGGCCCCGCGGCCGTCCACGCGCTCGGCCCGCACCCGGGTGCAGACGGATGCGCCGTAGCCAGCCGCCGTACGTGCGAGGGCGACGACGAGCCGAGCGTCGTCGACGAGCTGACCGTCGGAGGTGGAGATACCACCGCGCAGACCGTGGGGCGACACCGCCGGGAAGCGGGCGAGGGTCTCCAGCGCCGACACCCGGGTCGGCGGCGGCAACAGCGAGTCGGGGGTACCGGCGTTGCGTCGGAGCACATCTCCCGCGCGGAGGCCCAATCGGATGATCGAGGTCTGCCTGCCGCCACGGTCGGGGATGATCTGGCGGAGGGGAGCGATCAGATGCGGAGCGATGGCGGTCATCAGATGATGACGTTCGACGGCACTTTCGCGCGCGATCCGCAGATCACCCCTGGCCAGATAACGGAGACCACCGTGGACGAGTTTGCTGCTCCAGCGCGAGGTTCCGGCCGCGAGGTCGTCCTTCTCGACGAGCGCGACGCGCAGGCCACGGGTCGCGGCGTCGAGCGCCACCCCGGCGCCGGTCACACCGCCGCCGATGACCAGCAGATCCAGGGGATCGCCGGACGTCAGACGGTCGAGCGCACGACGACGGGTGTCGGCGGACAGGGTCGCCATCAGACTCGCACCGCGCGACCGGCGCTCACGACGTCATCCGTCGACGCCCGCACCGGCCGGACGCAGATACCCGGCCAGCATCTCGTGCAACTCGGTGCTCCAGCCCTCGGCGATGATGTCGGAGACCAGCGCCCCGGACTGGAGGAACGACTGCGCGATCAGCAGCACCATCGCCGCCATCCGTTTGGCGTCACCCGCCCGGACGTGGCGCCGTTCCTGGGCCTGCGACAGCATGTCCGAGAGAATCGCGAGCGCCCCTTGCTGACTCGTACCGAGACGCTCGAAGACGTACGGCGCCATGAAGTCTCGCTGCTCGCGCCACAGCGAGGCGATCAGTTCGTCCTCGCGGAGCGCGCCGACGACCGCGACCACCCGATCGACGAGCGCATCCAGATCGGCGGGTTCGCCTCGTCCGCCGATGGCGTCCTCGACGACCCCCAGGACCTCGCGGGTCAACAGCCCGCGGATGATCTCGTTGATGTCGGGCCACCGGCGGTACACCGTCGGTCGGCTCACGCCTGCTTGTCGGGCCACCTCGGAGACAGTCACCTTGCGTCCGCCGCTACGCAGCAGACAGCTCCGTGCTGCATCCAGAACGAGATCCCCGATCTCCTCGTTACGGATTGCCATGATGTGTAACACTGTAACGGATCACTTGAACGGCGGGGGGCCGACTCATATGACTATCGAACACGCCACACTCGTGGCCAGTCCGTACGCACGGCACGGAACGGGCCTGCGCGTCGCCCACGACGCCGCAGAACTGCTGCGTGCCCGCGGCGTGGAGGTGGAGATCATCGTCGGCGAGGACATCGCCGACGCCGCCGATCTCGCCGGCAAGGCAGCCCGCGGGGACACCGACGTCCTCGTCGTCGTGGGGGGCGACGGCACGGTGCGTCTGACGGTCGAGGCCACGATCGGGTCGGGCAAGCCGCTGGCCGTCATCCCGGCCGGAAGCGGGAACGACTTCGCCCGCAACCTCGGCATCCCACTGGATCCGGCCGACGCCGTCGAGGTCATCCTGGCCGGCCACCGGCGACCCATCGACCTCGGCCGGGTCAGCTTCCCGGACGGGCAGACCGCGCTGTTCAGCACTGTCGCCGCCACCGGGTTCGACGCCGCGGTCACCGCGCGGGCCATCGACATGCGCCGGCCGCGCGGACAGTCCCGGTACACGATCGCGGCGTTGCTCGAACTACTCGCACTGCGGTCGCGTCACTACCAGGTCCGCGTCGACGACCAGGCCGTCGAATCCGACCTCATCTTCGCCGCGATCGGCAACACCACGTCGTACGGCGGTGGCATGAAGATCACGCCGCAGGCGTCGATCACCGACGGCCGGCTCGACGTGACCCTCGCGCTCAACCCACCGCGGCTGGCACGTTGGACGATTGCGCGCGTCTTCCCGAAGGTGTTCACGGGCAAGCACATCGACAGCCCGAACGTCCGGACCATGCGCGGCGCAGAGGTCGAGCTGTACTGCGATCCGCCCGCCCTCGTGTCGGTCGACGGTGACCTCGTCGGCGAGCTGCCGGCGGTTTTCGAGGCGGTACCGCACGCGATCGAGGTGTTCGCGCCCGCGAGCTGAAACGCCCGGGGCGTCTCGCAGTCCTCACTGACCGCTGCGCGCCGCCCACCATTCGCGAAGGGCATCCTCGGCTTCGTCGCGGCTGAGCGGTCCACGGTCCAGGCGTAGCTCCTTCAGATGACGCCACGCCTGTCCGACGATCGGGCCGGGCGGCACGCCGAGGAGTTCCATGATCGCGTTGCCGTCGAGGTCGGGCCGGACCTTCTCGAGATCCTCCGCCGCCTGGAGGTCGGCGATCCGCTGCTCGAGACTGTCGTAGTTCTGCTGCAGCCGCCGGGCGCGCCGCTTGTTACGGGTGGTGCAGTCGGCGCGCACCAGCTTGTTCAGCTTGTCGAGCAGGGGACCGGCATCGGTGACGTACCGGCGGACGGCCGAGTCGGTCCACGCGCCGTCTCCGTAACCGTGGAAGCGCAGGTGCAGGAAGACCAGCTGCGCCACGTCGGACACCACCGCCTTCGGATACTTCAGCGCCCGCATCCGTTTGCGCACCATCTTCGCGCCCACGACCTCGTGGTGATGGAAGCTGACGCCACCCCCCGGTTCGTGCCGCCGCGTCGCGGGTTTGCCGATGTCGTGCAACAGAGCCGCCCAGCGCAGCACCAGGTCCGGATCGCCGTCCTCGAGATCGATGGCCTGGCGGAGCACTGTCAGTGAGTGCTGGTAGACGTCCTTGTGCTGGTGGTGCTCGTCGATGGTGAGCTTCATGCCGGGCACCTCGGGCAGCACCCGCTCGGCGAGACCGGTCTCGACCATGGCGTCGATCGCCTCGATCGGGAACTCGCCGCAGATCAGTTTGTCCAGCTCGGTACGGATGCGTTCGACGGTGATGCGTTCGATCTCGCCGTTCATGTCGGTGATCGCCTGCCACACGCGCGGCGCGAGCCGGAATCCCAGCTGAGAGACGAACCGCACGGCGCGGAGCATCCGGAGCGGGTCGTCGCCGAAGGACTGTGCAGGCGTGGCGGGGGTGTCGATGACCCCGGCCAGCAGGGCGGTCATCCCGTCGAGCGGGTCCCGGAAGTCCTGGGCGCCCGCCGAGCCGATCCGGACCGCCATCGCGTTGACGGTGAAGTCCCGTCGGATCAGGTCGTCGTCGAGGGTCTTGCCGAACGTGACCTCGGGATTGCGGCTGACCTGGTCATACGAGTCCGCGCGAAACGTCGTGATCTCGATCAGGTGGTCGCCCTTGCGGACCCCGACCGTGCCGAACTCGATGCCGACGTCCCAGAACGCGTCGGCCCAGCCGCGGAGGAGCTGCGACACCGTCTCCGGGCGCGCATCGGTCGTGAAGTCGAGGTCGTTGCCCAGACGCCCGAGAACCGCGTCGCGCACCGAGCCGCCCACCAGGTACAGCTCGTGGCCGGCGGTCTCGAACAGCTTGCCGAGGGGCACGAGGACGTCGTCGAGGTCGCGCAGTGCGATCGCCGCGGCGGCGAGCAGACGGGTGCGCCGTTCCGGGTCCGCCGAGTGCACCTGGTCCGGCTGGGCTGCCCCATTCCGGAATGGCCCAGACGCCGCCGCACCGGACGGGGAAGTGTCGTTCACGGCTTGCCACCCTACCGTCGTGACCCGCGACGACGACGCCGCACAGCTCGTCGGCGACGACTCATACACCCCCGGCGCACTCGCGACACTGCGAATCCACAACCTACGCGCCCTCGGAGGCGTCCGGACAAACTGCAGGTGACCAGCCGCTAGCATCGTGGAGTGTCCACCGATTCCTCGACCAACCCTTCAGACGTCAGCGGCGTCTCGTCGGGTGCGCACGGTGAGGGTGGCGGACAAGGCGAGCAGAATGCCTCCGGCCAGGGGCGTCGTGCCCGGCGCGGCCGACGCCGCCGGGGCCGGCGCAAGTCCGAGAACCGAGGTGCGGCGCCCGCTCACACCCCGACGGCGCACAGTCCGCACGGGCACAAACAGAGCGGTCATGCCCAACCCAAGAACAAGCAGCCGACTCCCGGCCAGGCGGGCTCGCGGCCGGGCCACAAACCCGGCTCGCCCAACCCGGCCTCCGAACCGGCACCCAGCACTCATCACCCGACTCCCAATGACCTCGCCCGCGCCCGGGCCGCCGATCCCGCGTGCCCGGATCCGGTCGAGGCCGAGCCCGTCGACAAGCTCCCGGTCGATCCCGATCGTGCGCGACCCCGCGTCACCCCGCCGAAGCCGTCGGACATGGTCGCCGTCAGCGCCAAGCTGACCAAGACCGGTCTGACCCAGGCCGGCGGCAAGGCGTCGAAGGGTCGACGGCGCACGGCGCGGGCGGACCGTGCGTCCGAACGCCCGGCTGCCGAGCGCGTCCATCCCGACCGCGCGGGCAACGAGAAACTCCGCACCGTGCGCGAGACCTCGGCAGGGGGGCTCGTCATCTCCGACCTCGACCTCCCCGTCGACCAGTTGTCGGCCGCGCTCATCGGTCGCGTCGACCGTCGCGGACGCACCATGTGGTCGCTGCCCAAGGGACACATCGAAACCGGCGAGACCGCCGAGCAGACCGCCATCCGCGAGGTCGAGGAGGAGACCGGGATCCAGGGCACGGTGGTGGCCCCGCTCGGCAAGATCGACTACTGGTTCGTCAGCGAAGGTCGTCGGATCCACAAGACCGTGCATCATTACCTGCTGCGGTGCACGGGCGGCGAGCTGTCCGACGCCGACTACGAGGTGTCCGAGGTGGCCTGGGTGCCGTTACACGAGCTCCCGCGTCGGCTCACGTACTCTGACGAGCGGCGACTCGCCCGGATGGCCCGAGGTGTGATCGCCGAACTCGCCGCCGACCCCACCCGGCTGGCCCAGTCCGAGGCCGACAGCATCCGCACCGAACCCAACGCCTATGAGAAAGCCGCCGCCGCGCGCAACCAGCGCCGCAACGAGCCACCGCCCCCGGTTCGTCCGCGCCGGCGCCGGCGCCGTCCACGACGGCCCGCGGCCGGCGATGGCTGAGCCGCGCCCGTCCGCCGCCGAGCCCCGTTCGTCTCGTTCTCTCGCCTTCTCGCATGCGCTGCGGTCCGGCGCGCTCGCGACTCTGGCCTCCGCCGTGGTCCTGGCCGTTCTCGGTCTGATGGTCCTGTCCGGCGCGGTGGGACCGGCGTCGGCGGCGCCGGAGACGGCCACCAGCGATTCCGACGCCGGGTCCGGCGCGTCGGACCGGTCACCGAGCCGCTTCGCCCGCATCGTCATCGATTCGATGACCCCGAACATCGTGACCACGACCAGCCGGCCGGTGGTCACCGTCAGCGGACGCGTCGACAACGTCGGCGACCGGTCCATCACCGACCTGACCATCCGGCTCGAGCGCGGCGATCCGGTGGCGTCGGCCGCGGGCCTGCGCACCGACCTCGCCGACGACGATCCGGCCGTCGCCGTGGCCGGCCCCTTCGAGGCGCTGTCCGACTCGCTCGCCCCCGGCGAGAGCGTCGGCTTCCGCATGTCGATGGCACTCTCGGCCAACAACGGTCCCGACGGCCAGGGCCTGGCCATCTCCCAGCCCGGCGTGTACCCGATGCAGGTCAACGTCAACGGCACCCCCGAGTACGGCAACACCGCGCAGGTCGCGGGATCGCGGATGCTGCTGCCGGTCTTGTCCCTGCCGCCCGACGACACCCGGGCCGCCGGTTACGTCGACCCGTCCACCGAGTACTCCGACGCCGACCCGGTCGTCGGGCTCGGGCCGGACGGGTCGGTGTCGGCGAACCTGTCCAGCCCGGCACGCATGACGATGGTGTGGCCGTTGGCCGCCCCGCCGCAGCTCGCGCCGGGTGTGCTGGGCGGCAACACCGAACCGGTCCGGTTGATCAACGAGAACATGGCGCGGTCGCTCGCCGACGGCGGCAGACTCGCCGAGCTACTCGCCGCGCTGCAGCGGGTCGTCGGGGAACCTCCACCTGCACAATCTGATTCGGCGGCATCGGACACCCCGCCATCCGAGACACCGGAGAACCCGGAACCGAGCGCACTGCCCGGTTCGGAGAAGCTCGCCGACAGCATGTGCCTGGCGATCGACCCCGACCTCGTCGTCACGGTGCGCGCGATGTCGCTGGGGTACGAGGTGTCCGACAATCCCGCCGATCCTAGGTCGACGACCCGGCCCGGTAACGGCGTGGACGCCGCCGGTCGCTGGCTCACCGGCCTGCGATGGATCGCGCAGCGGATGTGCGTGGTGGCCCTGCCGTACGCGCAGGCCGATCTGACCTCCCTGACCCGGATCGGCAACACCGGCCTCACCGAGGCCGCGCTGCGGTCACCGGCCGACATCATCGACACCGTGCTCGGCGTCCGGAGCGTGCGCGGTCTCTCGATCCCCGCCCTGGGGGCGATCGACGCCGACGGCGCCGCCGCCCTCACCGAGGCCGAGATGACCGCGACCGCGGTGTCGTCGAACTCCGTCGCGCCGGTCGGTCGCCGCGACGCCGCCGGCCGCTACCGGATCGGTGACCTCGCCGCCCAGACCTACGACGCACCTGTGACCGCCTCGTTCGCCGCGCTCGGTACGGCGCCGTCCACCCCCGCTCTGACGCCTCCGAGTCAGCGCATCGACCTGTCCGACGAGTCCGAGGGAAGCAGGCGCCAGAGCGCGATCGGTGCCCTCGCCTATCCCGCGATCGCCGCGCCGGAACCCGGTCCGACCGCACCCGGGGCACGCCCGTCGCCCGACCCGGTCGTCGGCAGATCGGCGTTCCTGATGCCCCCGACGTACTGGTCGCCCACGTCCGCCGACGCCGAGGCCCTGTTCACCACCGCACGGCTGCTCCTCGAATCGGGTGCCGCGACACCGGCTCCGCTGTCGACGCTGGCCGCCGACCTCGGTTCCGCGCCCGAGCAGGCGCGGCTGATCGACCCGCCCGGGGTCGGTCCGGTGGGCGAGGTGGGCTCGGTGCTGACGAGCGACGCGACCGGATCGATACGACGTAATGTCGAGGACAGCTGGCAGTTCGAGGGCGCCCTGGTGCGCTCGGCGGATGTCGCCGCCACCCCCGAGCGGTACATGTCGCCGCTGCGCGAGGACCAGCTCCGCGCGATCCGCTCCCCGGATGCCCAGGGGTCGGCCGTCTACACCCACCTGCGGCGCGCGCAGACCGAACGCATCGACGCGGTCTCGTCGACCCTGTACCGGATGTCGCAGTCGGTCACCATCCTCGATCCCGGCGGTCGTTACACGCTGGCCTCCGAGCGGAGTCCGCTGCTGCTGGTCGTGAGCAACGACCTCGCGCTCCCGGTGCGTGCCCGGATCACCACGTCGGAGCCGGCGGGCATCGAGATCGGCGACCTCGGGGTGATCGAGATCCCGGCGCGCGGAACCCGGCAGATCCAGCTGCCCACCCAGGGCGACGCCTCCGAGGCGATCAGTGTGCAGATCCGGTTGTCGACGGTCACCGGCGTGCCACTGGGCCAGCCGATCAGCCTGTCGGTGCACACCAACGCGTACGGCAAGCCGCTGTTCTACATCACAATCATCGCCGCGGCGGCGCTCGTCCTGCTCACCGCGCGTCGCCTCTGGCATCGTTTCCGCGGCCAGCCCGATCCCGCCGACGCCGACCGTCCCGAACCCGACGAACTCGAGCGAATGCTTGCCGGAAGCGGGTATCAGGAGCGACGCCGTACCCTGCAGAGCGAGGGTCGGACGTACGGCGAGGAACCGGGCGATGACCCTCCATGACCGACATCAGACGACCCGAGGACGGCGGCCCTAGCGACGTGACCTGGAACGATGAGCCGCGTGCACCGCGGTCGGGGACACCCGGCCCGGTGCCGCCCCAGCGTCCCGAGCGCGCCGCACCCCGGCGGATTCCGCCGAACCGGGTTCCGGGTGGCCGGGTCCCTCCGACGCGGATCCCGCCCGGGTCCCCGGATCCGGGACCCACTGCGCCACGGCCTGCCGCACCAGGATCGCCCGACGCGCGGTCTGCGGCCCCACGACCCGCGCCGCCGCGACCGGGCGGGCGGGCACCCTCGGCCCCGCGTCCGCCCGCGCCATCGGCACCTACTCCACCGGCACCCACGCCGGCCCGGCCGGACGTGTCACCGGCCCAGAACAACACGCGGGTCATGACCGCGTCCGACCCCCGCCGACCGTCGAACGGTCCGGTGGCCGCCGGCGCGGTGTCCGTCCAGAAGGCACCCGACGAGAAGGCGCCCGAGGGGAAGGCGCCCGACGGGAAAGCGTCGTCGACCGGTCTGGCGCGGGACTCGGACTCGAGCATCCTGCGCACCAGCGGGTCGATCGCGATCGCCACCCTGTTCAGTCGCATCACCGGCTTCCTGCGGACCGTGCTCATCCTCGCGATGCTCGGCCCTGCCATCGCCTCGGCGTTCCAGGCGGCCGACGTGCTGCCGAACATGATCGCCGAGGTCGTCCTCGGCGCCGTGCTGACCGCGATCGTCATCCCGCTGCTCGCCCGGGCCGAGGCCGAGGACGACGACGGCGGCGAGGGTTTCATCAACCGGATCTTCACCATCACCGTCGTCGTCCTCGGGACCGCGACGGTCGTGGCGGTGATCGCGGCGCCGCTGCTCACCTATCTGAACCTGGGGGACGGGCAGGTCAATCGCGAGCTGTCCACCGCGCTCGCCTACCTGCTGTTGCCGGAGATCCTGTTCTACGGCCTGTCCGCGTTGTTCATCGCGATCCTCAACCTGCGCGGCTACTTCAAGCCGGGTGCGTGGGCGCCCGTCCTGAACAACGTCGTGCAGATCACCACTCTCGTGCTCTACGCGGTGGTGCCCGGCGAGATCACCCTCAACCCCGTCCGGATGTCCGATCCGCAGCTCCTGGTGCTCGGCATCGGTTGCACGACCGGTGTCGTGCTCCAGGCGCTGATACTGGTGCCGTTCCTCCGCAAGTCGGGGGTGCGGCTGCGCCTGCAGTGGGGCATCGACGCGCGCCTGCGCCAGTTCGGCAACATGGCCGTCGCCATCGTCGCGTATGTGGCGCTGCTCCAGGTCGGCCTGATCGTCACCTACCGGATCGCATCGTCGGCCGACGCGTCGGGCGTCAGCATCTACTTCACCCACTGGCAGTTGTTGCAGCTTCCGTACGGCGTGCTGGGCGTGACCATCCTGACCGCGATCATGCCGCGACTGTCGCGCAACGCCACCGCCGACGACACCAAGGCGGTCGTCGACGATCTGTCCCTGGCGACGCGACTGACGATGGTCGCCCTCGTCCCGGTCGTGTCGTTCATGACGTTCTTCGGACCGGCCATCGCCATCGCCGTCTTCAACTTCGGCAAGTTCGACGCCGCCTCCGCGTCGCAACTGGGTTCGGTGCTGTCGTGGGGTGCGTTCACCCTCATCCCGTACTCGATGACCCTCGTCCAGCTGCGCGTGTTCTACGCCCGAGAGGACGCGTGGACCCCGACGTTCATCGCGCTGGGCATCACCGTGGTGAAGGTGGTGTCGTCGTACCTGGGGCCGGTGCTCTTCGACGATCCCGAACTCGTCGTGCGCTGGCTCGCGCTGTCCAACGGGTTGGGCTATCTGGTCGGTGCCGTCGTCGGTCACTTCCTGCTCCGCAGCCGTCTTCGCGGGGCCCGGCTCTCGGATGTGGCACGCACGTCCGTCGTGACCCTGGCTGTCTCGATCGGGGTCTCCGCCACCGTGTGGGCGGTCGCGAAACTCACCGGCCTCGACGACATGATCGGCTGGCTGGGCAAGGTGGGGTCGGTCCTCTACCTCGGGCTGACCGCCGCGGTGGTGCTCGCGGTGACCTACGCCGGTCTCGCCGCGGCCCGCGTACCGGATGTCGTCGCGATCGGGCTGGCCGTACGCCGTCTGCTCGGCCGGTTCATCCCGGCGCTCGCCCCGCCGCCGCAGCCCGAACGTGAACAGTCACCGGCGATCACAGTTCAGTTTCCGCGCGTCACCGGCGACGAATCGCTCCCGTACTCTGGTCAGGTACAGGTGCTGCGCCGCTTCGACAGAGGTACCGCGACGTGGCAGTCGTACTCCGTACACTCCGGTGGCGCGATCGGCGCGACCCGGGATGTGCGCCCCATCCCCGAACGCGCGCCGGTACCGCGCGACATCAGATACCGCAGGAGAGGAGTCCGTCGCGTGAGTGACAGTGAGGTCGACACCACTGCTGCCACCGGGCCGCCCGCCGAGCCCAGAGCCGGCGACGCACCCACTCCACCGACCCCGACTCCCGCCGCCGAGACCGGTGCGGCCGACAGCGCGGCGAGCCCACGCCGGCGCGGACCACGCCTCATCCCCGGTGCTGCGGTCGCCGGCGGCCGGTACCGACTGCTCGAGCAGCACGGCGGTACCCGCGGTCTGCAGTTCTGGCGGGCCCAGGACATCAACCTCGACCGTGAGGTCGCGCTGACCTTCGTCGACGCCGAGCAGCTCGCACCGCCGCCCGAGCGTGGTCAGGCCGCCAAGATGTCCGATCAGGGACCGCAGGCCGTGCTGTCGCGCACCCTGCGCCTGGGCCAGATCAACTCCGACGGGGTGGCACGGGTCCTCGACGTCGTCCGCGGATCGTCGGGCGGCATCGTCGTCGCCGAATGGGTGCCCGGATCGTCCCTGGCGGATGTCGCCGGGTCGGGACCGTCGCCGATCGGCGCCGCGCGGGCGGTGCGTTCACTCGCCGCGGCCGCCGAGATCGCCCACCGCTCCGGTGGCGCGCTGTCCATCGACCATCCCGACCGCATCCGTATCAGCCACGACGGCAATGCCGTGCTGGCGTTCCCCGGCACCCTCGCCGGGGACGACAAGGCGTCCGATGTCCGCGGCCTCGGGGCCGTGCTGTACGCGCTCCTGCTCAACCGCTGGGCGCTCGATCCCGCGGACGGGTCCCGGCTGATCACCACCGCCGACTCCACCGAGCCCGTGGGTGGGATCCCCGTGGCCACGCCCGGTGAGGACGGACAACCGGTCGAGCCGCGGCTCAGCAAGCCCGACATCCCGTTCGAGATCTCGGCGGTCGCGGCGCGCGCGCTCGACGGTTCGCGCGGGATCCGTACCGCGGCGACGGTGCAGCACGTGCTCGATCAGGCCACGGTCGTCGACCTGAACACCGACATGTTGCCGGCCATCACCGACGCCCCGCCGCCGGTGAGCGTGGCGCCCCGACTGGGTGCCGGCGGCGACGAGAAGCCACCGCGCCGCAACCTGGCGTTGCTCATCGGCGCCGGACTCCTCGCGCTGTTCATCGTCATCGCGCTGATCGTGGGTGCCACCAACATCTTCGGCGGCAGCAGCGGCTCGAGCGACATCGACTCGATCCTCACCACGACCGAGCCCTCGCCTCCGCCCGGCGCCCAGCCGCCGCCGGCCCCGGCGGCCCCGCAACCCATTGCGCTGCAGTCGGTCTCGGTCGTCGACTTCTCCGCGCAGACACCGGACAACTCGGCGAACGTACGCAACGTGATCACCGGCGCCGCCCCGCCGTGGCAGACCGACAACTATCGCGGGCGTCCGGACTTCGGCGGGCTCAAGCCGGGGCTGGGCCTCATGTTCGACCTCGGAGCGGAACGCCCGGTGCGGTCGGTCACCATCGAGAGTCCGACGCCCGGGATCAGCGTCGAGATCCGTACGTCGCCGTCGGCGCGTCCGGCGTTCGCCCGGACGACGACGGTGGCGTCGGGTCAGGTGGACCAGGCGTCTACCACGATTCCGATCGCCCAGCCGCCGACCACCCGCTACGTCATGGTCTGGCTCACGAACCTGCCGAGTTCGGGAAGCGGCTATCAGGCCGAGATCTCGCGCGTCACGATGGCCGGCTGACGCACCGGTCGAGCACCCGACCGCGCCCCGCGATTATCGGCGCGTGCAACTCGAGGTCCGAGTTACGACCAACGGGGTATGAACGACGACGGCACTCGGGTACGAGCGGGGCATGACGCGGAACCATCGGCGCGGTCTCCTGTACCACTGCCCTCGACACCAGTGTCGAAATCCGCAGACATCGCGAGTGCGAAGAGCGCTCGACTGCCCGAACTCCGGCTCGAACACCTGGTCCGAGAGGCGACACGCCTGTTTCAGGAGTTCGGCTATCGCAACGTGAGCATGGAACAGATCGGGGCGACGGTCGGACTGACCGGGCCTGCGTTGTACCGACACTTTCCGTCCAAGCAGGACATCCTCGCGCAGGCGTTGACCGCGCAGGTGCGGACCGTCAGCCGGTTCATGGCCGATGCGCAGGAGCGCGGCGGCACTCCCGAGGAGCAAATCGTGTTGTTCTTCGACGCATTGGGTGACATGACCGCGCATCGAGATGTCTCCATCCTCTGGAACCGCGAACGATTGCACCTGGAGCGATCAGGCCTGTCCGAGTTGAATCGCTCCTTCGGGGGACTCGTGGACACGCTGGCGGCGAAGATCAGCGCCGCCCGACCCGCGGTCGACCCGGCGGGCGCGGAGCTACTCGCGACCGCTGTCCTCAGTGTGTACTCGAGCACGGCCCGGATGCGTGGCTCACTGTCGGCCAAGCGGCTCATGCAGGTCCAGCGAGCGCTCACGGACTCGATTCTCGACTGTGACCTGGCCACGGCTCCGGTTGTGGTGGGGACAGATGACGCACGATCACGTCGAAGTCCGATCGCCCGACGCGAACGAATCCTCGACGTCGCGACCGAGTTGTTCTTCGTACGCGGCTTCCGGAACGTTCGTATCGACGAGATCGCCGCCCACGCGGGCGTCTCGGTGGCGACCGTCTATCACGAGCACGCAGGGAAGACGGAGATCTTGTGGACGGTCATCCGTCGAGGCATCGAAGGCTTGTTGGGGACGTCGATCGCGGCACTCGACGGAGCCGCCGCCGGTGACACGCTCGACGTGCTCCTGCGCGTGTTCGTCGACTACTCGCTGGGCCCCAATGGGCGGGTGCTGGCCGTGGCAGTTCGGGACGCGGTGTATCTACCGGAAGCCGACCAGATCTCTTTCGGCCGCATCACCTCGGACTACTCCGCCGAGTGGACCACTGCCATCCGCGTGCGTACGCCCAGCCTGTCACAGGCCGATGCCAAGGCTCTGGAGCAGGCTCTGGCCGGGTTCGCCGGCCACGTGATCTCGTCCCCCGAGCTCCGCTCTCGGCCCGGCATCGACGGGCAATTGAGGAAACTGGCATACGCCATCCTGATACCGCGCGCTCGTATCTGACCGTGACGGTTCCCTCGGCCGCCCCGCGGTACTCACGCGACCGCCTGACACGCGAGAAGCGTAGGACCGACCCCGGGGCCTCGGGCGCTGCGCCGTTCTCGGGGCGACGGTGGTGGCAGCAGGGCTCGGATGCCTGTTCGCGGCAGGCTCAGATGCACGAACCAGATTGAGTGAGTTGAGGTCTGGCTCATGAGCTTCGTGATCAGCCCGGCGGTGCTCGGCATCCAGACCGCGCTCATCTCACTCGTCACGACGATCGGCACGGTGACCGCATATGGCGCCCGACCGACCTCGCCCTTGAGGTCGCTCCGTCAGATGCGTTCCGAGGATGCGCCAGTCGTCCCCGCCACCTGCTCTCCGACCAGGTCGCGTGGCGTCCATCCCGGCGGCCCGAAGACGTAGCCGAGGCGGGCGCGCCACGTCGACGCACCGCGCACATCCCGCGCGATCGCCGCATATTCGTGCGTCTGCAGTCGCAGGATGTTGTATGTGTCCACCGGTTTGGTCAGGCCGTAACGGGGCCGGCGGATCTCCGGTGCGAACGTGCCGAACATCCGGTCCCACAGGATGAAGACCCCGCCGTAGTTGCGGTCGAGGTACTCGGGGTCGCAGCCGTGGTGCACCCGATGATGCGACGGTGTGTTGAGCACGAATTCGACGGGTGCCCACAGTTTTCCGATCCGTTCGGTGTGAATCCAGAACTGGTAGATGAGATTCAGCGAGTAGGCGGCGAACACCAGGGCGGGCGGGATGCCTAGGAGCGGTAGGGGGATCCACATCAGCACCGCGGCGCTGATGTTCCACTTCTGCCGCAGCGCCGTCGCGAAGTTGAAGTACTCGCTGGAGTGATGGGCCTGATGGGTCGCCCACACCAGGCGGACCCTATGCGAGACGCGATGACTCCAGTAGAAGAGGAGGTCCACGCCCAGGAAGGCGATCATCCACGTGTACCACTCGTCCGCGGGAAGCTGCCACGGGGCGACATAGGCGAACAGCACGCTGTACAGCAGGAGTCCGAGGAATTTCCAGAAGACGCTGGTCGCGATCGACACCAGTCCCATCGAGACGCTCGAACGCGCGTCCCGCGAGTCGTAGGCGCCCGGCGGCGCTGTCTCGGTGTCATCGTGCTCGAGTTTGGCCGCGGCGAACCACTCGATGGCCAGCAGGGTGACGAAGAACGGGATCGCGAGCACGGTCGGCTCACGCATCGGCTCCGGCAAGAGCTCCAGCACGATTGTCCCCTCACAGCGATATCTGACACGATGCCATGTCACTTACTTCTGACAAGGTAACGTGTCAGAAGATCTGCTGTAAAGACCCGGGAGGGAGTTCGCGTGACAGCCGTGCCGGACCCGAGCCCGTCGACGCCGACCCCGCCCGGACGACGCTATGGCGGAGCCGACCCGACGCAGCGGCGCGAACGCCGTCGCGCCGCCCTGATCGAGGCCGGGCTCGACGCCTTCGGAACCGACGGATACGCGAACGTGTCGGTGAAGGGGATCTGCGACCTCGCCGGACTGACGCAGCGATACTTCTACGAGTCCTTCACCGACCGCGCCGCCCTGCTCGTCGCCGTGTACGACGACTGCGTCGACTTCGTCCGGGCGGCGACCGTCGATGCCGCAGCGGAGATCGCCGGCGCCGCCCCCGGATCATCGGACTCGGCGGAAGGCGTTGCCGCCGAGCGTGTTCCGGAGGTCACACGAGCGGCTCTCGGGGCGTTCATGTCCTGCCTCGCCGACGATCCCCGGCGCGCGCGTGTGATGCTCGTCGAAGTGGTGGGTGTGTCCCCGGAGATCGAGCGGGTCCGCATGCGCGCGATCCACGACTGGGCCGCGCTCATCCTGGCACTCGCTCGTGGCTCGCGACCGACGTCGGACCGCGAACGGCTGGCGTCGGTGGGCCTGGTCGGAGCAGTCACCCAGCTTCTCGTCGACTGGTACGTCGCCGGTGCGGGGGACGCCGACGCGGAACGCTATGCGCTCGACGAGATCCTCGACGTTTGTGTGGAGCTCTTCGTCGCCGCCTATGGCCGGCTTCTGACCTGACCCTTCGAAGCTGCTCCCATATCCGCAAGAACTACAGAACCGCTGCTGTGTGGGGTGAATGCGATGCCCTCCTCTGCTCCCTTATCCGAAAGAACGCCCTGCCCCCTGAGGAGCGCCCGGAGCCTGCGGAGGGCGCGTCACAAAGGGTCTTCGCAACCCGACTCACCAGGACCCTTCGTGACGGTCTCCGCAGGCTCCGGCCTCCTCAGCCTGAATCTTTCACGGGTGGGTAGGGTTTCGCCGATCGGTTGTCGGTGTCGCCTTTTGATGGTTGGTGCTGGTGTGTGGGCAGGGTGGATCGCCAGCGTTGGGTTCGCTGGTTGTTCGGGTTCTGAGGTGGGGTGGGCGGCGGTGACGGGGCGCGGTGACCGAGGGGCTGGTTAGGCGGTGAGGCGTTGCCAGCCGTGGCGTATGTGGTGGTTGTAGGGCCAGTCGGTGGGTAGTCGCAGGGTGGTGGTGCGGGCGTGGGTGATGATCTTGCCGCCGACGGTGAACAGGCGGTGGCGCAAGCGTTTGGGTT
>NZ_LNQO01000030.1:0-52878 GCF_001456905.1 Gordonia sp. SGD-V-85
CGTGAACCTGGCTGGAGTCTGGAACTCAACCCGACACCGGTCATGGTCGAAGAAGCCGGACTCGACCATGCCGCCGACTACATCGCCGTGATGAAGCGCTCCCACCAACACCGAGCAGAGCTCTACCAGGCCGAAAAGGACGCCACCACAGCAGAACCGGGAATCGGGACACTGCTCGCCGACACCCGACCCCCACCAGAGGCAGAACGCACCGAGAACACCGGATCGCAGCCCCCGCCACACGACCCGCTCGATGACGGGACGCAGCCCCAACGCGACCGGGACCTGGACTTGTGAGCGCAACAGGGACGTTCACCGCGCTCAGGCGGAGGCGTTGGCGGGTGCGAGCTCGCTGTCGCACCTCCGATGCGGTTCTCGGCCCGGCCGGCGTGCAGGTTAAGCAGGCCGCCTCGGACCTGACTCGACAAGGGGCAACCGCGCACAAGAACCTGCCACGTCAAGATCGCCTGGCCCCCAGAAGCCCGCCCCGCGGCGGTGACCCACCGGACAGGCGTGGCTCGCCACGCGCGACCAGCGTCGCCGGGCCACCCTGTCCCGGGTTCGTGATAGAAGCGAACCGCCAAACCCGCGCACCCATCACCAGCAACCGATACCGAACAGGACGTGACTTCATGCCTTTGCAAACAGCTCGACTCTCCACCGCCGTCAAGACAATCGTCGCCGGACTTCTCATCACCGCCGGCCTCGCCACTGGCCTCGGCCTCGGTAGTGGGCAAGCGCACGCGAAGATCGATGACGGCCGATATAAGTACCAGCTGGTCATGTACGGCGTCATCCCCTACCCGGAATCCAACGCGCGAGTGATCGGCAACCGTCTGTTCCAAGACATCTACGGCGTCGGGCCGTGGAATGCCACCAACAGCCACATCACCCAGACCCGCAACGGCGGCATCGTCTCGATCGCCGGTGACCCAGTCGCGCACTGGTACTCCCGCATCGAACTACGCAAGACACCACACGGCTACAAAGGTGTTCTGTTCGCTGGCGGCGTCCCCACCGGCGACGTCTACCTACGCAAAGTCCGCTGACCACACAAAGGGTCGCGCAGGAATTGCCTGTGCGACCCTTTGCCGTTCGGTGCGATCGGGCGGACCGGCGCTGCCGGGCGGGCGGTGCTGGCCCGTCCTCCGGCACAGGATCGCCGTGACGACACGCTCCCACCAACACCAAGCGGACACGACCCGCTCGATGACGGGACACAACCCCAACGCGACCCGGACAGGGACCTGTGAGCGCAACAGTGACGTTCACCGCGTTCCTACTGAGGCGTCGACGGGGTGAACCTCCGAGCACTACTTCGCGATGACAAAGGTCGGGGTTATGAAAGGGAATACACGATGATGACGAGGTCGGGGATACGCGCGGGGGTGGCGGGTGCGGCGTTCAGTCTCGCGGTAGCTACCGGTGGGGCGATACTGGCGGGTCCGCCGGCGCAGGCCGCGCGGATCGTCGAGACCTCGCAGCCGGGGGTGGTGGTGATCGAACTCAGCCACGCCGACACCGTGGCCGCCGCCCACCTCGGCGCCGGTCGGGTCATCAATGCCGTTCTGGGCAACGATTACTGGGGTGTCATCCTCGACAACGACTCCCGCTATCGGGCGGGGGCGTACTACCGTCCGGACAAAGCCGCCAGCTGGAATGACGTGACCGGCCACCAGGTCATCTCCGAGGCCGCCGCCCACCCGGGCGGGCGGGTCGTGATCGCGGTCTACGTTGACCGAACCGAGAGCCTGAACGGACATCCGCTGTGGATACAGCAGGTCTGGTGACCGACGTGAAGACAAAGGAGTGGACGTGCCGTATCTCGGGTTGATCTACCTGGTGATCCTGGTAATTGCGCTGATCGACATCATCAAGACTGACGACGCCGCCGTGCGCGGGCTGCCCAAGTTCGCCTGGGTAATCCTGGTGGTGATGCTGCCGTTGGTCGGTGCGTTGGTGTGGCTGGCGGTCGGGCGCCCGGCCGCTGATGAACGCCCACGACGGCAGCATTCGGGTGCGGCCAGCGAGTTCCCGGAATACGACCATCCGGGCCGCTACGTCCCGCGAGATCCTGAGGCAGACCGGGAGTTCCTGCAGCAGTTGCGAGATCGCGCCGAGCAGCAACGTCAGACCGCCCGCGAACAGCAGCAACGCGCCGCCGACCGCACTGACGACGGCGATCAGCCACCGGCCACTTCATAGAGCCTGAAGTCGCGAGCAGGGTGAGGGACGCCGGTTAGGTTGGTGGGTATGACGTCGTGGTCGCAGATTCGGGGTTTGTCTTTCGGCACGATGGGCCGAACGGCCCGTGGCACGGTGTATTCCAGTGACGGGACAGCCAGCTCGGTGTGGTTCGCTCCGCCCACGTCGTGGCGGATGGAGAACGCTGACGGGTCGCCCTCCTATATCGAGAGCGCCACCGATGAGTACGTGTTCGGTGAGGATGGCGTCGCTGTGCACACCGCGAAGCACCCGAACCGCCTTGTCGCAGTGACGGGCGTGTCTCCGACGGTGTTGTTCACCGCGTACCGCAGTTGGACCCCAATGGAGCTGACGGGACGGCCACCTCGGTTCGGTGAGCCGAAGCAGTTGATCGAGGCCGAGGTTCGGGGCCGGCGGGGTTGGCAGGTGGAGTTCGACGATTCCTACGGCGGTCCGTCGATCACGATGGTGCTCGACGCTGAGTTGGGGATCGCGCTCTCATGGAGGCAAGGCGAGCAGTGGGTGCAGATGGAATCGCCGGTGCTCGACGAGGACTTCGACCCCGCGCTGTTCACCTGGGACGGGCCGGCAGTGGAGTTCGAGGCGTACGTCGAGTCACGGGAACAGCTCGAACACCAGCAGAAGATGCAGGAACTGATGGATATGCCGCCGACTCAGGTCGGCTGGTTGCCCATGGACATCAGCGTGTCGCCTGATGACGGCGACCCGTTGTCGGGTGCGCTGGATGTGACGGTGTCCGCCACGGCACCAACACAGTTCGGCATCCGCCGCTGGTTGACCGAGGTAGGCGAGCCCGAAGTTGGATTCACCATGGACCTCTACGCGCCCCGAGGACGCACCACGATCGGGCCGTGGACAGTCGAATTGCGCACCTACAACGCAATTTCCGCAGAGGACGCCGACCGAGTCCTTGCCGAGGTGGTGTTACCTGACCCGCCCGGCAACGTCGATGACATTCGGGACGCCGCCACGGCCCGCCAGGAAGCCGACGACAAGGCTGCGATCGTCTCCGCGTTAGGGATTGGTCGGGACCTCGACGACTACCTGCATAGTCCCTACGGTGTGTCGCTGCTGGTGCGCACCGATTTCAGCGACGACCACCGCTGGCGCGAGCTCGCGCTGGCGGCGATGGCCCCTGTGGACAGCGACATGGACGACGATTCCACTTTCGAGGCGAGGCTGACGTGTATCGACCACCGAGACAACGACGGTCTGACCGTCGAGGCCCTTGTCGAGCGGATCGGTGACGACCCGCCCTACTACGCGTTCATCGCTGACTCGATCTCAATGACCCATCCGGAGATGGCGATCCTGGTGATCGATTGCGGCCGTCCTGATTTCGGCCACGAACCTGGCCGGACCTTCCGCGTCATCCCCGAGCAGGTGCAGTCGGTCGAAAACAACCTGTCAATCTCGAACATGGGCTTTCGTGACTTCGCCGACGCCGTCGACGACGACGGGGTCTTTCGCGGCTTCCCGCCGCCGCGGCCGCATGTGGCGATACTGCAGCGCGACGAACTCATCGCCCTCAGTGCTACCAATCGGTCGACCCCGGCGCTGGCCCGCTTCGCCGAGGAGCTGCCCCACGTCGACTATCCGTCCATGGTCGTCTACGAGACCGCCCGAACGAAGGTTCACGACTCAGTCGCCGCGCTCGACGAGCCGCCCTCCAACGAGCTCCGTGTCGGAGTCGAGGACTACCTGGCTGCAACCGCCCGAGAAGGCCTGTGCCAGCACGGCCATGTGCAGATCCGCGGCGGGCACTGGAGTCTGGTGATCGACCCCGACACAGGGACACTCGAAGCCGCGATGCTCCGGCAATACCAACCACCTACACCGTCCTGAGAAACCCGCACAGTGCCAGCAGCCAGATCGCGACCCGACCTGAACCGCTCGCGGAGAAGCCGCCAGTCCGCGGCCACACGCGGCGATACACTCGCGCGCATGGCGACTTCACGACAGCGGGCGGCGAGGGTCGCAGTCACCCTGCTTGCGGCGGGGGTGATGACGCTCGGGCTCACCTCCTGCGGGCAAAGCACCGAGAACGGGGCCGACACCGCCGATCCGTTCGTGGACTACGAACGATCAGATTCGGTGGAGTGGACGACGCAGATACCAGCGACACAACCCCCTGTCGTGTCGAGTCCGCCGATCACCGGAACAACAAGCCCACCCACCGCACCCACTGCGGCGCCAGCGGGCACCATCTGCGGCTATGTGCCCGCAGAGACCGGGGAGCAACCCGTCATCGTGCTCAACGGACCGATCGACTGCGCCACCGCAATGACCGTGAGCCAGAAGTACTTCGACTCGATCGGCCAGGCCCAGGGCCAAGGCCAGGGCCAGGGCCTGTTTCTCACCGTCGACGGCTGGGCGTGTCAATGGCCGATCGTCGACGGACGCTCACGTGCAGACTCGTATTACACCTGCACCGCGCCCAACCAAGTCGCAGCCGTCCGGATCGGCGAGTGACATCTCAGGATCGATCCTCCGTCGTGACGTAGCGACAGCCAGAGCGCATCCTTCACCCTCAACGATGACGTCATGCGCGCTAACCCGAGGCGATGACGCCACGGCGGTCCGGCGCGACTGCGTGGCGAAGTCGACCGGAAGCCAACCGGATTGCCCCGGGCCGAGTCCAACAGGCGGCCTCAGTGTGGGCGGGCTAGTCGCCGAGGCCGTGATCGTGTCCTCGCTCGCGTCCCTGCGGTAGGTCGTGGACAACAGGCGCAGGTGATGGCGGTGATGCTGTCCGAGAGGTATCCCTGCTGTTCGTCGGCGCGACGACTGCCCGGATCGCGTCTTCGGCGGCGCGGTCTTCCGGGGAGAGGGTGTGGCGACGGTCGAGTTCGGCGCGAGCGTCGGCGATGCCGGTGGCTGCGGTGTCGCGGGCGTCGATAGCCGTCTGATGGAGAAGCCGGGCACGCGCATCGGCCTGCTCGGCGGCATCCAGTTCGCCGGCAAGCGTGGCGGTATCGGTGGCGCGGGCGGTCAGTTCGTCCCACTGATGTTCGGGAACACCGACGTCGCGACGGGTCTGTTCGTGGGCCGCGGCGAGGTACTGATGCTGACGCTCGGCCGCGGCGACCGCCTCGGCGAGGCGCTGGTGGTGCTGGTCGTGCTCGGCGCGTGCTTTGCGGCCGCGTCCGGCTGGCGGCAGTCCCGCCAGCGCAGCGCGGGCCCCCGCGAGGTGTGTAGCCGAGTCGGCGAAAGCACTTCCGGCCGCGCGAGCGGCGGAGATGCGTTCGACGGCGGCGGCGAGGTCGGCGTGGTCGGCGCGCACCCGGGAGGCCCGGTCCGTGGCTGGTCGGCTGGTCCTCAGGTCGTCGACGGCGAGGGTGTGGCGGCGGGTGAGGGTGCGTAGGTGGGCGGTGAGCTGGTCGTCGCTCATGGCGCGGAGTGGGTCCGCGCGCAGCCAGTCGCGCAGTTCGGCATCAACGTCTTCAACGACCGCGGTGGCGGTGGCTTCGGTGGCGGGGTGGGTTGCCGACGGTGTGACCGCGTCGGGTGTGGCGACGGGTCCGGTGGCGGGGGTGGGCATGAGGTAGGTGTCGCGGTGGTGGTGGGCGGTGTGGGTGAGTGCGTGGACGTGGTTGAGGCGGTTGTCGATTCGGTAGATGCGGGTGGTGAGGTCGGCGCGGCGAGCACGGAGGTCGGCGAGGTTGAGTTCGTCGAGTTCGCTGGCTTGCAGGCGCATGAGTTCGACGTCGGTGTCGGTGACGCGGACACCACCGGATTCGGCGATCGCTTCCTCGAGGCGGGTGTTGGCGTCGGCGTAGACGGCGGCGAGGGCGTCGCGGTCGGCGACCGCGGCGGTGATGCGCCAATCCAGAGCGGTGGCGTCGGCCTCGGCCCGTAGCGCGGCGAGGTCGGGGGCCTCGTCGTCGCTGAGGGGGTCGAGGTCGGTGGTGTCGGCGGCGCGCAGTTGAGCGGCGGTGCGGCGCAGTTCGGTTGCCTGGTTGGTGAGATCTTCGATGAGTTGTTCGGCGACCATCAGGTCGTGGTGGTGGCCGGCGGTGTCGGCGGCCGCCGCGAACTGGTGATCGGCCGCGGCCCGCAACGCGAGCACGTGCGGGGCCATGGCTTGCTGGTGTGCGCTGGTGCCGGCGTTGATCGCCTCGCGCAGCTCCGCCATGTTCGTGCCGAGTTCGGCAAGCTGAGCGGTCAGTTCATAACGCAGCGCAATGCATTCGGCGAGGTCGGACGGTGCGGCGAAACGATCCGGTGCGGCGACCACGTCGGCGGCGAAGTCGTCGAAGTCGAGGTCCTCGTAGCGGTCCAACTCGGCGACGTCGAGGTCGTCGACGCCAGGTTCGGGCGGTGGTTCGGTGGCGGTGAGCGCGGCGAGGTAGTCCTCGTCGACGGCGGCGAGCTCGTGGTCGGCGTCGACGGCGGGCTGGCCGGTGAGGGTATCGGCCCAGGGGTCGGACAGACCGGCGGCTTCGGCTGCTGCTTCGGCGGCGGCCTCGTCTTCGGGGGTGGGGGGAGCCTCGGGCGGCGGGGTGAGGTCGGTGGCGTGGCTGCTGTGGGTGACGAGCAGTTCGACTCGCCAGGTGAGCAGGCGGGCGTACTCGTCGAGGCGGACGGTGTGGCCGTCGTCGGCGGCGCCGTGGTGGAGCAGGGTGTCGGCGAGGTCGAGCAGCTCGTGGGGGGTCCACTGGGCAGGGTCGGCGGCGCTGACCGCGGCCACGAGTGCGGGCCAGGCCCGGTCGGTGAGGATCGCGTCGGCGGCGCGGTCCCCGACGATCCCGACGAGGTGGTCGGCCCAGTCGGGCCGCAGTCCGGTGTTGGTGGCTTCGGCTGCGGCGGGAGCCAACTGTCCGGACAGGCGCCACCACAGGGCAGCAGCGGGCATTTCGGTGGGCAGCGGGTTGTCGGCGATGGCGTCGCGGGCCAGGGCGTCGACGTCCAGGCCGGCGCGGGCGGCCAGTGACAGGTGGTCGGCGAGTTCGGGCCAGTACGGGTCGGCGAGGAGGTGAGGGTCGAGGTCGCGGGCGAGGTCGGCGTAGCGGGCGGCCTCGGCGGTGGTGGTGATGAGCGCGTCGGCACGCTCGGTCAATGCCGCGTGACGCCGCGCCAGGGCGATGGAGTCCGGGCGCGGACCGGCGGGACGCCGGTCGGTGTCGTCGACACCGCGGGCGGCACGGAACACGGCGAGTTCGGCGACGAGCTCGCGGCCGCGCTCGGGGTCAGCCAGCAGCAGCGGACGCGCCCACATCGGAGCGGTGGTGGTGTCCCAGGCGGTGGCGCGTTCGGTGACGGCGGCCGCGAGGTCGGTGACAAGGGCGTCGCGGCGGGTGAGGTAGGGCGTCCACTGGGGGTCGTCGAATCCAGCGGGGATGCGGGCCAGCCAGGGCAGGGGCCCGCCCCCGGCGGAGTGTTGCTGGGTGGGGTCCAGTCGCCAGTCGAGCACGGCGGCAGGGTCGGCGGCGGTGGCCAGTTCGCGGTGGGTGATCGCGGCCTGTAGGCGCGCGATCGGGTCGTCGCCACCGAGGGCCAGCGTCGCGAGGTGGGTGCGCAGGGTGGGCCAGGCCGCGCACGCGGTGAGCGTGCCTGCGGGGGTGCCGGTGTGGGTGCTGTAGAGGGCGTCGGCGTCGTGTTCGAGGTCGCGCAGCGCCTTTGCGCCGAGAGCGTGTTCGGCGGCGGCACCGAGGGCGTGGTCGTAGGCGGCCGCGGCGCGGGCCAGGCGCCGGAACGGGTCGGCGGCTTCGCGTTGGGCGGTGGTCGCCGATTGTTGGGTGCCGTCGCGGCCGAGGATCGCGGCCAGGGTTTCCAGCCCGGTCTGGGGGTGGCGGGCTTTGGGGGTGGTGGCGTTGTGCGGGTCGGTTTCGGTGGTGGGCAGGTAGATGTGGTTGCCGTGGCGGCCGCGGGTCATCGCGACGTAGAGCAGTTGGCGGTCCAGGGCGTCGGAGCCGATGACGTGGCAGGTGTCGGTGGTCATGCCCTGGGCGGCGTGGATGGTGGAGGCGTAGCCGAGGGTGGTGTGTTCGGCGACGTAGTCAGCGGGTAGCTGCACGTGCCGGTTGAGGTCGAGATGCTGGGCGGTCAGGGTGCCGTCGGCGCCGATGTGGGTGACCCGCCACCGGTCGCCGTTACGCACCCAGTCGGTGGCCGACACGCGTAGATCGCGGCGGTTGCTGCGGGTGCTGATGATGTCGCCGACGCTGGCCGACAACCCATCAGACAGCCGCAGTTCCGGCCCGTGCAGGTGTGGGTCGATGGCGGCGAGACGGTCGGCGCGGGCGCGTTCGTTCAGCGCGTTGACGGTGTCGCGGGTGGCGGCGAGCATGACGGTGTCGCGTCCGGCGGCGCGGTCACCCAACCAGGCCCGATAGGCGTCGTCGGTGGCCACGGCGTCGGACTCGACATGGATGCGCCCGTGGTCGGCATAGAAGCCGAGCGCGGCGGGGTCGCCGTCGCGCAGGGCCAGCGACGCCGCACCTTCGGCGGCGTCGGAGAACCGCACGACCTGACTCAGGGTGAGCGCGCCGGTTTCGTGGGCGACGTCGCGCAGCACACCGCCGGCCGAGATGGAGGCGAGCTGTTGGTCGTCGCCGACCAGACGCACACTGCCGCCGCGCGCGGCCACGCACCGGATCACCTCATCGAGGTCGGCCGTGGAGGCCATTCCGGCCTCGTCGACGACGACGAGGGTGTCGGGTCCGATGCGGGTGAACCAGTCCGGTTCCTTGGGCGCGACGTAGGCGGGGTCGGCCAGCTTCGCTCTCGCTGCGGCCACCTGCGCGGCGAGCTCAGGGTTGCCGACGGTGCGTGAGTGCGGGGTCGCGGCCAGGGCGCGGTCACGGCTGGCGTGGGCGAGTTGGACGAGCTTGGCGGCAGTGTCGGTGGTGGTGTCGAGTTCCTCGCGCAGCACCGCGGCCGCGGCGGCGGTGGGGGCCAGTCCGATGAGGGTTCCGCCGCTGTCTGTCCACGCCCGGGCGAGGGTGCGCATGGCGGTGGTCTTACCCGTCCCGGCCGGGGCCAGCACCAGTTGCACGCGGCGCCCGGAGGTCGCCAGTTCGCGGACCATGGCGGCTTGGCCGGCGTTGAGTTCGCGGCCGTTGGCGGCTTGCTCGAGCAACGCGATCTCGACGGTCGTCTCGTCGAGACGGCGGCCGTCGGAGCGCTTGGCGGCAGCCACAATCCGGTGCTCGGCGGCGAGGATGTCGGTGCTGGTGTGCAGGGCGACATCGTGACGCACGAACACTGATTCGCCGTTCGCGCGGCGCAGCACTTCGGGTTCGTTGAGGTCGCCGTCGAGGGCATCAGACGACACCGCGACGCTGGTGTCGGCGGTCAGTGCAGTGTCGACGATGCGCTCCACGGCGGCAGCGAGTTCGTCGGTGTCGGTGATGCCCGCGAAGTCGCGTGCACGCAGTTGACGTTCGGCTTCGGCGCGTAGATGCGGACGCTGCCAGCGGGCGCGCGTGGCCGAGATGTTCTCGATGCAATTGGCGGCGAGCTCGGTGCACAACTCGTCGGTGAACTCTGGATGCTCACGGGTGCGGGAGCGGGGATGGGTGGCCTCGTGCACGAGGTTGCTGATCGCGCGGTCGCTGCCGAGGACGCGGCGTGCTTGGTCGCGCCAGGCGTGGCGCTGCTCGGCATAGGAGCGGGGTTCGTGTTTGGCGTCGCGGGTGTCCAGGGTGGCTTGTTGGGCCAGATCGAACGCCTCACCGGTGGTGGGTTCGCGGCCATGATTGTCGTAGAACTGCTTGGACAACTCACCGATACGGTCTTCGATCGCCGCGCGCCGCGACGACCACTGGGCCATCAGTTCGGTGTCGACTCCGTCGATCTCTCGGACCGGTCGTTTGCGGGCATCGGCCTGTTGGCGTTCGCTGAACGACACCCCAAGGTCACGCTGGAGGTACAGCTCGATGCGCGAGTTGTAGACCTCCGAGGCCGACACGGTGGCCTTGAACAACGGGGTGCCATCCAGGGCCATCCAGCGGGTGACCCCGGCGGCGTCACGTACCCGCACCTTGTTGGAGATGGCGACGTGGGTGTGCAGGTCCGGGTCACCGGCGCGGGAGTCGCGGTGTGTGAACGCTGCGGCGATCAGACCGTCGGTGTCGACCTGAGCGATGCCGTCGGTTCCCAACCGCGACAGGCACGCTTCGCGTTCGATGAACGCCAGTGCATCGGCGACCGCCTGACGGTGGGCGGCCTCGATCTTCTCGGCCATCGGCAGCGGCGCAACCGCCCACAACGCCGACACCGATTTCACCGGAGAGAACGTCATGTCGTAACCGGCAACCGCCGACTGACGCCGACGGCTTTCCTGCGCGATGAACCCCGACAGCTCGCGCGAATCCCGCGGCGGGCGACGGTAGGTTTTCGTGAATCGCTCGCGGCCCAACTCGGTGCGCAACGCCGCCCGGGTGTCGTCGTCGATGACAGCATCCCACCGCTCGCCGCGGGCGAGGTTGTGGTCGCGGAACACCACCGCGAGTTCCTGTAGAAACTCCGGGAATTCGTTGTAGACGGCGTAGGCGTTGCCCAGTTTCGTCGCCGCCAACGCCTGGGCAGCGCGGCAGTCCGAGGAGGCCACGGCGTGCTGCTCGATCGCGGTGGCGTTGGGGTGGCGACCCTCACCGAACAGGGCCTTCATCTGCGCCGCCGACACCATCGACCCCGCCTCGACGGTGCGCGCCTCGGCGAGCTCATCAGCGACGTCCAAACCCGATCCGACGTCGGCCAATCCGGCCAGCCCGGACCCGATCCACTGCCCCGGCGAGTCGCCTTTGGCGCTGTAATAGTCGGCGAGTGAGACCCGGCCTTTGTCGGTGGCGTCCATCGCCGCAACGGATTTCGTCAGGTACTCATACCCGTCGCCGGCGGTCAGTTTGTGGATGGTCGCGGTCACTCAGGTCACCGCCGGAATGGGCGCAGCTCGTTGGTACGGGCCACCGCGTGGACGCTGGCGTGGTGGGCCCGGACCAGCTCGGTGATGACTCCGCTGGCGACCTCGTCGCCGCCCTCGATCCGCGCGGTCAACCCCGCGAGGAGTTCGGCTGTGGCGGTGGGGGAGTCCAGCACCTGGGCCACCGCATCCTGGGCGGTCATCCCGGTCGCTGCGGGCCGGTCGTGGCGGCGGACCCAGGCCGCGCGACGGCAGTCTGTCGAGCACCAGCGCCGCGGCCGACCGCGCCGCGGCGCGCCGTCTCCGGGCAGCACGCCACCGCAGTGATCGCACGTCCCGGCAGCGGCCATGGCTGCATTCTGGCACATTAATTTCGTCGGACGAATCCAGAATGCAAGAGGTGTGTGGGAGTTAAAGGGTTTCGGGGTTCGTGGGGTGAGGTGCTAGGTGAGGGGTGATCGGGGGTGTTGGTGCAGGTGAGGGCGTGGACGAACGGAATGGAGAGGCGGGAAACGAGGGCGAGGGAAAGAGGAGGGACGGTGAAATGCTCACGGAGAAGCCGCGTGTGGCGGTGGCGAGGGGGCGTTGGCCGGCGTTATCGTGTCGGGTATGCCGTCGAACAATTCAAAACTCACTGCCAGTCAGGCGCGCGCTGCTGCGCGCAAACGAACGCTCGCCACGTTGGAGACGCGGAGAGCCGAGGAACGCGAGAAACTCGAACGCAGACTCGCCGCTGAGGTGCGGGTGATGGAAGCCAACGAGGCCAACATCGCCGAGTTCCTGCAAGCCGACTCCGAACTCGCCGCTGCCGAAGCAGAACTGCGAGTGATCACCGAGCGGTCAGCGAAGGCGAAAGCCACCGCACTTGCCGCGATCGCCGAGCGAGTAGGAAGTGTTAGTGGCGCGGCCGATCTCGTGGAGATCAGCGCAGCCAAAGCCAAGACGCTGCTGCGCGAGGCGGGCCTGTCCGTCGGAACGAAAAAGGCCGCCTCGAGCCAGGAGTCGACACCGGCCCCGGCCACTCCGGACGCGGCCACCGATGAGGGCCGCACCGAGCCATCCGATCCCGCGGTGATGTCGGCCTAGCGTTCTACGGTTCGGCCATGAGTGTCGACCCTGACCACGATCAACTCGGCCTATTCGCGGTGCCGGCCACCGACCTGACGGTCGGCACCGCGACACCGTCGCCGGGTGTGGTCACCGACCCAACGCTGATGCCCGATACCCGCGCCGAGCGACACTTCTGGCAGCACGTCGTCCTCACACCGCGCGGCTGCTGGTACTGGATCGGCGCGGTCAGCTCGCCAGACGGGTACGGCCGATTCACCTTCCGCCGCAACAACCGTCAACGGGCCATCAGCGCGCACCGTTTCGCGCTGCTGCTGGTGCACCCCGACCTCGGTGCCGACGCCGCCGACATCGGCGAGCACTACTGCAACGAACCACTGTGCGTGCGCGTCGATTCCGCACACGTGCGCATCGGCACCCAGACCAACAACCTCACCTACGCCGTCGGCCTCGGCCGCCACCGCGGATCACGACCAACCACCGCCATCGACCGCGCCGCACGCTCGATCATGCTGCGCACCTACCTACGCGACGGCGGCGACCCCGAACAGGCACACCGACTGTTCCAACCCGTGCCGTCCACACCCGCCGACCAACTCGGCCTGTTCTGAAAGCAAGACCGCCTTGTGTTAGTGCCCGGCGGCGCTCACGCGACGGGGCCGTTACCGCGTTGCGCTGTCATCCGTCCCGAGGCCAGAAGGAGACTCCCATGCTCGACCTCGAAACCACGAACTCGCCGATCGTGAGCGGGCGTTGGTGGTTCAACGCGTCGCGTGTGGGGGCGCTTCTGATCGCCGCCGGAGCGTACGCGTCCGCGTTCGGCGACGGGATCTCCACAGCGATCGCTCGCTACGGGGACGGCGCGTCCACGCATCCGTTCTCGTGGTCTGGGGAAGTGCTGTCGTGGGCGTGGCTTGTCGTCGCTGTGAGTGTGTTCGGCGGCCTCAGTTGGCTGATCCTTCGCGAACTCACCACGAGGCCGTGGTGGTCGTGGCCGCAGTGGACTCGCCGCCCTCCGCTGTCGCGCTCGACCTACGTGGCGTGCGTGAGCGTGTACGTGCTGAGCGTGTACGCCGCTCTGGGTCTCAGTTGGCTTGTCGAGCTGGCTGTGCCTGGACCCGCCGTCGACGGTGCGACCACGGTCTCGCAGCGTCCGTTGGCGGCGCAAGTGATTGCGGGCCTGCGGGCCGGGTTCGGTGAGGAAGTGTTCGTGGTCGCGGTGCCGATCGCGGCGCTGGCGATGTGGCTGCCGTCGACTCGCGCGGGTTTGGTCGCGGCGCTGTGTGTGCTAGTTCCGATGCGGCTGGCCTATCACGTGTACTACGGGGTCGGCCTCTGGGTGAGCATGGCCCTGTGGGCAGTGGTGTCGGCGTACATGATCTGGCGGTGGCGCGACTACCGGCTCGTGATCGGGTTCGCGCTGGCTCACGCGGCATACAACATCTGCGAGGGCTATGCGTTGGCTTTCTGGGGGTTAGTTGGTGTTGCTGCGGCGAGCGTGATCGCGCTCGCTGTGACCCATCGCGTGCGGACCGGACGGTGGATCACGATGGCACCGCCGCTGCGGGCGCCCACCCCTGTGCGCGCCTGAGGATCGGCTATCGCGGGCACTGGCCCCAGACACCGGCTCGGGCTGCCTGGGCGTCGCGCTGGGCGTCAGCGAGGGCGTCGGCGTGGCGGCCGGGTTGGTGGTTGTAGACGTAGGTGCGTGCCCACCCCTCGGCGACGAGTGTGTGGTTGAGCATCGTGTCGCCGATCCAGACGTAGGCCAGGGCGCGGCCGTAGCGGTCGGTGTGGTCTTGGGTGGGGTCGTACTCGAGACGCACGGCGGCGCCGGGGGCGGCGAGCACACGAGTGCGGTCACTGGCTTGCGGGCCGCACGGCTGGACCGGGGTGTGGGGTTTGCGGACCTCGGGGGTGTCGATGCCGAGCAACCGGACGGTGAGCGCGGGATCGGTGTCGGTGGAGACGACGATCGTGTCGCCGTCGACGACACGGGTGACTACTGCGGGCATGGTGTCGCCTGAGGGTCGCGACGGCTCGGCAACAGTGGTCGCCCGTGTCCACAGGTCGGCGGGCGCGGGTAGGGCGTCGACGACGCCACTAAGGGCTACGACTGCTGCCACGACGAGCGCGGCGAGTACCGCGAGGCGCAGCACGGTGCGGGAGACGAAACGGGCGAGGATGCGCATGGGGCGGGCTCCGAACGACGTCGAGCGAGGGCGGTCGGATGGGTCAGTCGAACAGCGACATTTGCTGTTCGGCGGCGGCGGCGTCGGTGCGGTCGATGTAGGTCTGCGCCCAGTCCTTGACCACCGCGACGGGTTCGTCGAGTGCGGCGGCGACTTGGTCCCAGGTGAGGTTGTCGACGTGGCGCAGGGTGTAGGCGTCGACGTGGAGCTTGGCCAGATCGGCGGCCGGGTAACGGGTATCGGTGTCGGTGGGCATGGCGGTGTCCTTTCGGTGTGTCAGTTCGGGCGCAGGGAGGCCAGGCGGGTGCGGTGCTCGCGCAGTGCGATGCCGTGGGCGCACATGTAGTCCCACAGTTCGGCTTCGGGGAGGTGGTCGGCGGCGTGGGTGATGCCGTCTCCGGCGGCGCGGTAGCGGCGGCGGTAGGCATCGGCGACGACCATCGCCGCGTAGTGGCGGGCCTGGATGCCGTCGGCGCCGGCGGAGGTCGCCGCGACGAGCGCACGGGTGAGGTGCTCGGCGCCGAGGGTGGCCGCACGTCCCTGGCGGCGTAGTTCGTGGGCGACGGTGGTGGCGTCGTGCGCGCGGTGGGCGCCGTCGGCGATGAGTTCGGCGATGATCGTGAACAGTGCTCCGTGGGCGGGTACGTAGAAGTCCTCGGCGCGGACCAGGCCGACGATGTCGGCGAGGTCGTCGTGGTGGGCGGGTGTGGCCCACAGCAGCGCCGAGAGCAGCAGGACCTCGGCGTGGCCGGTGTCGCTGGCCCACCCGTGGCCATCGGTGAGTGCCACGGCGTCGTGGTCGGCGGCGCTCGCCGACGGGTCGGGTGGGGTCTCGGCGGGCATGGGTCAGATCACCTGGTGACGTCGTTCGGGGTCGCCGCGGCCGTCGTAGTCGTCGGTGAGGTTGCTGTGCTCTCGGCGGGCGCGCTCGGCCAGTTCGAGGGCCTGGTCGAGCAGGTGGGGAAGCACAGCGACCTCAGCGTCCCGGGTGGACACTTCCACGAGCGGGCAGCAGGCGAAGTCACCGTCTTCGTAGACGGCGATGACGATCGGGTGGACGGGCGGGCGGCGCGGGTTGCTCGGCGCGAAGACACCGGCGCCGTTGTCGATGAGTGCCTGCCAGTCGTTGTCGATCATCACCACGGCATCGCGCGTGCGGGTGTAGGCGAGGTGCCCGCTGCGCTTCGGGCCGAAGGTGGTGTAGGTGAACACCAACCCGGTGGCGGCCGTGATGTCGGCGAGAGCGGCGTCGAGGGTGTAGGTCATCGCAGCCGCCGTTCGGCGCGGGCCTCGAGGGCGGCGAGCATGGCGGTGTCGTCCTGGGCGGCGAGCGCGGCCTCTTCGGCAGCGCCGATCTCGCAGTCCGGTGCGTGCGGATCGCTGAAGTGTTCCCCGCACCTCTGGCAGCAGTCCGAATGGATGTTGGCCATGGTGATCTGGATGACGCCCTCGTCGAAGTTGGCCACGTAGGTGAGGCCGTCAGGGACGGCGATGGAGACGACGAGATCGCCCTCGACGTCGGCGAGTGTGGCCTGCACCTGGGGTGCGGCGGTGTCGGCGGGATCCGCTGCGGCTTGGGTTGCCCACAGTGAGGCGTTGTCGGCGGCGATCGCGAGGCCACCGAAGGTCCACTGGGTGTGGTCGTTGGTGGCGGCGGTGGTGGATGGACGGCTCATCCTGGTTCTCCTTGTTCGGCGTTGCGGAGTTGGGTGTCGTCGACGGCAAGTGCGACACCCGGTGGGGGGGCTTGCGGGTCAGGCCGCGGTGGCTGGCGGAGAGGCAATATTCGCCGGTGCGATATTGGTCATTGGCCTCACCATCATTACTCGATGATACATCGTATTTCATTGTTAGGCAACTGTTTTCACACATCGTGTGTCGATTTATGTTCAGTCGCAACGTCGTTCGCTCGACATCAGATCCACACTTCTTTGGCGTCCGGTCGGGTTTGGCCTTTCCTGATATTTGGCCGCTTGTGCGCGCTGGCCGGATGTGGCAGGAGCGGAGAGCGGCCCGGTGCCGCGATGGGAGCGCAGCGCGTGGCGGCGGGTCGGTCGGAGTCTCTTGCCGCGCAGGTCAGGGCGTAGAACAATCGGCGGGTCAGGAACGGCGTTCTTCGCGGCGGCCGCGGTCGTTGCCACGCCTCGGGCGGGAGGTGGGCGCCGCGCGAGGGGCGGCGTCGGCGCGGTTCGCGTTCAGCCGATGTTCATTTGTTCGGTGGTTTGAGGTCTGTCAATATAGACGTATGTCGAAACAGAAGGTGTTGCCTGTCGTGGCAGGCGAGGCGTGTTGCACGCCGTTGGTGCAGGAACCGCTCAGTGCCGATGCGACAGTGGAGCTCGCGCGCATGTTCAAGGCAATGGGTGATCCGGTGCGGCTGCGGTTGCTGAGCTTGGTGGCCAGCCATGCCGGCGGGGAGGCCTGCGTGTGTGACATCTCGGAATCGTTCGATCTGTCCCAACCCACCATTTCCCATCATCTGAAGGTGTTGCGGCAGGCGGGGTTGCTGGACTGCGAGCGCCGGGGAACGTGGGTGTATTACTGGGTCATTCCTGCTGCGTTGCAGCACCTTTCGTCGATTCTGAGTTCAGCGGATCCCACCGCAGACACGTTGGTGACCGCGTGAGTACCGCTACGAACACACCAGAGCATCCCGCGGTCGTCGGCAAGCTCTCCACCCTCGACCGGTTCTTGCCGGTGTGGATCGGGGTGGCCATGGTCGCCGGGTTACTCCTGGGCCGGCTGATTCCCGGCCTGAACGATGCGCTCTCGGCCATCTCGCTCGATGGTGTCTCACTGCCCATCGCGATCGGCCTGCTGATCATGATGTATCCCGTACTGGCGAAGGTTCGCTACGACCGCCTCGACACCGTGACCGGGGACAAGCGCCTGCTCATCGGGTCGCTGGTTCTCAACTGGGTTGTCGGCCCGGCGTTGATGTTCGCGCTGGCCTGGATCTTCCTGGCCGACCTGCCCGAGTACCGCACCGGGTTGATCATCGTCGGGTTGGCACGGTGCATCGCGATGGTCATCATCTGGAACGACCTGGCCTGCGGCGACCGTGAAGCAGCGGCCGTGTTGGTGGCGATCAACTCGGTGTTCCAGGTCGTGATGTTCGCGGTCCTGGGCTGGTTCTACCTCTCGGTGCTGCCGGGCTGGCTGGGACTGGAACAGACAACGATCGACGCCTCGCCGTGGCAGATCGCAAAATCGGTGCTGATCTTCCTGGGTATCCCACTGGTCGCCGGGTTCCTATCCCGGTATCTGGGGGAGCGGAGCAAGGGACGCGACTGGTATGAGTCGAAGTTCATTCCCAGAATCAGTCCGTGGGCGTTGTACGGGTTGCTGTTCACCATCGTGATTCTCTTTGCCCTGCAAGGTGATCAGATCACGTCGCAACCCCTCGACGTGGTCCGGATCGCAATTCCGTTGCTGGTGTACTTCGCCGTGATGTGGGGCGGCGGGTACGCGTTCGGCGCTGCCATGAAACTCGGGTATGAACGCACCACCACGCTGGCGTTCACCGCCGCGGGCAACAACTTCGAACTGGCCATAGCGGTCGCGATCGCAACGTATGGGGCCACCTCGGGCCAAGCCCTGGCCGGGGTGGTGGGGCCGCTGATCGAGGTGCCGGTCCTCGTGGGATTGGTGTACGTCTCGCTGGCGTTGCGTAAGCGCTTCACCGCCCCACAATCGACAGCTCAGCCGAGCTCGGTCACGGAGGCACGGTGATGGACGACTCGACCCTGGATCAGCGCCTGGCGGCAGGGGAGCATCGCGCACAGCCCGAACTGCTCATGCCCCACGTCGTGCTCAGTCGGATTGCCGCGGACTTGGCCGCAAAGTACGAGGGTGTGGTGTCGCGGCAAACGGTGGAGCGCTGCGTTTTCGAGTCGTATGCGGCACTGCGCCGCACCTCGCGGGTACAGGCGCATCTGACCTCGTTGGCGAGCCGGTTCGCTGCCGACCGGTTGCGTGCACTGGCGCAATCCGACGGGGCGATCGCCAAAGACGTGCCCGAGGTGTTGTTCGTGTGTGTGCACAATGCCGGCCGGTCGCAGATGGCCGCAGGTCTGTTGACCCACCGGGCCGGGCCGCGTCCATGTCCGATCGGCGGGTTCAGCGCCGGTCCATTCGATCAACCCCACCGTGGTCGAGGCGATGACCGAGATCGGGATCGACCTGGGCAACGACTTCCCCAAACCGCTGACCGACGATGTCGTCGCCGCCGCCGATGTCGTGGTGTCGATGGGTTGCGGTGATGCGTGCCCCATCTATCCGGGCAAGCGGTACCTCGACTGGACAGTCACCGATCCCGAAGGCCTGCCGTTGGATCGGGTGCGCGCAATTCGCGACGACCTCGACACCCGCGTTCAACGGTTGCTCGACGAGCTCGCCCCTCACCCCGCATAACCCCGTCACACCGAAAAGGAAGCTGCTCCCATGTCTGCACAGACACCGAGTGTGTTGTTTGTCTGCGTCCACAACGCCGGCCGCTCTCAGATGGCCGCCGGGTTCTTGACCGCCCTGGGCGGCGGTCGGGTCGAGGTTCGTTCCGCGGGGTCAGCCCCCGCCGACGCCATCAACTCCGCCGCTGTCGAGGCAATGGCCGAGGTCGGTATCGACATCTCCGACCAAGCACCGAAGATCCTCACCCCCGACACCGTCGAATCCTCCGACGTGGTCATCACCATGGGATGCGGCGACGCCTGCCCGGTCTTTCCCGGCGTCAGCTACCGCGACTGGGCCCTGGACGACCCTGCCGGCAAAGGCATCGATGCGGTGCGCCCGATTCGCGATCAGATTCGTTCGCTCGTGGTCGACCTGCTGGCCGAGATCGCGCCCGCCGACGACACCGCGAGTGTGCGATGAGCACACCACACTCGGTTCTGTTCGTGTGCGTGAGCAATCGGGGCAAGTCGGTGATGGCCCAAGGTTTGGCGAGCACGCTGGCCGACGGAACGATCAACGCCTCCTCGGCCGGCACCGACGCCGCGATCGGCAAGCGCGTCAACGAGCTGTCCGCTCAGGTACTCGCCGAGGCCGGCGTCGACGTCAGTGACCACACCCCTCGCCAGCTCACCGACGACCTGATGCGCGAGGCGGACCTGACCGTCGTACTGGGAACCTCCGCGCAGGTCGCCCCACCAGAAGGGGCCGTCGTCGAGGTCTGGGAAACCGATGAACCCTCCTTGCGCGGGATCGACGGCGTCGAGCGCATGCGCCTGATCCGCGACGACATCGCCGCTCGACTCACCGACCTCACCACCCGCCTGACCCACACCACCTGAACCGGTCGGCGGGCACCATCAGGGGTGCCCGCCGACCGGCGGGAATGGCCTCTCAGCAACAAGCGGTCGACGCACTCACCGTGGACTGGCCGGGCTGCGCAGCGCCGGCGGTACCGCAGCACACCGCAGAATCAGAGTCAGGGGTCTCGTTGTCCGCCAACAGCGTTGGGCTGGTCCCGAAGGTGTCAGAGTCGGCCAGCACCGTGTAGACCTCCCACTTTTCACCTGCCGGACCGGTCACCCACACCTTGTCCTGGGTCGCGAAACAACAGGTGGCGTTGATCTCCTCCTCGGTGAACAGGCCTTCGCCGCTGAGCCGGGCGATCTCGGCGTGCACCTGATCGCTGGACTCGACCTCCACACCGAGGTGGTTGATCGTGCCGCCCTTACCCGGATTCTCCAGCAGCACCAGCTTCAACGACGGCTCCGCGACCGCGAAGTTCGCATAACCCGGCTTGCGTTTGGCCGGTGCCACATTGAACAACTTCGAGTAGAACTCAACCGCCTGATCCAGATCATCGACGTTGAGCGCGAGCTGCATGCGCGACATGACTACCTCCACCTGTGAGACATACATCGAACTACTGACATGGTCCAGAGTGCCAACCTCTTCGACATATGTCAATGAGGTCGGTAGGATTGGGTACATGCCCAAGACGCTTCCGGTCATCGACATGACCGATCCCATCTGTTGCGCACCCGTCTCGGCCTCGCCGCTGGATGACGCCGCGGCGCTGGAGATCGCCCTGCGGCTCAAAGCTCTTGCCGATCCAGTGCGGATCAAGCTGATGTCGATCCTGCTCACCGATGCCGCGGGGGAGGTCTGCACCTGCGACCTGGCGACTGCTGTCGGATTGTCTGAGCCCACGGTCAGCCACCACCTCGGACAACTCAAGAAGGCCGGCATGGTCCTGCCCCAGCGCCGCGGCATGAATGTCTACTACCGGGCCCACGCCGACGCTCTGCAAGCTTTACGGCAGGTCCTCGACCCGACATGCTGCCGCTGAGCGACTTGTGTCTACCGGGACGTCGGTCGGCGGGGTTGGGTGCTCGGTGTCGTGGCTGTGCAGGTAGGCGGTGTAGTCGCGTTGGGCCAGTTGCGCCCACTGCGATGAGGTCGTAGAGCACAGTCCGAGCTGGGTTGCCAGGACTGCGGCGGGTAGGTCCGCGCCCAACGCGAGTAGGGCGTGGTTGCGGCTGATGCGGGTGGGAATACCTGCGGTGGTGAGCTTTCGGTTCAGTGTTCTGACGTGCATCGGGTGGTGGGCTGTTCTGCCCGGGAAGAGGTAATGTCCGCGGCCGTCCCGGGTGCGAGTGCGCGGGTCGGCGCAGACGGTGCCGGCAAGGGTGTCGATGAGCTCAGCGAGGCGCTCGGGTAGCTCGATAGGGTGACGTGCCAGCGTCACGTACCTCCGGTCGCGATCGTGGGTGAGCGACGAAGTGGTGAGGTTCTGCACCTGGGGGAGTCGTGCGCCGTAGAGCAGCACGAGTAAACCCGCGATGCGGGTGGGCAAGTCAGCGGAAGTGTCGCCGGAGAGCAGCGCGGCAATGGCGTGTTGGTGGGCGTGTTCGTCGCCGGTCTGCGACGGCGGTGGGGTGGGGTAACGGGTCACCGATAGGTCGGTGGCCAGTCCACGTTGCGTCAGCCACGTGATGAACCCGGCGATGTTGTTGGTGCGATGATGCTGTCCGTCGGTCCAGGCATCGAGCATCGGTTGGGTCAGGTCACTCACGGTGTGGCCGTGCTCGTCGAGGTGGGTCAGAAGCGAGATGGCGACGCGAATTTTGTTGCGGCCGGAGTCGGCGGCGGCGTGGGTGAACCGGCGACGGCGGGACCTGCGGCGAGCGCGCCGCAGGATGGCCCAATGCCCATAGGGGCGGATCAGCGCGCTGTGGTGGGCGGGCAACGCGGCGGCGGTCTCGTTGATCCACGTGTCGAGCCGTTCGAGGGCTTCATCGCGTTCGGGCAGTATGGCGGCCTCGATAAGCAGTTCGCGCAGATGGTGGCGCCCCCACCCCGGCGGGCACTGGTCGAGCACGGTGTGGCTCATGGGGTGCTCGCTGGAGGCCAGCGACCTCAGCAGCTGGCCGGTCGCGGGCTTGGTCAGCCACCTCAGCGTCGAGCGCGGCTGGCCACGGGCGGCAAGGAACGCCGGCAACTCCTCGAGGCTGTCGGGCATCGACCCCTGAGGTGTGGTGAGCAGGTCCCGGGCCTGCCGGATGATCGAGCAGCGGTGGCAGGTTCGGGCGAAATGATGTTGCCCCGTTCCGCCGCACGTTGCACACCGATAGTCCAGGTCAGAGCCCGCGCATGGACCGCAGATGCGTTGACTGGCAGCATTTCTGCCGATGAGTGCGGCGGTGGTGCCGCAGTCGGTACAGGACGCCGACTCGGACAGAGTCCGTCGATAGCAGCGCACGCATACTGGTCCCAAGGGCCACCGGGTGTGCACTTCACGGAGCAGTCCGCAACGTCTGCACGTCTCCTCGGGTGCTGTGGCGCAGCGCCGGCACAGGTCCACGGCGCCGGGGCGAGCTCTGATCGCGATCGGCGCGTGGTCGTTGCAGCGTCCGCAGAGGCGTGCCGGTGCGGTGTAGCAGCGCTGGCACAGCTCGCCGTCCTTACCGCTGGTCTTGATGTGGTCGATCTGTCCGCAGCCGGTGCAGCGGCGTTTGGGACGCGCACAGTGACCGCATAGCGGATCGCCTGCGGCCGTGCGTGTGCTGGGGGCGGTGCGCTTGCCGCAGTTGCTGCACGGTTCGCGGCGGCGGATGTTGTAGCAGGACCGGCAAATTCCCCCTTCGGGTGTGCGTTGGGATCTCGGGGCGATGGTGCCGCAGTCCGAACAGGGATACTTCGGCGGAGAGGCGACACTCACGACTCGGTGCCCGGTCGTCGAATGGTGGTGCGACGAGCGGTGATCGGTGTGACCCCTGCCGGTTTGCCGGCAGTCTTGCGGACTGTGGTGTCGACGATGTGGGGTTCGATCAGATCGTTGGGGGTGCACTCGAGGATGTCGCACAGGGCGACCAGGGTGTGCATGCTCAGCCGTTGCGGTTGTCCTGTCACCAGCCGGTACACCTGCTCGCGGGAGAGTGTGATGCCGCGGTCAGCGAGGTGCGGTTGCAGATCGGTGGTTGAGTACATGCCGTGGGCGGCCATCCTGGCTCGCAGATGCCACGTGTAGTCGATCTGCTTCATGTCGGGGTCCCGTCATTGAGGAGGTGGCCGTATCGGGCGTGGATGGACTGCATGAGCAGTCCGTTGCGGTACTCGTTGCTGACCCCGATGTAGACCGCCGTGGTCGAGGAGAATGCGTGGCCGACTTGTTCCTGGATGAATCGTTCGGTGTAGTCGAACTCCACCAGATGCGTGACGTAGGAGTGGCGCAGCGAGTGGAGGTCGAGTGTCGGGTCGATTCCTGCGGCGTCGCGGGCGGTGGCGAAGGCGGTGTTGAGTGCGCGCACTCCCAGTCGGCTGCCGCGTTCGGTGAGAAACAGTGCTGGGTGTCCGGTGTGGTCGAGCTCGCTGCGCACTTCGGTGAGGTAGTGGTCGAGGATGTCCACGATCCAGCTCATCTCCGGCACTGTGAGCACGGTGCGGCGTTTGGGCGGGCCGCCCCGGGACGCTTTGCCGTGCCGCACTGTCAGTGCCCCGAACCGACCGAAGGCTGGGAATTTCGAGTTCCTGCGGAGGTCAACGACGTCGCTGCGGGAAACCTCCTGCCGGCGTAGGCCGTAGGCGTAGCAGTATTTCAGTGCTACGGCGTCTCGCAGCGCCGGTATCGCTCCTTTCCGGCCGCGAGATCGGATCTGCGCGACCCGTGCGTCGGCGGCATCGAACAGTGCCTGGACCTCGTCGTAGGTCAGTGGCCGTCGACCGGGATCACCTTCGTACTCACCGATGTGGATGATGGAGTTGTCTTCGTGGAAGACCTGCACGGGCGCGCGACCGAACTGAGCAATGCACTCAGTAACCCAGTCGTAGCGGGCATCGAGCAGGTAGGCACAGAACAGGCCGATGTCCACCTCGTAGCCGCGGACGGTGGACAACCGAAGTGGGGTTGGGCCCGATCGAAGATGACTGATCCACGCTTCGCCCTCCTCGGGGGTCCACTGCCACGGATACAGTCCAGCGAACTCGGCGAGGCGGCGCACTAGCCGCGTTCGAGGACCGATTGTCGACTCGCGCAGGAACTTTGCCCGCTGCTGCTGAGCCCACCCGTCAACCATCGCATCGAACATCGCCCGTTCAGGATCGAGCTGCACAACATTCTGGGTCAGCGCTTGTCGCGCGCTGACAACGTCGTCACGTGTCACACCTATGTTGTATCAGATGCATCAATGATGCACGCAACTGTTCTGCTGCCTACGTGGGTGCGGTCTAGTGATCGCGACGCCTGAGGGTCGGCGCAGTCGATATGAGTTGGCTGACAGTCGGATTGGGCATGCACTCGACGGTCTACTTGGGCCGGTCCTCACGGTGGATTCCGCACCGACGTCGCAGACGGACTGGCCCTCGGCGTGCAGGGACCCCCACGTTCTTTCTCGACGACCAGCGGTGAGAACCCGCCTCAATCGACGACCTCACGCAGCCCCTTCACCAGGCTGCGACGGATCAAACCCCTTTAGGAAGTCCACACCGCCAGATGGCACTCTGTCGTATCGACAGAAGCGGTCTCCCACGTTTGCCGCGTTCCGCAAAGCTCCTACGAGGTACGAACTGCACCGACCCACGCTTTGATTGATCGTTGATAGCAGTTATCATCGGTATATGACGATGAATGAAGTTGGTGAGTGTTTCGTTTCGAACGGCACCGGATCGAATGTGGATGCGGCGGTGGCGTTGTTCCACAGCCTGTCTGATGGCACCCGCTTAGCGATCGTGCGTCGCCTAGCTACCGGGGAGGCCAGGGTCGCCGACCTCGTAACAGAGTTGGGACTGGCGCAGTCGACGGTGTCGGCGCATGTGGCATGCCTGCGCGACTGCCGACTGGTGGAGGGCCGCCCACAGGGCAGGCAGGTGTTTTACAGCCTCACCCGCCCTGAGCTGATGGATTTGCTGGCATCGGCGGAAACTCTGCTGGCTGCCACCGGCAGCGCGGTAGCGCTCTGCCCGAACTACGTCAGCGACGTCACCGATTCAGTCCAGGCCAGCAAGGAGAGTCTTCGATGAGCGATGCGTGCGGCTGCGGCCACGACGAACCCACCACCGACGAGACCGAGGAACACGCGCCGGAACACCTGTGGCAGGTCCGGGAACTCCAGTTTGCGGCAGTTTCCGGGGTGTTTCTGTTGGGCGCGTTGATTGTCGGCTGGGTCGGCGCACCCCGCGCGGTCGAGATCGGCCTCGAGGCGGTAGCACTGGCGCTGGGGGCCTGGACGTTCGTGCCTTCTACCCTGCGCCGGTTGGTGAAGGGACAGATCGGGGTCGGCACATTGATGACCATCGCCGCGGTTGGTGCGGTCATCCTCGGCGAGGTCGGAGAGGCGGCAATGTTGGCCGTCTTGTTCTCCATCAGCGAAGGCCTCGAGGAGTACTCGCTGGCCCGCACCCGCCGTGGTTTGCGGGCCCTGTTGTCGCTGGTGCCCGACCAAGCGACCGTGCGCCGCGGCGGCACTGACGTGATGGTGGCACCGAGTGAGCTACGCGTCGGCGACATCGTTTTGGTCAGGCCCGGCGAGCGGGTCGCCACGGACGGCGTAGTACTCAGTGGGCATACAGCACTGGACGTTTCGGCGATCACCGGCGAATCCGTCCCGGTCGAGGTCGGTCCGAAGGCAGAGGTGTTCGCCGGGTCGATCAATGGCACTGGGGTACTGGAAGTCGAGGTCACCACGACCTCCGAGGACAACTCGCTGGCCCGGATCGTCCGGATCGTCGAGGCTGAACAATCCCGCAAGGGCGCGAGCCAACGCCTGGCCGACCGGATCGCCAAGCCCTTAGTGCCCGGCGTGATGGTCGCCGCGGCCCTGGTCGCAGGGATCGGTAGTCTCGTTGGCGACCCGATGGTATGGATCGAACGCGCGTTGGTGGTGCTGGTCGCCGCGTCTCCGTGCGCGCTGGCGATTTCGGTGCCGGTCACCGTGGTCGCTGCGGTCGGAGCGGCAAGCAAGTTGGGTGTCCTGGTCAAGGGTGGCGCCGCGCTCGAGGCGCTGGGCAGGGTCCGCAATATCGCCCTCGACAAGACTGGCACACTTACCCGTAATCAGCCGGCCGTCATCGAAGTCGCTACCACAAACGGCACACGCGGAGAACAAGTCCTCGCCGTTGCCGCGGCGCTGGAAGCCCAAAGCGAACACCCTCTGGCGCGCGCGATTCTGGCCGCTACCGATCTGCGGATGGCGGCGGCCGAGGTCGAATCTGTCACCGGCGCCGGACTGACCGGCCTCGTCGGTGGCCGTCCCGCCCGGCTCGGCCGACCGGGCTGGCTAGACGCCGGTGAACTCTCGGACACAGTCACGGCGATGCAAGAAGCTGGTGCCACTGCCGTGCTGGTTGAATACGACGGCCAGCTCATCGGCGCCATCGCGGTGCGCGACGAGCTGCGGCCTGAAGCGGCCGAGGTGGTTAGCCACCTTCATCGGTCCGGTTATCAGGTAGCAATGCTCACCGGCGACAACACGGCCACCGCTACCGCCCTCGCCGCGCAAGCTGGCATCACAGACGTTCACGCCGAGCTACGACCGGAAGACAAAGCCCACCTGATCACGCAATTGCGCAAGTCGCGGCCGACAGCGATGGTCGGCGACGGCGTCAACGACGCACCCGCGCTGGCCACCGCAGACCTGGGCGTCGCCATGGGCGCGATGGGCACCGACGTCGCGATCGAAACCGCCGACGTAGCTCTCATGGGCGAAGACCTACGGCATCTGCCCCAAGCGTTCGACCACGCCCGCCGTGCCCGCCGCATCATGCTGCAAAACGTCGGGTTGTCGCTGGTGATCGTCGTCGGCCTGATGCCGCTGGCCCTGTTCGGCGTACTCGGCTTAGCAGCCGTGGTGCTTGTCCACGAACTCGCAGAGATCGTCGTCATTGCCAACGGTGTGCGTGCAGGCCGTGCGAAACCACTGACCGCCCCACCCGCAACCTCAGCCCCAATCACAGTGCCGGCGTAGGCAAAAGCAACTTCCATACCGGTGAGCACAACCCACACCCGGGTTGTGCTCACCGTGCTCGCCCTGCTTATTGCCGTCGGCGATCTGAGCCTATGACGCCCAATCTGGAACAGGCGCTTAAGCAAACTGTGAGGAACTCGATCGTTGGCGAGTCGACCTCGGTTCTCACCCAGCCAATGTTGCATCAGCTGGCAATAAATCCCGTTCGGCGAGTGCCTTGACCCGGTCGGGGCGGAATCCCGACCAGTGCTCACTGCCGGCAACCACGACGGGGGCTTGCAGGTAGCCCAGGCTCATCACGTAGTCCCGGGCGGCGGCGTCGGTGCTGATGTCAACCACCTGGTAGTCCAGTCCCTGCTTGTCCAACGCTTTGTAGGTGGCGTGGCATTGGACGCAAGCGGGCTTGGTGTACACAGTGATCGTCATTTCTGAAACCTTTCTATCGGTGGCTGTTTGCTTTCTTCTATTCTATACCTAATGGGCTGTATATGCAAGGGCTGCAACGTATTTCAGTGTTGCGGGAAAAACGCCTAGACATGCTGTTAGTGGTCCTTTGAATGCCCCCACCTTGTCTATTCCGGGATTCTTTTGATTTGTGCGGAAATATCCACAGAAACGCGCACCGAATACCTTCGGAATTACAGGGGGTTGCGTGGCTGCGCCGGTAGGCAAGAGGGCTCCGGCCCTCGGGATGGCTGCTGGCGGCGCAGAGAGTGGCGGGGCCGGGTCAGCGGATGGTGGTGATGAGTGCGCTGGGCGTGGTGTGCAGGGCGCGAGCGATCCGGGTGAGTGTGACCACGGTCGGCGCGCGCTCACCGGCCTCGATGCCGCGCAGGAAGGTCCGGCTGGTGCCGACGGTGCGGGCCAGTGCTTGCTGGCTGATCTTGAGTTCGGTGCGGCGGGCGACGATCGCTGCTCCGACGGCGGTCATGACGGCGGTCTCGTCGACGCTAATTGCGGACGGTTCGCTCGACATGGATTCGGGCCTCTCGGGGGCGGTGGGTGGTTGTGTGGTGTCGAGCTTGCCAGAGCCGACCGAAGGCGAGTGCGTGCCGTGCCCGGCACGCAGGCCGGGCACGGCACGATCGGTGGTGTCAATCATCGGCCGAGCGTTTCGGCGGCGACGTCGTAGCCGCCCCACAGCGATCGGCCTGGCACCGCCCGCCACCCGTGCGGTCCCCGGCGGGTGATCATCGGGTAGCCCTGGGGCCGTTCGGTGCCGTGTAGCTCGGTGACAGTGGTTTCCCAGTTGCGGCGGGTGCGGCGCTTGGGTCCGTCGTCGTAGGGCACCGAGGGCACGATCGGGTCGTCGCGCCATCCCGGGAAGCAGTGATCCAGGCCCAGCAGCGCAGCGTCGGTGTCGGTGTCGTCGCCGACAACCTCGGAATGCCAGCCGCAGCCTCGGCAGAAGCTGCGCGAGACCAGATCACCCACGCACAGGCAACCGCGGTGCGAGGTCCGGTTGCATCGGAGGTCGGTTTGCAGGGTGATCGGGATGCACGTGTCGGTCGGTTCGCGGCTGCTCGCGTACTCACCGATCGCGACGTGCCAGCCGTGCGAGTCGCGCAGGCAGGCGAGATCAGGCCACGCCTTCCTCCACTGCGCCATCGCGTGCTCGTAGTCGGCAATCGTGGTGCACCGCAGGGCATACAAGCGAGGGACACCGGTTGTGCGTTCAGCGTGCGCACGCTCATCGCGTGCCGCCTCGGCGAACATGTCGAGCTGTAGGCCGTGCGAGGACGGCGCGGTCGGCGTCGTCGGGAGAGTGGTTGTGGTCATGACTTGACTGTACCCCATAGGGTGCATATTGTGAACCCTATAAGGTGCAGCGCTCTGGCGGGTAAGACGCTCAGAACTGCACCACCACAGCAACATTCGACACAAGGGAGCCTCGCATGTCGTGGAGCTACAGCAACTGCACCGCCAGCCCGAGCGCACGCGAGATCATCCGCGCCACCAACGTGCTCCAGACCGGACATCCTGAGCTGGTACCCATCGAGCACGTACACGCCATGGTCGATCTGACGTGGTCCCAGTGGGCACTGGGGCTCGCCGAAATCCTCACCACCGGCATCGGGATCGTCCTGGCCGATGACGAGAACCGCGAATGCCTGTTCCTGGCCCGCACACCGATCTACGCCGCCCACTGACGCCCCACGACGTCATCTGAGAGGACACCCCATGACGCGCCGCAGATCGCCCGACCACGACAACGACATCGACCTGCTCGATCTGCTCGACGGCACCGCTGAGCGCATCGAGGAGCAACGTCGCCTCGATGCCGAGGTTGCGACCCTGCGCCAGCTATGGGAGCAGCGTCGGGCCGGTCGACCCGACGGCCAACCCGTACCGACCGGTGAGGACTGGTGTGGCCGCTGCGGGCAGAACACCTTCGACTACGGGCTGGTCATCAACCACGACCTGGGCTACCTCGGCTGCCCGGTCCAGGTCGACCCCACCTGGTCGAAATACCAGTGCGTCGGCTTCCGAGGCGCGGTGGGCTACCCGTCAAGCACGCTGACCGTCGACGACCTCTGCGACCGCTGGGACCGCCAGTTCTTCCCCGACTGCGAATGCGGACACCCCTGGGGAGTACACACCCACGCCGCCCACCCCACCTGGAGCTTCGCCTGCAACACCTCGTGCGGCTGCCCGATCTACCGGAATGCGTGATTGCCCGGGTCGCATCGCGTCAGTCGCCTATTGATCCCGGTTCCGTGTCATCCTCGGGCAGCCCGTCGTCATCGTCGGGCAGCCCGTCGTCGGTTGGTTTGGCTCGATCGGACGGTTGGGCTGTCCAGATCAATCGTTGGAACTCTGGGGAACGCGTGAACTCTGATAACTCTGATAATTGGTTATGAGCCAACTGATTTCGCAGTGTCTCCCAAATACCGGAGGACCTGAATCCGGTTATGGCGTTGAGCTCCTGCGCTGTCGGCATGTTAACCCCCCGAACCGCGTTGCGGTACATCTCCTCATTGCGGGCGGTTAGATCGGGGTAAAGGTCTGCGACCCGCAGGGTTGGAAGCTCAATCGTGGGGGAGAGCGTGACCCGCGTGTGTTTGACCTCGTCGATCACCTCATCTCCGACGTCGGCGTTGAGGTACTTGTTGAGGTCCTGGAGGAAGGTGTCGGTACTGACGTGGTGGTAGCGCTGGCCGGTCTCGTCAGCGAACTCCCGTCGGAGGTCGGGCAATGTCCCGAAGTCTTCGTCGTCGACGATGTGACGCCAGTCTGCCTTCATGTCGTTGCTCACGAACAGCACGTCCTGCTCGTCAGTTTTGGCCAGGTCCATCATCTCCATCCAGATGAGCGGGTCACCGATCCCGCCGTCCTGCTTGGCCTCATCGGCTCCAGTCCCCGGCGGTATGGCAGCGGCGAGGCGGGCACGTGCCTGGTCCTCCCATGCCCGGAGGTCGGTCGATGTCCGCCGCCGACCGACCTGACCGGGATCGGTGAACAGCTTCTCGATACGGTCTCGGATGGGGTCAGTTGCCTGAATTTGCTTGGTGTGGAGGATGTTCGACTCTCGCTCAGTCCGTAGTGCTTCTTCGACCTCCGTCGCGGCTGTCTTGAATGCCGCGTCCACCGCGTCGAGTAGTCGCTTCTGCACTCCCGTGTCCTTGACACCCTCGACAGCCGTGCGAAGTTCCCGCAGGAGTGGACTATTGGCGCCGTTCTTCTTGACCCTCGTGATGATGCTCGTCGCGCTGGCGTATTGCTTGGCGTGATCGTCTGCGACAGACAGTCGTTGACGGTGGTATTCGAGGCCGGCGCGGTAGGGAAGGAAGAGGCGCGGACGGATCTCGTCCCGTTCGAGCTGGGCGAGGATCTTCTCGCGCGACTCCTTCGATATCCGGTACAGGTCGAGTAGGACGTTGGCATCCAGTGCAATTCTGGCCTTAGTGACGAAATCGCCGCGCTCATCGTCGCCATAGGTGTACCACTCACCGAACACCTCACGCATCGCGTCCTCCTGCCTTCGCTGCGCTGTGCCCGTTTTGGTGCCGGGCCCGCGGGTCAAATCTAAAGTTCGGGTCCGTGGTCGTGGGAGCGTTCGGTGCTATGCGCCGATGGCCCCGGCGGGGCCTCGTGTGCGGGTGTGCGTGGCGCCGCGTGTGGTGCGCGGGTGTCGCCGAGCAGTTCTCCGATCGAGCGTGATCTCTGCGAGGTCCAGACTCCGTCGTCGGGGTTCCACTGGCCGTTCCCGGTCGCGCCCGTCAGGACGGGTTCGATGAGGCTGTTGGCGGCCGTGAGCGCGGCGTCGGGGTGGTGCAGGTGCGCGGGTAGGCCACTGTGGGCGGCGCGTTGGGGGTAGTCACGTTCCCAGGTCGGGTTGGGCAGAACCAACGGTATCGGGATCGTCAGGTCGCGGCGCTGTTCTTGGTGGCGGATCGCGGCGTGCAGCTGTTCGGCGTCGAACGATTGGGTGCGGGCGAGGATGACGAGGTCGACCAGGTCGTGGGCGCGGGTCGAGGGGGTGTCGCCGTGGGTGCCGTGCAGCTCGTAGAGGGCCGCGACCTTGTCGGCGACTGCTTCGGCGGCGGCCTGCATCCGGATGACGGGCATGGGGTCGAGTTCGTCGAGCGCGAGCACCGGGCGCGGGCTGATCGTCTCGGGCGGTAGCAGCATCTCCCGGTGGGTGGCGAGGTCGAGCGTGGCGTCGGAGAATCGTTGTCCGGCGATGTTGTAGCGGATACGTCCGGCGAACAAGCCGGGGCTACGGGTTGCGGTGATGGTGATGTCGAACTCGCCGAAGTCGCCGGGTCCGGGGTGGGCGGCCTGGCGCAGCGAGTGTTGCATGTGTTCGGCGTCGAGGCGGGTGGCTAGGTCGGCGTCGGCGGTGGGGCGGGCCTGGGTCGGTGCCCGGAATTGCAGGGCGGTGCCGCCGGTGAGGATCCACTGGTCGGCGTCGGGGGAGCGGAACAGCCGGGCCAGGAACAACTGGAGGGTCACGGTTTGGGCGAGCTCGTCGCGGCTGAACCTGCTCGTCCGCGCTTCGGCGGACAGGCGGGCTTTCAGCCCGGCGCGGAAGGCCTCTTCGGACGCATACGCCATCAGCCGACCAGCACCGGTTCGGCCGGCATCTGGGCCTGATCGAGCAGCGCGGCGAACAGGTCAGCACCGGAGGCGTAGTTCCAGCGCGGCGCGGCCCGATCACACGCCGCGATCAGCTCGTCGGCGTCGACCAGCGATTCGGTCAGGCAGGTGTGCAGCGCGGTCCCGAGGTGTCCGCCGTCGCCGTGGGTGAGGAGCAGGTCGGCCACGGTGCGCGCGGGTGTGGTGACCGGTAGTCCGTCGACGAGGTCCCAGTCGTGGGCGCGGTCACCGATCGACCGGCGCCAGGTGCGCACCGACGGGTCGCGGACGTTGATGCGGTGGGGGCTGCTCAGCTCGAGCCCGGATGCGGTGATCGTGCCCAGGCGCAGGACTTGGGCGGCGGCGGCGTGGCTCACGACGCTGTCGGGGCGTGTGCGGCGTTCCTCGATGTCGGCGGCGGGGTGGAGCGCCAACCATTGTGCCGCCCAGTCGCCGAGGGTTGTCCAGGCCGTGGACTCGGGGATCTCGTAGACGCCGTGGTGGACCCGGACGATGGCCTCACGGGCAGCGAGGCGGGCCAGGACGTAGGGCGCGACGCCGAGGTTGCGGGCTTGGGCGGTGGTGAACAGGCCGAACTGGCGATCCGCCAGCCCGCGGATCGCGCCCCACCGGCCAGCGTCGATCATGCAGCAATAATAGCAACGGGAGTGATCGGTGAGGCTTTCCGAGCTGTCCGAGCGCGGCCCGTCCGTGCAGACTGGCCCGCGTGCCCCGGCACAGTGGTCACGGTGTGCCGGGGCGGTCGACGTCGTCATCCGCTGGTGGGGTGCAGGACTTCGCGTAGGCGGGTGCCGATCCATAGCGGGACTGGTGGGGTGACGGCGTTGCCGTAGCCGTCGATCTGGTCGCGGCCTTTGCCCCACACGGTGAAGGTGCCTTTGTGGTCGCCGAAGTCGGGGTCGAATCCGCAGCCGCGGCCGACCTCGTGCGGGGTCATCATGCGGAAGAAGCACTCATCGAGCGGGATGTCGGCGAGGGCGTCGCGCCAGTGGGAGGCCAGCAGGGCGGTGGTGTCGCGGCTGGTCAGGGTGCCCAGTGGGTCGGTGAGCGGGTGCGCGGCGGTTTCGGTGCCGGTGCTGCCGTTCTGTTTGAACCAGCCTGCGAGCAGGGCGGGGTCGCCGGTCGCGGTGAGCAGGCCGGGGGTCTGTTCGGCGGTGATCGTCGGCATGGCCTGGGCATGGCTGGTCGGGGTGGTGTGCTTGCGGAAGGGCACCACACCCGAGGACACGATGCTCAGGGTCTCCGAACCGCCCTGGGTGGGCAGCGCCTCGTCGAGGCCGCGTGGTGCGCCCTGGAAGTTGTTGATGGCCATCGCGACCGGGGGAGTGAGCAGGCCGGTAGTGTTGGTGGCGGGCTGGGTCCACAGCGGCTGACCCAGGGTCCGGGTCCGGCACTGCGATCCGGGGCGCTCGAAGGTGTTTCCGGCGGCGACCATGATGGCGCCGGTACTGAGCAGCGCGGTCTTTTGCTGCGAGGTCTGGGTGGCCATCGGTTGCAGCGGATGGCGTTCCACGCCGCGTTGGGCCTTGGCCGGCATCAGCACAGCGGGGAACTCGGCGAACTTCTGGCGGCACCGCTCGGCACGGGCCATGGTCGCCGGGGCCAGCGGCTTGGTCCGCTCGCCGATGCGGGTGCCCAGGTGGGTGAGGTCCAAGGCCGTCAACGACGGTGTGGCGGTGGGAGAGACCTCACCGAAGCAACGCGGGCAACGGTAGTTGTACTGCTTGCCGTAGCGCACCGATCCGCTGGCGGGCACGCCGGTCTTCCACGCCCACATCGCCTCGACAGCCTCATCGCAGGGGCCACACCACGCCTGGGGGCGGTGATCGAGGTCGGGAGCGGGCAGCGTGCGGTCCCAGAACACGATGTAGAGCCGGTCCCGGCTCTGGGGGACGCCGAAGAACATCGAGTTGAGGTAGAGCACCTTGTGCTCGTAGCCGAGCTTGGTGATCTCGCGCAGCCACCACCGATACGTCGACCCGTCGCCGACCTTGCGTCGCCCGGGCACCGCTGGTCCCCAAGACTGCAACTCGGTGGTGCATTCGACCAGGATCAGCAGCGGGTGGTGCTGATCGGCGTAGTGCAGCACGCAGTTGGCCGTTGCGCGGTCCCGCTCGGATCGGGTGGCGCGTTCCTCGAACTCGGGGTCGTCGAGGTCGAACAACGTCAGACCCTGTTCGTAGGCACGTTGGGTGTTGGCCTGGGAATGGTTGGTGCAGGTCACCCCCGCGACCAGCAGATCGGCCGCCGGGAGTTCGCGCACCGAGTGGTAGGTGTCGGAGTCGGTGTTGATCAGATCAGCGATCCAGTGCTCGACGTGCGGGTGGTTGGCCTCGTGCACCTCGACCTTGTAGCGGTTGTGGTTGGCCCCGACGATGGTGTCGAATCCTGCGGCCTCGATGCCCTGGGTGAATCCGCCAAATCCTGAGAACAAGTCCAGCGCGGTCGGGTTGTCGTGACGGAATCGTCTGCGACGCAGCGCCGGTCGATGTTCCGCTGTCTTCGAGATGATGTGCCCCATGATCGTCGCTTCCTCGCCCATTCCATCCGTGGTGGTTGCCTATAGACTACCATCAGCGGTAGCCTATAGGCAACCATTACGGCACGGCGTAAGAAGGAGCAGCACATGGCAACGACCACCGAAAACACCTGCGCGGCAACACCGATGAGCGTTCATGCGCGAGCGATCGCCGCAAGCATCGAGCAGTGGCGCCGAGCCTGCGACCTCGCAGGCAGTGTCGACGCTGAACATGACGCGGCTGCCGCCCTTGTCGGGCTGGTCGAGCAAGCGATGCCCGAGCTGGCGCGCACCGAGGTTGTCGAGCGGTCGTATCTGGTCCGCCGGGTGCAGCGCTACGTCGGCCCGCTGCCTGAGCAGTGGGCGGCGATGGACGATTCCGGCCGCGACCAGTACTACTGTGACCACTGGCTGGCTGTCGAGGAGTTCGACGAGCACATCGACGACGACCAGCTGACCCTGACGATCGTGAAACCCGCGCAGTGAGCAGCTGTCCCGCGCCGACCGGGCGCACCGCCGTCGTAGTGCCGCCCGCGGCGACCTCGCCGGTAGGCTCAGCCACGCCGAGTGCGCCCGCCGACCTGGCGGGCGATAGGGGAGGAGGAGCCGTCATGGCCGTCGACATCGACGAACCTGCGTTGCTACGCGCTCTCGGAGAAGCGATCACGACCCGCCGCGAGGAACTGGGCCTCAGTCAGCGGGCCCTGGGTCTCGAGGCCGGCGTCGAGCGCAACATGCTGCGCGGCGTGGAAGACGGATCGCGGCGAGCAACCATCATCACCCTGGCGCGCATCGCCAAAGCTCTGAAAATGCCGGCCTCGCAGCTACTTCATAAGATCGGGCACTGACCTTCCCTGCATGGGGTGACACGCGGCCTCGGACCCAGGACGGAGGGGAGAGGGACTGCACAGTAGGGGGCCTCACCGCCCTCCCCTCCGATCCTGTGAGAACGGTCTTCGGCTGGGTGTGGCAACTCAGAAGAACGCGTCGCCACATTAGCAAACCGGATCTTTGCTGTAGTCGACAACTGGGCAAGCATGTTCGCGGCGCGCGAGCCAGCTGCGGTCAGACGCAGTCACAAGTAGCCAAAGCTGCTGGCGTGCAACGAACAACATCACCATCGGCGCGCTCTAAGAGCCACCAATGTGATCCGGTTCGCTGTTGCAAATGTACATCAGCCGGGGCGTTCGGCCCCGTGATTCCCGTTCACTATCGTCACTGGTGACGAAAGATAGTGCTATACACCGCAATTCGCCGAAAATGTACCTTACGACGTCGTAGCTGGTGATCCGCTGTGCTGCCGCTCCGCCATCAGAGGTAGCGCGGGGGATCGACTCTTGGGTCGTCGTCGACGGTATCGATCCTCGAGTCGGCAAGGGTGTCGGTGATTGCGGCGGCACTGGCACCGATGGTGGCGAATTGCGGGTCGGCGACGCACCATGCACGATCGGCCAGCCATGTCACCTAGGGCAGGCTCGAATCTTGGCGGCAACGCCAATTGCTGCGGCCGTGTGGTGTATCGATCCTCGATTGTCGCCGAGTTTCGCCAGCTGGCGCGCCATGCCTAGATGAGCGGTGACGTGCCGTCGGCGGTTCGTCGTGCAGAGGCCATGTGCTTCGGCGAAGAAAGTGTGCGCTGAGTGGGGTGTTGGCGCCCGCCGGACCTCTCGCATGGCCTTTCGGTACCGCCGCTGCTCATCATCGACGTGCTCGAAACCTGTGACCACCCGAAACGCTCCCTTGTCGGCGAGGTTCACTATGACCCCTGTCCACATCGACTCTAAATACTATCTCCGTTAGTAGGGAGCGTTCTAGGGGTTGCGGTGCCGAGTTTCTTGGGGCATGCAGGCGTGTGTTCCGGTCATACTTGGGTGCAGTGCCGTGTGGCGAGGGAAGAAGGATTGATGGAGAACGGTCCCAGCGAGTTGAACACCGTCGGCGCCTGGCGCGAGATGGGTTGGCGCTGATGAGCATGGCGGTGGTGCTGGTGGCTGCAGCGGCTCTGCTGGGTTGGTGGTGGCCGCGGTGGATGGTGCGTATCCAGCCACGCATCGATGCTCGGTGGGTGTTGGTGGCGTGGCCGGCCGCCCAGGCGATGTTCACGGCGTTGTGGGTCGCTGCGGTGTCGGTGCTGGTGGTGCCGAACCACTTCGGCGTGCATAAGTTGTCGGCGGTGGCCTCCTGCCTGCGTGTGTTGTCTCATGGCGCGCCGGCCCAGGTGGAGACCGTGGCTGGGGCCGCGGTGCTGGCCAGCACGGTGGCGGCGGCCGTTTGGGTGGTGTCCTTGGTGGCACGTGCTGCGGTCGCAATGGGCCGGGCACGCGAGCACTATCTGCAAGCGTTACGTCTGGTTGGCCAACGTTGTGATCGGTTTCCTGATGTGTGGTGGCTCAGCGATCAGCGGCCGATGGCCTTCTGTTTGCCGGGCCGCAACGCGGGGATCGCTGCGACGACGGGTTTGCAGGACGTTCTGACCGGCGCTGAACTGAATGCTGTGATGGCTCACGAACGCGCACACCGACGCCAGCGGCATCACGCGATCGTGTTGCTCGCTGGGGTTCTGGGCCGAGCGTTGCCGTTCATTCCGCTGTTCGCTCGCGGTGCTGATGAGGTGGCGACACTTGTCGAGCAGGCCGCTGATGCACGGGCGGCCGAACAGGTCGGCACCCGGACAGTGTGCTCGGCGTTGGGAACGCTGGCCCGATCGGCCGGGTCGTCGGATTTTCCGGCGGGGGCGTTGTCGATCAGTGATTCTGCGAGTGTGACGCCGCGTTTGCACCGGCTCTATGACGGTCGGCGATGTGTGTCACGTGGTCACCACGCAATGGCCGCTGCCACGGTTGCAGGGGTTGTTGTCCTACCTACCGTCGTCACCGCCACCGGCGCCGTGTCGGCGCTGGTGGCGGTAGCTTGCCTGCTGTGATGGTGAAAGCGAGCGTGTCATTTGCTCGAGGCCGTCGGGCGGGTGCGGCTGGGCCACTACAGGCCGGCGAGTAGTCGCTGCATCTCGGCGATCTCCGATTCCTGGTCGGAGATGATCTTTCGCGCCAGTGCGATGGCTTCGGGGTTCTTCCCGTCCTGGATCTCGGTCTTGGCCATGGCGACGGCGCCGCGGTGGTGCTCGATCATCTGTGTGAGGTAGAGGCGAGCCGCCGCGGTTCCCTGGGCCTCGCGCAGCTGTTGGAACTGTTGTTCGGTCATCATTCCGGGCATGTCGTGACCGCCCATTGACGGCGACATCGATTCCCCGGCACTCATCTGACTCATGTCGTGGCCCTGCGAGCTCGAGCTCATCGAAGCTCCCCACGTGGTCACCCAGGACTTCATCTGGTCGATCTCGGGCTGCTGGGCGGCTTTGATCTGCTGGGCCAGTCGGACGACCTCGGGATTGATGTCGTTCTTGTCGAGCAGGATGTTGCTCATCGTGATCGCTTGTGAGTGATGGGAAATCATCTCCTGGGCGAAGGTCATGTCGGCCGCGTTGTGCTCGCCCATGTCGGCCACAGAGGATGGTGCCGCTATCGAGGTGGTGGTGACCATTCCCGTCATCGAGGAGTGGTCTTGTCCCTCGGAGTCGGAACAGCCCGCCAACACCAGCAGGCCCGCCGCTGATGCCCCGATGATGATGCGCGCGCGCTTTGTCGACATCTGTCCTCCTTGTTTCAGACGCCCCGCAAGGTGGCGCTTCGATAACAATTCTACTAGCCACGATAGTAGTTCGGTGCGGTTCGGGCCCTTGCCTTTCCCCTACTGACCTGCGGGAAGCATGTCTCGCGACGAAAATCACGGCTGCAGTCGTGGGAACTTGTGTGACTGGTGGGGCTGGTGGTGTGCGTGGTGTGATGCTGGGCGTCGCTCTCTCGGCGTGGACTTTCGGCATCGATTCGATCCGCCCGAGTGGTGGTCGACGTCGACGTCAGAAGGGTTCGACGGTATGCACATGGTGGTGGCTTCGTTCGCGGGCGCAGTGAACGGGCGGTGGATGCTCATGGTGGTCGCGGTGGCGACGGCAGTGGGTGTGGCGTGGGCGCCGGTGCTGCCCGCGGCGGCCGCACCCGATGACCATGTCGCCCGGGAGCTGGTGGTTCTCGTGCAGGACACGGTCAAGGCGGCGCTGGGCGGTGCGGCGGCAGCGAGCTTGGGTGAGCCGATCAAGCATGCGTCGTCGTGTTTACGTGATCATGCGCAGTCCGGGAGCAGCGACAGCGGCAGTGTGGCCGCGTTGGAGTGTTTCGGCGCGTTTGGTTCGACTGTCGATCCGCTCAGTGGCTTTCGCATCATCGATGCGTTGCCGCTGGCTCGTCTGGTGGCAACGTTGGTGGCGGCGTTGGTGCCGCACGATCCCAGCGTCCCGCATGGGCCGCAACCACAACCGGGGGCTCCGGGTGCTGCGGTGCCGGGGAGCGGGGGTGCGGTGGCGCCTACTGCCGGCTCGATCACCTCGACGTTCGGGGATGGGCGCGGCCATCAGGGCATCGACATCGGCAACGATCTGGGTGCTCCGATTGTCGCGGTGGCCGATGGGGAGATCATCACCGCCGGCCCAGCGCAAGGCTTCGGCTTGTGGATGCGGATCCGCCACGATGACGGCACGATCACCACCTACGGCCACAACGATGAGAATCTGCTCGAGCAGGGCACCCGGGTCCGGATGGGACAGATCGTGGCCACGGTGGGCAACCGCGGTGTGTCGACCGGCCCGCACCTGCATTTCGAGGTTCTCGATCCCGCCGGGGTGAATGTCGATCCCGCACAGTGGCTGGCCGAGCGTGGGGTGGTGCTGGCCGTTGATGCCGAGGCCGAACGCCCGGCCCCGGGCGGGCCGGTGGTGCCGCAGTGGGTGCGACAGCCACGGACGTGAGCGGATGCGTCCGCGCCGAGGGTCGGGCGTGATCGGTTGTGCGGGTGGGGATCAGGAACGGACGAGTCGGGCGATGGCGGCGGAGGCTTCGGCGATCTTGTCCTCGGCGGTGGCGCCGCCGGCCTGGGCGGCGTCGAGGACGCAGTGTTTGAGGTGGTCGTCGAGCAGGCCGAGCGCGACACCTTCGAGCGCCTTGGTCAGCGCCGATATCTGGGTGAGGATGTCGATGCAGTATTGCTCTTCATCGACCATGCGGTGGATTCCGCGGGCTTGGCCCTCGATGCGTTTGAGTCGCGCGAGGTAGCGGCTTTTGTCACTGATGTAGCCGTGCGCGGTATGTGCGCACTCGTTCTCCGGTGCGGACGATGTCGTCATCGGACAATCATCTCCTTTTCAAGGGTCTGTTTCCTTACCCAGTGCTGGCTGTGGGGCGGGTGTCGTGCAGCGCGTGGGTGGTGCTGGTCTGCGGGCGTAGGTCCAGGCGGCGCAGGAGCTGGGCGTTGAGAGCCACGACCACCGTGGACGCCGACATCAGGATGGCACCGACCGACATGGGCAGCACGAATCCGATCGGGGCGAGGATCCCGGCAGCCAGTGGCACCGAGATCAGGTTGTATCCCGCTGCCCACCACAGGTTTTGCTTCATCTTGCGGTAGCTGGCCTTGGACAGTTCGATCACCGAGAGCACCGAACGCGGGTCATCGCTGGCGAGGATGACTCCGGCCGAGGCGATCGCGACGTCGGTGCCCGCGCCGATGGCGATGCCGACGTCGGCTTGAGCGAGTGCGGGGGCATCGTTGACGCCGTCGCCGACCATGGCGACTTTGCGGCCCTCGCGCTGCAACTCGGCGACCTTGTCGGCTTTGTCCTCAGGGCGCACCCCGGCAAAGACCCGGTCGATACCGAGCTCTGCGGCGACGCTGTGCGCGACCGCTTCGGCATCACCGGTGATCATCACTACCGCCACGCCCACTTGGTGCAGGGCGTCGACGGCTTGGCGGGACTCCGCACGTACTTCGTCGGCGAGTTTGATCGCGCCGACGACCTCGTCGTCACGCACGACGTGCAAGATGATGGCCCCGTCGGCGCGCCACTGCTCGGCGATGGCGAGTTCGTGCCGGCGGTGCTCCTCGAGCATGCGCGGCCCGCCGACCCGCACGACCGTCCCTTCGACATGGGCGCTGACCCCGACCGCGGGTGAGGAGGTGAACTCGGTGGCCGAGGGGATCTGCAGGGCCCGGTCTCGGGCGGCGGCGACAATCGCCCGGGCCAGGGGGTGTTCGCTGTCCGCTTCGGCGGCGGCAGCGGCGGCCAGCACGTCCTCGGCGTCGCTACCAGGGGCGGGCTCGACGGCGATCACAGTCGGTTCCCCCTTGGTGAGGGTTCCGGTCTTGTCGAACAGCACTGCGTCCACGGTGCGCATAGCTTCCAGGGCGAGGCGGTCTTTGATCAGCACTCCCCCGCGGGCAGCGCGTTCGGTGGCGATGGCGACCACCAGCGGTATGGCCAGCCCGAGTGCGTGCGGGCAGGCGATGACCAGCACGGTGATCGTGCGGATGACCGCGTCATCGGGTTGACCGATCACCGTCCACACGATCGCGGTGATGACCGCAGCGGTCAGTGCGAACCAAAACAGCAGCGCGGCCGCGGAATCGGCGAGGCGTTGCGCACGTGACGACGAATTCTGGGCGTCGGTGACCAGCCGCTGGATACCGGCCAACGCAGTGTTCTCACCGGTCGCGGTGACTTGCACGCGTAGACCGGAATCGGTGGCCACCGTTCCGGCGACGACCGGATCACCTACGCCACGGCGGACGGTGCGCGATTCACCGGTCACCATCGATTCGTCGACCTCGGCGGTTCCGTCGATGACGCGGCCGTCGGCGGGAACGCTGGCACCAGGGCGCACGATCACCACATCTCCGACCTGCAGCTCACTGGGAGCAACCGTGGTGATCTGGTCGCCCTCGACGCGTTCGGCCTCATCGGGCAGCAGTGCCGCCAACGAGTCCAGCGCCGAGGTCGTCTGGGCCAGCGACCGCATCTCGATCCAGTGCCCGAGCAGCATGATGACGATCAGCAGGGCCAGTTCCCACCAGAAGTCCAGTTCATGGTGCACAACCTCGAGACTGGCTCCCCACGAGGCGACGAAGGCCACCGTGATCGCCAGAGCGATCAGCAACATCATGCCCGGTGTGCGCGAGCGTAATTCACTTACGGCCCCCGACAGGAACGGACGCCCGCCCCAGGCGAACATCACCGTGCCCAGTACCGGGGAAATCCATTGGACCACTCCGGTATCGGGCAGCTGATAGCCGATGAGCATGGCAAACATCGGTGAGAACGCGACGACCGGCACTGCGAGGACGAGCATGATCCAGAACAACTGCCGGAACTGGCCCACATGGTCACCATGCCCGCCGTGCCCGTGACCGCCGTGACCGGCATGACCACTGTGACTGTCGTGACCGGCGTGGTCGTCGGAACCGTGATGGCGTTGTCCGGCAGAGGAATCGGGGTGGTGATGTCCGGTGTGATCGAGCACCGCCTCGTGGTGCTCAACCTGGCCGTGGTGGTGCTGATCGGCGGCCGTGTGACCGGCGTGTTCAGCAGAGGTGTGCTCGTTCATGACGCCACCTTATACCCCTGGGGGGTATGTGTCGAGGGTGTGTGGGAGGTGCGGTTGTCGTCACCGGGTGTGGTGCGTGAGGTGAAGGCACGAAGCCGCAGGCTGTTGCTGACGACGAACACGCTGGAGAAGGCCATCGCGGCGCCGGCGAGCATGGGGTTGAGCAACCCGAGTGCGGCGAGGGGGATGGCGGCGACGTTGTAGGCGAAGGCCCAGAACAGGTTGGTCTTGATCGTCGCCAGCGTCTTGCGGGCCAGGGCGATCGCGTCCGCGGCGGCGTTGAGGTCGCCACGGACCAGGGTGATGTCGGCGGCATGCATGGCGGCGTCGGTGCCGGTGCCCATGGCCAGGCCGAGGTCGGCCGAGGCCAGCGCTGCGGCGTCGTTGACCCCGTCGCCGACCATGGCCACGACTTTGCCGTCGTTCTGCAGTGCGGTGACGGCCTGGACTTTGTCGGCGGGTAGGACTTCGGCGATCACGGTGGAGATGCCGACCTCGCGTGCGACGTGTTCGGCGGCCTTCTGGTTGTCACCGGTGAGTAGGACCGCAGTCAACCCCATGGCCTGCAGTCGGGCGACGGCTGCGGCGCTGGTGGGTTTGATGGCGTCGGCGACGACCAGCACCGCACGGATCTGTCCGTCCCAGGCCACCATCACTGCGGTTTGTCCTGCGGCTTGCGCGGATTCGCGGGCAGTTGTCAGATCGGGATCGTCCAGCGACAGTCCCCAGTCGGCGAGCAGGCTGTCGCGTCCGACGAGGACTGCATGGCCCTCGACGGTGCCCTGCACTCCCATACCTTCGATGTTGGTGAATTCCTCGACCTCGGCCAGGGCGCCGAGCTCGGTGCGTGCCGCGTCGGCGATGGCGGTGGCGATGGGATGCTCGGAGGCGTCTTCGAGCGCACCGGCGAGGGCGAGTACTTCGCGGTCGGACGTGTTGGCATCGGTGTGCACGTGCAGCAACGTCATCTGACCGGTCGTGACGGTGCCGGTCTTGTCCAGGACCACGGTGTCGATCGTGCGGGTGGTCTCCAAGACTTCCGGTCCCTTGATGAGGATGCCGAGCTGGGCTCCCCGTCCGGTACCGACCAGCAGGGCGGTCGGAGTGGCCAATCCCAGCGCGCAGGGGCAGGCGATGATCAGCACGGCCACCGCAGCAGTGAACGCTGCCTCGATGGGATAACCCGCCCCGATCCAGGCGCCCAGGACCGCGACAGCGATGGCGATGACCACGGGCACGAAGATGCTCGAGATGCGGTCGGCCAGCCGCTGGGCATGGGCCTTGCCGGACTGGGCGTGTTCGACCATGGTGGCCATCTGGGCTAGCTGGGTATCGGCACCGATGCGGGTGGCGCGTATGCGCAGCCGCCCGCCGGCGTTGACCGTTGCCCCGGTGACGGTATCGCCCGGACCGACTTCGACCGGCAGCGATTCGCCGGTGAGCATGCTGGCGTCGATCGCCGAGGTGCCCGACACGATCTCACCGTCGGTGGCGATCTTTTCTCCCGGCCGCACGATGAACTCCTCGCCGACCGACAACTCGTTGATCGGGATCCGTTGTTCGTGGCCGTCTTTGATGACGGCGACCTCTTTGGCGCCGAGTTCCAGCAGCGCCCGCAGCGCTGCACCGGCCTGCCGTTTGGAGCGTTTCTCGAAGTAGCGGCCCGCGAGTACGAACATGGTGACCCCGGCGGCCACCTCAAGGTAGATGTTGCCCGCTCCGTCGGAGGGCGCCACGGTAAAACTGAAGCCATGGGTCATCCCGGGTGTGCCGGCGGTACCGAAGAACAGGGCGTACAACGACCACAGCAACGCCGCACCGGTACCCACTGAGATCAGGGTGTCCATGGTGGCGGTGCCGTGACGCAGGTTCACCCAGGCCGCGCGGTGAAACGGCCACGCCGCCCACACGATGACCGGGGCGGCCAGGGTCAACGAGGCCCACTGCCAATAGGTGAACTGCAGCGCCGGGATCATCGCCATCGCGATGACCGGTACCGACAGCACCACCGCGCCGATCAGACGAGTGCGTAATGCCTGCAGCTCGGGGTCGCTGGCGGCCTCATCGGTCGCCGCTGCGCTCGCATCGTGATCGGTCTGCGCCGACGGCGGAAGCGTGGCCTGGTAGCCGGCGTTCTCGATCTCGGTGATCAGCAGCTGCGGATCCAGATCACCCGAGGTGGTGATACGCGCCTTCTCGGTGGCGTAATTGACTGTGGCACTGACACCGTCGAGCTTGTTGAGTTTGCGCTCGATACGCATCGCGCACGACGCGCACGTCATTCCGCTGACGGCGAGTTCGATGTCTGACCCGGCCGAGCGGGACGGGGAGGTGGTGGTCATGAGGACTCCAAGACGTGGGTTGAGCCGGCGGGATGGATGACGGGCGGTCAGTGCCCGGCGTGCTCAGGCGGGACCGACGCAGACGACGCCGGAGACGACGAGGATGTCGCGCTTGCTCGAACACGCTCTGCAGCGGTGTCGACGACGAATGTCGCGGTGTGTACCTGTCCGTCGACCTGGAAGTCGAGATAGAGCAGGTAGCGGCCCGGTGTCGGTGCGTTCGTCGCGAACCTCACCTGCGGCCCGGACAACTGCCCTGGCGTGGGTGTCGAGCCTTCGGGATGCACGTGCAGGTAGGCCAGGTCGCCATCGCGCAACGCCACCAGATGCCCGAAGGCACCCAGATACGGCTGCAAGGTGGTGACCGGCTGACCGTTGCGACTCACGGTCGCAGTCAGCTCTGAGTCGGTGCCGGCGTGCAGCTCACCGGTCAGCTCGACCTGGAACCCGGCCACCTCCGACCGCCGCGACTCACCGGCTGGTGGGCGGGGTTGATAGTCGCCACCCACCTCGAGAGTGCGTGTCAGCGTCAGGGTTTCACCGGTCGCTGCCGGAACGAAATCGGCATACACCCGGTAGGTGCCGGCCGTCTGCCACTGCCATGGAATCGACCACCGCCCAGCAGCATCCACCGTGGGGTGCACGTGGCGGAATGCGGTGCCGTCAGACCGGACCACGATCAGGTGCAGTTGTTTGTCGTGTTCCACCGTGTAGTCGGTGACCGCCGAACCGGCGGGGTCGGTGATCGAAAACGTCAACACGCCCGCCTGGCCGGTCTGCGCGGGCGCTGCGAGTCCGGAGAGCAGATAACCCCCCGACCCGACGGTGACCCCGCGCACACCCGGCGTCGCGGCGGCAGACGAGGCCGGTGCGCTCTGGTGTCCGGCGTGCGCCGGTGAGTCCGACCCAGTAGCGCCTGACCGGTCCGGGGCCACCGCGGCTGCCACGGTGTAGGCGGCCACGAAGACCACCGCCAGCGCACCAGCGAAAAGGCCCAGCTTAGAAGGGACGTTCATTGTCATGTTCCTGTCTGTCAGGAGATCGCCCAGCGACGCTGCGCTGCCGAGGAGAGCCGGGCCACCACCGGGGCGGCCCGGCCCGCGACCTCACTCAGCGAGTTGATAACCGGCTTCTTGCACCGCGCTGCGGATAGCGTCACGCTCCAGCGGAGCGGAGCTGTCGATGGTGACCTGGCCGCTGGCCACGTCCACGGCGACATTGGTTACACCGTCGAGGGTGCTGATCTCTTCGCGTACCGACGAGGCGCAATGTCCGCAGGTCATCCCGGTGACAGTGACGGTAGACGTACTCATAGCGATGCTGCCCTTCCCTTCTGGCGATACCCCGGACGGCCGTATCCCGACCCCACCCGCGGCAGTGACAACTGAGCCACTCCCACCTTGGTACCATACCCCCCTAGGGTAATCAACGTCCGACGCTGGTCCGACACTGATCTCGAAGGCGGACCAGCGTCGCGGCGCACCCGGGGGAGCGGACAGACCGGGGATGAGGAGTGGGCGCCCGAACCGATCCTGCGAAAAATTAGGTAGGGGCCCGCGCGGACGCGGCCCCGCAGCGAACCGAGGCGGTGGCAAGCAAGCCGAGAATCAGCCGCGACTACCAGTTCTTCAGTCCGTGCGCCGTAATTACTATGCGCAGTAGTAGCATGTAGGTGGTGGGTGATATGAAGCCGTCGACGGAGGCGACCGCACCGTCAACTCCGCACGGCGTAGCCGTACCCCGGTTGATGGCTGCACTGCTGGTCGGTGGGCTAATTGTGGCGCTGGTGATCTACGCCTGGATCTCCGGCGCCAGTCGCTACGTCGAAAGCGCAGATCCATATCCTGGGGCGGGCACAGCTGTCGCCGATGTGGTCGGCAACTTCGCTGGCTTTGCGTTGGCTGCGGTGATGCTCGGGGGACTGGTCTCGATGGTGCTCACGGCCGTGCCTGACTCGCAAGGCTTCATCGACGCTGCGGTCTATCCAGTGTTTCGCCGCGTCCGCCGCGCCGCGGGGTGCTCTGTGGTCGTTGCGCTATTCATGGCTTTCACCGCGGCCGCAGACACCACCGGCGTGTCTGTGGGCACGATGGTCTCGAGCGGCAAGGTCGGTTACGCGTTCAGTGTGAGTTTGCCGGCGCTGGCGTGGCTGGTCGTGGCGGCAGCGGGTGTCGTGGTGCTGATCGGTTCGGTGTCACTGCGGTGGTCGATGCAGGTGGCGCTGGTGGTTCCCGCAGCGATTTGTGTGCTCGCGCTGCCCGTGGTCGGCAATGCCGCGCAGGGCCCTGACCACGACTACACGACCGGCGCGGTGATCGTCTTCGCAGTGAGCTTGGCGTTGTCGGTGGGGCTGCGGTGGGCTGATCGGTTCCGGGTTCGTGGTCTGGGGTCGGCGACCATCGACGAGGCGGCCGACCGGCGTGTTGGTGGCATTGTCCTGGGCGCCGATGTGATGGCACTGGCGGGCGCGGTGGCTGTGACGCTGCTGCTGCGGACTCCCGATGTGTGGTCGTCGGCGTTCGGTCGCGCCGCGGGGTTGTTGGTGGCTGTACTGACCGTGTTAATGATTGCCGACCTCGTGCGTTTGCGCCGGGGTGTGGTGACGCCGGCAACTGCTTCTGCCTTCGCCACGGGGACCGCACTGGTGGCCGTGGCGTGCTGGGCGGTGATGGACACCAGGGTCGCACCCGGGTTGATTGCCCACCCTTTTACGGGCTGGGATGTGTACCTGGGGTATTCCCTTCCTGGCCCGCCCGATGTCGGATCGCTGGTCTCGCTGTGGCGTGTTGATCTCGTGGTGGGTGTGGCGGCGGTGGTGGGTGTCGTGGGCTATGTCGTTGCCGCCCGGCGGGAGCGGGCAAGTGGACACCGGTGGCCGATCCGGCGAACGGTGTCGTGGGTCGCGGGGTGCGCTGTGGTGGTGGTGTCCACCAGCTCTGGGCTGAAGGCCTACGGCAACGCGTTGTTCAGTGTGCACATGGCCGAACACACGGGTTTGACCATGATCGCACCCATCCTGTTGGTGGGTGGTGCGCCGATCACCTTGCTGTTGAGGGTGCTGCCGACGATCGGAACCACCGGTGGCGCGGCGTGCCGGCGGGCGCTGCTGATCGTGCTCGGCTCGCGGGGCCTGCAGCTGCTGCTCAATCCGATTGCCGCGTTCGCGTTGTTTGTGGGCTCGTCGTATCTGGTGTACTTCACTCCGGTGTTCGACGTCCTCGTGCGCTACCACTGGGGGCACGTCGTGATGAGCGTGCTGTTCCTGGCCATCGGCTACCTGTTCTTCTGGGTGACTGTGGGGATTGATCCTGGACCCAGACAGTTACCGTTTCTGGCGCGGCTTGGTCTGCTGTTCGCCGTCATGCCTTTTCATGCCTTCTTTGGTATCGCGCTGATGACCTCCACCACGGTGATCGGTGAGTCTTTCTACAGCCAGTTGCAGCTACCGTGGAATCCCGATCTGGCTCGCACGCAATGGGTGGGTGGTGTGGTGGCTGCGGTGATCAGCGAGATTCCGATGGTGCTGGTGTGCTTGGTGCTGTTGGCGCAGTGGGTGCGTGCCGAACGTCGACCCGATCGGTCCGAGTCCACGGCCATTGATGCCGGCACCTCCCACACCGTCGCTGCGATGGTCTCGCAGTTGGCCCAGCCCCAGCCTCTGTCACCTTCAGCGGTCTATACGCGCGAAGTTCTGCAAACGCAGGCTGTTGGAGACGACGAAAAACGATGACAAAGCCATTGCGGCCCCGGCGATCAGAGGATTGAGCAATCCAGCGGCAGCCAGCGGCAGCGCGGCGAGGTTGTAGCCGAACGCCCATGCCAGATTGGTGCGCATCGTGCGTCGCGTGGCCGAGGCGAGTTGCAGCGCCAGAGCGACGGTGGTGAGGTCATCGCGCACTAACACGATGTCGGCGGCGCCGATAGCAACATCGGTACCGCGTCCGATCGCAATGCCCAGATCAGCCGATGCGAGTGCGGGCCCGTCGTTGATGCCGTCGCCGACCATCGCCACACCGGCGCCACTACTGCGCACGTTGTCGATGATGGCCACTTTCTCGGCCGGGAGCACCCCGGCGATCACGTCGTCGATGCCGACCTGCTCCGCGGTGCGCTGCGCTGCGCCGGCGTTATCGCCGGTGACCAGGAACGTGCGAATTCCCATGCGGTGCAACTCATCGACCGCCTGGCGGGCAGAGGGTTTGATGCCATCACGAATGTCGATCAGGCCCCGGACTGCATCATCGGCTGCGACATAGACCGCGGTGCCCCCAGAGCGCTCGATGTCAGTGCGCCGCGCGTCGATCGCGGCGGGCACCGCGGCGCTACGGGCGATCCATGCCGGGGAACCCACCTGCACCTTCACTCCGTCGATTACCCCTCGCACGCCGCTACCGACGTCGGTGACCACCTCGTCGACCGGTGCGGCAAGCGACTGCGGACCGGCCGCGGCAGCGATAGCGGTGGCGATGGGGTGGCTGGTGTGCTGCTCGAGTGTCGCCGCCCAGCCCAGGATCAGCTCGGCACTGTCGTCGTCGACGGTGTATACGCCGGTGACGTGTGGCTGCCCGTTGGTGAGGGTGCCGGTCTTGTCGAAGACCACCACATCGATCGTCCCGGACAGTTCCAATGCGGCGTGTCCTTTGAGGAAGATGCCCAGTTGGGCGCCTCGCCCGGTAGCGATCACCAGCGCCATGGGCATGGCCAGGCCCAGCGCGCATGGGCAGGCGATGACCAGCACGGCCACCGCGGCCCTCACCGCGTGCTCCCATGACGCCCCGGTGAGCGACCAGCCCACGACAGTGGCTGCGGCTAGGGCGATGACACACGGAACGAAGATCGCGGCGATACGGTCGGCGACGCGTTGAGCGCGAGCCTTGGCTGTCTGCGCGCTGTCGACCAGCGCGATCATCTCGGCCAGGCGGGTGTCGTCACCGACTGCGGTGACTTCGACGCGTAGTCGCCCGTCGAGGCACGTCGTGCCCCCGACGGCGGTGGAGCCTTGCTCGGCTGACACCTGAACCGGCGTCGTCTCACCGGTCATGGCGCTGAGGTCCACACTGGCGGCGCCCTCGATCACCTGCCCATCTGATGGAATGGTCTCTCCCGGCAGCACGATGAGTCGTTGCCCCACTTTGAGTTCCGCGAGGGGTATGAGCATGGTCGTGTCCCCTGCGCACTCGACTCGGGCGTCGGTGGCACGCAGAGCGGCCAGCGCCGTCAGTGCTTGAACAGCTTGTGCCCGGGCACGCGCCTCGTAGTAGCGTCCTGCCAGCACGAAGACGGTGACACCGGCTGCAACTTCGAGATAGATGGAGTCGCTGGAAAAGATTGCCGACCACACCCCCTGGCCTGCGGTCGAGGTCGCTTCGGCCGAGAACATCGAGTACACCGACAGTGCGGTCGCGGCCAGCACTCCCAGCGAGACGAGGGTGTCCATCGTGGCCACGCCGGTCCGCAACGTGCGCACCGCGGTGCGGTAGAAGGGCCACGCGCAGTAGGTCACCACCGGCGCGGCAAGCGCCACCAACACTGCTTGCCAGCCGGGAAAGCGAAGGTCGGGGACGACAGCAAGCACCACGGAGAGGTTGGCCAGGGGCACGAACAGGGCTAGCGCGACGATCAGCCGGGTGAACAGTGCCTTCGCAGTCGCTGAATCTTCGTTGACGGCAGGGGCCTGCTCGGACAGTTCCGCAGCCGCATACCCTGCTGTGTGCACGGCGTCGATAGCATCGGCGACGTGTGCGTGGGTATCGAGTTCCACGGTGGCTCGCCGTGTGGCGTAGTTGACCGAGGCGCGCACGCCGTCGAGCTTGTTGAGTTTGCGTTCCACCCGAGCTGCGCACGCACCGCAGGTCATCCCGCCCACATCGAGTTGGATGCGGCGTGTTGGGTGCGTGTGGTCAACGAGGTCGGTCACGGGTGGGCGCTTTCAGTAGGCGGTGAGGGTCCGGCACCGCAAGATGCGAGGGCCCCCGTGGGGCAGTGGCAGCAGGGCTGAGGCAACCAGGCTTCGGCTACTAAGCAGGGTAGTTTGTTCTAGACTGGCAGCAAATACGAGGCGATCAGGCAGGCGACGGTGACTCAGTTGGGTTCGTTGGAACGCGCGGTGATGGATGTGCTGTGGGGCGCTTCGGCGGCGATGAGTGTGCACGACATCGTCGATGCGCTGGCCGACCGCGACTTGGCGTACACGACGGTGTTGACCGTGGTCACCAATCTGCACAAGAAGGGCTTCGCGGGTCGCGAGAAGATCAGCCGCGCCTATCGGTACTTCCCGTTGCAGTCGCGGGAGGAGGCGACGTCGCAGACACTGCGGCAGGTGCTCGATGCCAGCGGCGATTCGACGGCGGTGCTGATGCACTTCGCCCGGATGGTTACTCCCGAGGAGCGCGCGGTCCTCAGCGAGCACCTGTCCCGGACGCGGACGGATCGTCCGAGGAAGCGCTGAGAGTGTGAGCGTCGCATTGGCCCACCTGGTGGGCGCGGCCGTGCTGGGCGTGTTGGGTCCCTACGTTCTCGACCGATTGCCCCAGCGATGGTCACCGCGGGTACTGATCACCGCCTGGGTCAGCAGTATCGCCACGGCGGTGGGATTGTTGATTCTGTCGGCGCTGTCGGCGTTGTGGCCGGATCCGCCGCCGGCCGAACGCTTCGTTGACACCTTGGCTCGGTGCGCGGGAGCTGTCCTGCACGCGGTGCGCGACGATTTCAGCCAGGTGTATGGCATTGCCGTGGCCGTGGTGGTGATCGCCGCGGTCGCTCGCACCGCGATGTCGTGCGCTCGTCACACCCGCGATGTGCATCGCGTGCACCGTCTTCATCGCGATGTCGTTGCTGTGGTGGGCAGTACCGAACCCGACACCCCCGACGTGCTCTGGATCGATCATCCCCACCCCATGGCGTACTGCGTCGGCGGGCGCAGTGGTTTCGTTGTGGCAACAAGTGCGCTGCGCACAGACGTGCCCGCCGAGGCGCGGGCCGCAGTACTGGCGCACGAGTTCGCCCATCTGAGGTCGCGGCATGACCGCGTTCTGGCGGTCTGCGATGTGATGGCACGTGCTCTGCCCTTTGTGCCGCTGTTTCGCCGGGCGCCGACGGCAGTCGCGGCCTTGATCGAAGCAGATGCCGACATGTCGGCTGCTCGGGTGACCAGCACGGCTGCCGTGCGCAGCGCACTCGCGCATGTGACCGGCCAGGGTGTAGGCCCCGGGACCCCCATGCCGCACTCGACGCGCTACCGATTGCTAATGCTCGAGAACGGCGCGATCGAGCCGACGAAGTCGACCTACGCTGCGGCGAGCGTGTTGCCCCTCCTGGGTGCTGCGTTGTGTACGGCTGCGGCACTTCCGGTGTTGTCGGTTCTCGTGCATGGGCTTACCGCATAAGTCCCGGTCACGCCCTGTTCGCTCCTCAGTGGCTGCGGCTCGACGCCCGTGGGTGTCGCGCCTGGCTGCGCCACCGGTAGCGGAGGCTGTTCACCGGGTGCTCGTCTCAGCGTGTCGATCGCAGCTGCCTGCGCGGGCGGCACACCCAGTCAGTCGCGCTATCGCGACACCCTGCGTGTTCGGTACCAAATACATGGTGTGCGGTGCTGAGCAGCGCCAACCGATGCTCGACCGGGACCGCTAACCCTTGCTCCACCAGCCGATTCGCTCTCGGTCAGGCCCGGTGATCTTGGGAAAGGCCCGGTGGCTCGTGGTCTCGCCTGACGCGGCGTAGCGACGGGTCTCTCCGCGGCCGCGGGGGTCGGTGGTGAGGTGCTTCGGCTACGGCCGCGCCGCACGGCCTCGTGCTGGTTGCATTGCGCGGGTCGCGACCGCGGCCGCACCGCGGGCCGCACACGTTGCCGCGGTCGCCGCGATCAGCCACAGCAGCAGGGGAGTGCCCTGAGCGAGGACAGAACCTGCGAGCAGGGTCAGCGCAAAGGTCATCACCGCGGTGTAGCCGACTGCGAGGATGGCGAACCACCGCGGAACGGTCAGCGGGCGGCGCGTTCGCGGGACGGCCTGGTCGAGGGCAGGGTAGGGGTAGTTGCTCACGGTCGGCTCTCCGGGTCGGGATCTGTAGATGCTTCGTGGTCTCCGGTGGTCAGCGGCGCACGGCGGACTTCTTCGGCCGCCTCGCTGGGTTCACCGTGCCGTGTGCCGACGTGGGCTTCGGCGCGCAGCCGCTCCACCATATGCGGGTAGTGCAGTTCGAACGCCGGACGCTCCGACCGGATGCGGGGCAGTTCGGTGAAGTTGTGGCGCGGCGGCGGGCAGCTGGTGGCCCACTCCAGGGAGTTGCCGAAGCCCCATGGATCGTCGACGGTGACGACCTCGCCGTAGCGGTAGCTGCGGAAAACGTTCCACAGGAACGGCAGTGTCGAGACGCCGAGGACGAACGCGCCGGCGGTGGAGATGATGTTGAGCGTGGTGAAGCCGTCTGAGGGCAGGTAGTCGGCGTATCGGCGGGGCATGCCTTCGGCTCCGAGCCAGTGCTGCACCAAGAAGGTGAGGTGAAAGCCAATGAACGTCAGCCAGAAATGGATTTTGCCCAAGCGTTCGTCGAGCAGTCGTCCGGTCATCTTCGGGAACCAGAAGTAGATGCCGGCGTAGGTGGCGAACACGATCGTGCCGAACAGCACGTAGTGGAAGTGGGCGACCACGAAGTAGCTGTCGGAGAGT
>NZ_LNQO01000031.1:0-45274 GCF_001456905.1 Gordonia sp. SGD-V-85
CACCCAGCCGGTCACCGCCCGCCTGATCGTGCGTCGGGTCACAGCCCACCACCCCGCCGGCACCGACACCCTGATGCCCGCCTGGCGGTACCACTCGTTTTTCACCAACACCACCGACGACACCGTCACCGCCGACCTCACCCACCGCCGCCACGCCATCATCGAAACCGTGTTCGCCGACCTCATCGACGGACCGCTGGCCCATCTGCCCTCCGGACGGTTCGGTGCCAACGCCGCCTGGCTGGCACTGACCGCGATCAGCCACAACCTGATGCGCACCCTCGCCGCACTCACCAACACCCCCAAACTGCGGGCCGCGCGGGGCGCAACGCTGCGCCGCACACTCATCGCGGTACCCGCCCGACTAGCGCGACCAGCACGAACACCGGTGCTGCACCTACCCCGACACTGGCCAACCCAACACGCGTTCACCGCGTTGTGGGCCGCGGTCAACACCACCTGACCTACCAACCACACCCGCCCACCCACCACTAAGGAACCCCAGTGAAAAAGCTGACACAGGTCAGCGAATACCGCACGCCCACAACACAATCAGGCGATCACGCGCCCCAACCCACCCCACCTGAACTCCTTCCACGGATTCAGGCTGAGGTGCGAGCGAAGCGAGCCTTCTTGTGCTCCCTGAGGAGCGAGCTTGCGAGCGTCACGAAGACATCCCAGGGGTGCAAGGTGTCAAGCGGCGAGGTGGGTGCGGTGGCCCCAGGCGGTGTGTTCGTTGTAGAGGGTGCGGTGGGCCAGGCAGCCGTGGAGGATGCCGACGAGCCGGTTGGCGACCGCACGCAGGGCTTGGGTGTGGGATTTCTTCTGATCTTTGAGGCTGTCGTAGTAGGCGCGGGCGCCGGGACTGCCGGTTAACGCGCCTTGGGCCATGCACATGGCGGCGGCGTTGAGTCGGGTGTTGCGGATATGGCGGGCCAGCACGACGTGGCCTTTGCCCGAAGCGATGGTCCGTGGTGAGGTGCCGGCGTAGTTTCTGCGAGACTTGGCGGTGGCATAGCGTTCGGGGTCATCCCCGAACTCGCCGAGCATCCGGGCGCCGGTGATGTCACCGACTCCGGGCATGGACAGGTAGATCTCGGCGTCCGGATGCGCTCTAAAAGACTGGGCCATAGTGGTTTCCAGTTGATCGATCTGGGTGGTGAGAGCGGCCAACATTCCCACGGTCGCGGTCACGGTCGCGGCATAGGCGGCGGTGAGCGCCTCGGGCGCGTTCAGGTGACCGCCTCCGCGTAGGGCCTGCTGGATCTCGCGGGCACGATGGTCGATATTGCGTTGGCGGCCACCCTTTTTCAAAGCCGACCGGATCGCCGCGACTGTCAGGGCCGCCCCCTGGCGGGGGGTCGGGGCGCGCCGCAACACCGCCAGGCAGTCTTTGTGGGCGAGGTCGTCGCCGAAGGCATCGACCGCGGCCGGATAGTAGGCGCCGAGTTGAGCGCGCAGCACATTCTGTTGTGCTGAGCGCGCCCACACCAGATTCTGATGGGTGCGGGCCATCACCGTGATCGCCTCAGCGGCGACGGTGTCGGCGGCGACGAGGCGATGATTGTGCCGGTCGGTGCGCACCAGATCAGCCAGCGTTTTCGCATCAGCCTTATCGGATTTGGTGCCCCCGACATGGTGGCGGTCGCGGTACCGCGACACCGACAACGGATTGATCGCGAACACCTGATAGCCCGCGGCGACGAGGGCGGCGACCCACATGCCGTGATCGGTTTCGATACCGATCACCACCTCAGTCGGGTCGTGGGCGAACCTGGCGATCAGTTCATGCATCGCCGTCACGCCGGCCGCGTTCTCGGGTAGTCGGCGGGCGGCCAGGGTGGTGCCGTGTTCATCCATCACGCACACGTCGTGATGATCTGACGCCCAGTCGTTGCCCACAAAGATCATGACAGTCGTTCACCTCGTCTTTCAGTCCGTTTCGACGATCGTCGGTGTGAACCTTCGGGTGATCACCCTGACGCGGCCTAATGGATCAGTGCTCACCCACAAGTTCAGGGGGCACGACATCCCAGAAGCGTTCTAGCGGGTGATCCTCACCCGGCCGGGCCACGGTCTTCGTGTAGGAATCCGAACACCGTTTCAGGGTCCAGCAGTGGTCACCGACCGGGAAGGCTCACACGGACCAGCATCCCCTCCAAAGAGAAGCCGATCCACCCCCATTAGGGTCTCAGCCCGCCTCGATGGCCCCGGTGAACTGGCTTTCGTACAGCCGGCAGTAGGCGCCGCGGGCCGCGAGCAGTTCGTCGTGGTTGCCCTGCTCGACGATGTGCCCGTCTTCCATGACGACGATGACGTCGGCGTCGCGCACCGTGGAGAGCCGGTGCGCGATGACGAAACTCGTGCGATCCGACCGCAGATTGGCCATCGCCTTCTGGATGAGCAGCTCGGTGCGGGTGTCGACGGAACTCGTCGCCTCGTCGAGGATGAGGATCGTGGGCCGGGCGAGGAAGGCCCGCGCGATCGTGATGAGCTGCCGCTCACCGGCACTGACGCCACCGCCCTCGTCGTCGAGCACGGTGTCATAGCCGTCGGGGAGTGTCCGCACGAAGTGGTGGACGTGACTCATCCGGGCGGCGTCGAGCACCTCCTCTCGCGAGGCGGTGGGGTCGCCGTAGGCGATGTTGTCGTAGATCGTGCCGCCGAAGAGCCACGAGTCCTGTAGCACCATGCCGGTACGTTCGCGCAGGTCGTCGCGCGTCATGTCCGTGGAGTCGACGCCGTCGACCCGGATGACGCCGGAATCGACGTCGTAGAACCGCATGATCAGGTTGACCAGGGTGGTCTTGCCCGCGCCGGTCGGGCCGACGATCGCGACCATGTGCCCGGGGCGTGCGACCAGGCTGAGATTCTCGATCAGCGGCTTGTCCTCGACGTACCGGAAGGAGACGTCGTCGAACTCGATGAGTCCCTTGTCCTCGGCGGGCGTCTTCGGATTCGCGGCGTCGGGCGACTGCTCGTCGGCGTCCAGGATGTCGAAGATCCGCTCGGCGGAGGCGACACCGCTCTGCATCAGGTTGATCATCGAACCGATCTGCGTCAGCGGCTGCGTGAACTGGCGCGAGTACTGGATGAACGCCTGCACCTCACCGAGACTCAGCGAGCCCGACGCCACGCGCAGACCACCGACGACCGCGACCGCCACGTAGTTGAGGTTCCCCAGGAACATGATCGTCGGCATGATGACGCCGGAGATGAACTGCGCGCGCCAACTCGACTCGTACAGTTTCTCGTTGCGTTCGTCGAAGGTCGCCTCGATCTCGCGCTGACGGCCGAAGGCGGTCACCAGCTCATGCCCGGTGAAGGCCTCCTCGACCTGAGCATTGAGCGCGCCCGTCGACGACCACTGGGCCGAGAAGTGCGGCTTCGAACGCTTCGCGATGATGCCGGTCGCGATGATCGCCAGCGGCACCGTGGCCACCGCGATGAGCGCCAGCAGCGGCGAGATCCAGATCATCATGATCAGCAGCGCGATCACCGTCAGCACCGAGTTGGCGAACTGGGAGATGGTCTGTTGCATGCTCTGCGACAGGTTGTCGAGATCGTTGGTCACCCGGCTCAACAGCTCGCCGCGCGGCATCGTGTCGTAGTAGCGCAGCGGCAGGCGATGCACCTTGGCCTCGACGTCGTCGCGGAGCCGGCGGATGGTGCCGACGACGACGATGTTGAGCAGGTACCCGGCGAGCCAGGCGAGCGCCGAGGACACCACGTACAGCACGAGGGTGATCAGCAGCACGCGCCCCACGGCGCCGAAATCCACTCCGACGCCGGGGGTCACGTTCATCGACGAGACCATGTCGGCGAACGTGTCGTCACCGCTCTCGCGGAGACCGGCCACCGCCTGCTCCTTGGTGAGCCCCTCGGGCAGGGTGCGGCCGATCACGCCGTCGAAGACGAGGTCGGTGGCGTACCCCAGCACGCGGGGCGCGATCGCGATCAGCACCACCGAGCCGACCAGCGACGCGAGCGTGATCGACATCAGCAGTCGATACGACGCAAGTTGTGCGACAACGCGTTTGACCGACGGCCAGAACGAGCGAGGCTTGGATTCGGGTCCGGCCGCCATCGGCGGGCCTCCGGGCCGGGTCATGAGCGCTCCTCCATCGCCATCTGCGATTCGACGATCTCGGCGTAGGTCGGGCACGACTGCCGCAGCTCGTCGTGGGTACCGAGCCCGACGACCCGGCCGCGATCGAGCACGACGATCTGCTCGGCGTCGACGATGGTCGAGATGCGTTGCGCCACGACGATGACCGCGGCGTCGCGGGTGGCGGGGCGCAGTGCGGCGCGCAGCCGCGCATCGGTGGTCAGGTCGAGCGCGGAGAACGAGTCGTCGAAGAGGTAGATCGCGGGCCGCCGGATGAGGGCGCGTGCGATCGCCAGGCGCTGCCGCTGCCCGCCGGAGACGGTCGTCCCGCCCTGGGACACCTTGGTGTCCAGACCGTCGGGCATCGCGGACACGAAGTCCTCCGCCTGCGCGATGCGCAGCGCCTCCCAGATCTCGTCGTCAGTGGCGTCGGCCTTACCGTGCAGCAGGTTCGAGCGGATGGTTCCCGAGAACAGGTACGGCCGCTGGGGCACCAGACCGACGACCGACCGGAGCTCGTCGGGATCGAGCCGCTTGACGTCGGTACCGCCGACCCGGACCGTGCCGGAGGTCGTGTCGATCAGCCGCGGCACCAGCCCGACGAGGGTGGTCTTGCCCGACCCCGTCGAGCCGACGATCGCGGTCGTGGTGCCCGGCTCGACGCGGAAGTCGATGCCGCTCAACACCGGGTCGTCGGCGCCGGGATAGCGGAACTCGGCGGCATCGAACTCCACCGTACCGGGGTGGGTGGCGAAACCGACCGGTTCAGTCGGCGGATGGACCGAGGTGTCGGTGGCGAGGACCTCGGAGATGCGTTCAGCGCAGACCGCCGCGCGCGGGGCCATCATCGCCAGGAACGACGCCATCATCACCGACATCAGGATCTGCATCACGTAGCTCATCACCGCGGTCAGTGCGCCGATCTCCAGCGAACCGTCGGAGACCGCGTGCCCCCCGAACCAGATCACCGCGACGATGGTGACGTTGGTGATCACCATGACGACCGGGAACATCAGGGCCATCAACCGGCCGACGTGCAGGGTCGCGTCGGCGAGGTGGTCGTTGGCGACAGCGAAACGCTTGCGTTCGTAGTCTTCTCGCACGAACGCCCGCACAACCCGGATGCCGGTGATCTGCTCGCGCAGGACGCGGTTGACGTTGTCGATCCGTTCCTGCATCGCGCGGAAGCCGGGGATCATCTTCGCGATGATGGCCCCCATCGACACCCCGAGGATGGGCACCGCGATGGCGATGACCCAGGACAGGGCCGGCGCCTCCCGGACGCCCATGACGATCCCGCCGATACACATGATCGGCGCCATCACCAGGATCGCGCTGCTCATCACGATGAGTAGCTGCACCTGCTGGACGTCGTTGGTGGTGCGGGTGATCAGTGACGGCGCGCCGAACGTGCCGACCTCGCGTGCGGAGAACGAGTTCACCCGATGCAGGAGGTCGCCCCGGATGTCGCGCCCGACCCCGAGGGCGGCGCGCGCGCCGAAGTACTGCGCGGTCACCGTCACGATGATCTGGGCGACGCTCACCAGTAACATCCAGCCGCCGATGCGCAGGATGTAACCGGTGTCCCCGCGGGCGACGCCGTTGTCGATGATGTCGGCGTTGAGGCTCGGCAGGTACAGCATCGCGATGGTCGCCAGCAGTTGCAGCACGATGACGAGCGCGACGTTGATGCGGTACCGGGAGAGGTAGGTGCGGACGAGTCGGGTCAGCATCTAGGCGCCGGGAGCGAAGCGAGCGGGCCGAAGGCAACGGTAGGCGCCGGGAGCGAGAGCCGGCCGGAGTTCACTGCGATCACCTGCGCCAGACTAGTTGCCGCTCGCAACGGACGCCGCCGAGTATCTGCCCACCGGTAATCCGCGCAGGCGGGGACCGCGGGCGGCTGCTCAGACGGTCGGCGGCTCGGTCAGCGCGACGGCTGCCTCGGCGGTGTGGGTGAGGAAGGTGAACGACTCCTGGAAGTACAGGTTCACCACGTCGGCGTCGTGTGAGTCGTAGCCGATCGACACGTCCTGGCCGATGGTCAGTTCGAAGTCGCCGCCGCGGGTGCTCATCACGAACGCGCCGCTGATCGCGGGCGCCCACACGATGTCGCCGGTGAACAGACGCTGGATGTGTTCGAGGATCGGGTAGCCGTGGTTCGACGTCTCGTTGACCTGGGTGTAGGCCTCGGCCGAGAGGGCCACCGCGTACGGACCGTCGACCGACGCCAGACGCAGTGTGCTCAGCGCCTGGCTGACCGCCTCCGGGTAGTCGCGCACGTCGGCGGGCAGCGGGATCGGGGTGGCGGCGGCCTCGGCGCGGATACCGGTGATCGACGCTGCGGCGTAACCCTCGAAGATCGCCCGGTCCTCGGCGAGCGCGAGTTCGCGCGCGGCCTCCACGACCGGGTCCCAGTCGGAGTCCTTGGCGCCGCGGTCGACGTCGTCGATGGCCTCGCGGGACACCGTGAACGGGACCTTGAGTTCCACCAGCGACTGGGTGCGCCGTTGGAAGGCAGTGATCCCCTGCGACGGTGAGTCGATCTTGGTGCGATGTCCGAGCGTCACCGATGCGGTGTCGGAGCCGAGCGGCCCGGTCACGTCGACGAGGCGACGGCCCGCGACGTTGCGCTTGAAGGAGCGGGTCGCCTCCTCTTCGATCTCCGCCCAGGCCGCGTCGGAGATCGGTGCGAGTTCGCGATGCAGGTTGTTCATGGTGTCCTCCTGGTGCGGTGGTCGAAAGGGTGTCGTCAGTGCAGTGAACCGATGCCGAGCGAGCCGTCGGAACGTGTCGTCGGGGCGGGGGAAGCCGTGGGTGCGGCGTCGGGCGCGGGTGGCAGGTCTTCAAGGAAGTCGAGTGTTGGGGTGAAGAACTGGGCCCCGGTGACCGCGGTGGTGAAGTCGAGGAGGCGGTCGTAGGTGCCGGGTGGGTCGCCGATGAACATCTTGCGCAGCATCTCCTCGGTGACGTCGGGCGCTGCCGAGTAGGCGATGTAGAACGTGCCGTTGACACCGGCACCCGAGACGTCGCCGTACGGCATGTTGTCCCGCACGACGTCGATCTCCTCGCCGTTCTCGTCCTCGACGACGTTCAGCGCGATGTGGGAGTTCGGGGGCTTCACGTCGTCGGCCATCTCGACGTTGTCGAGCTTGGTCCGCCCGATCGCGGCTTCCTGCTCCTCGGTGCTCAGGTCCTTCCACGACGACAGGTCGTGTACGTAACGCTGGATGGCGACGTAGCTGCCGCCCTCGAAGTCGGGGTCCTCCCCGCCGACCGTGATCGCGTCGATCGCCGCCTGTCCGATCGGGTTCTCGGTGCCGTCGACGAAGCCGATGAGGTCGCGCAGGTCGAAGTAGCGGAACCCGTGCACTTCGTCGACGACGGTGACCGCGTCCCCGAATGCTTCGGTGATCTTGGCGCCGAGTTCATAGCACAGGCCCATGTCGTCGGACTTGATGTGCACGAGCAGATCGGCGGGCGTCGCCGGGGCGGTGTGGACCTCGCCCTCGTAGGGGACGAACGGCCGCAACGAGCGGGGTCGAGGGCCGGTGAACAGGCGGTCCCACGCCGCGGAGCCGATCGACACGATCCCGGCCAGTGCCGCCTCGGGAGCCCGCGAGGACACCGCGTTGTTCAGGCCGGGGATGTCTTCCAGCGCAGCGCGAACCGCGTCTTCACCGCCGTCGTTGATGGTGAAGACGAGGAAGATCGCCGACTTCGTCTTCCGCGTCAGGATCGTCTGGGGCACCGGCACGCTGAACACACTAGCCCATGCGTACCAACCGTGGGGCAGCAGATCGTGCCGCGAATGTATAGGGCAGGCAACCCTTTTCGACGCTGACCGGTGACGGGTCAGCGGCGCGTTGTGGCCCGCGCCACCGCCCGGCCGGCGGCGCGGCCGGAGAAGATGCATCCGCCGAGGAACGTCCCCTCGAGTGCGTTGTACCCGTGGACGCCACCGCCGCCGAAGCCCGCGACCTCGCCGGCGGCGAACAGGCCGTCGAAGGCGGTGCCGTCCGGCCGCAGGACCTGGGAGTCGAGATTGGTCTCGAGCCCGCCCAGGGTCTTGCGGGTCAGGATGTTGAGCCGGACCGCGATCAGCGGGCCGTGTTCGGGATCGAGCAGTCGATGCGGCTTGGCGACCCGAACGATCTTGTCGCCGACGAACTGTCGGGCATTGGTGATCGCCATCAGCTGCGCGTCCTTGGAGAACTTGTTGCCGATCTCGGCGTCGCGTGCGGAGATGATGCGTTCGAGGTGTGCGAGGTCGAGTTCGGGGCCGCGGGCGATCTTGTTCATCCCGGCGACCAGTTCCGGGAGGTTGTCGGCGACCACGAAGTCGACGCCGTTGCGCACGAAGGCGTCGACCGGTCCCGCGGCGCCCTTCGCCAGCCGGCTCTTCGCGGCCAGCTTGACGTCCTTCGCGGTGATGTCGGGGTTCTGCTCCGAACCCGACAGCATGAACTCCTTCTCCACGATCGTCTGGGTGAGGACGAACCACGAGTAGTCGTGACCGGCCGCCAGGATCGCCTTCATCGTCGAGATGGTGTCGAAGCCGGGGAAGTTCGGCGGTGCGAGGCGGTTGCCGTTGGCGTCGAGCCACAGCGAGGACGGGCCGGGGATGATGCGGATCGCGTGGTCGGGCCAGATCGGGTCCCAGTTGTGGATGCCCTCGGTGTAATGCCACATCCGGTCACGGTTGACGATGTTCGCGCCGGCGGTCTCGCTGATCTCCAGCATCCGGCCGTCGACGTGCGCCGGGACGCCCGAGATCATCGTCTCCGGCGCGGGGCCGAGACGCTCGACGGGCCAGTTCTTGCGGATCAGGTCGTGATTGTGGCCGATGCCGCCCGAGGTGACGATGACCGACCCGGCACGGATCTCGAAGTCGCCCACCACATCCCGGTTCGACGCCTGGCCGCGTTCGGCGTCGGTCGGGGCGAGCGTGACACCCCGCACGCCGACGGCGGCGCCGTCGTCGTCGACGATGAGCTCGTCGACGCGGTGCCGGAACCGGAACTCGACGAGCCCGCGCTTCTCCGCCTCCAGGACCGGCTCGGCGAAGACCCGCACGACCTCGGGTCCGGTTCCCCAGGTGAGGTGGAAGCGGGGCACGGAGTTGCCGTGGCCGTCGGCGAACCCGCCGCCGCGTTCGGCCCACCCGACGATCGGGGTGATGCGCAACCCGAGGTCGTGGAGGTACTGCCGTTTCTCGGTGGCGGCGAAGTCCACGTAGGCGCGGGCCCACTGACGCGGCCAGTAGTCCTCGTCGTCACGGTCGAAACCGGCCGACCCCATCCAGTCCTGCAGGGCGAGATCCGCGGAGTCTTTGATGCCCAGCCGACGCTGCTCCGGCGTGTCCACCATGAACAACCCGCCCAGCGACCAGAATGCCTGCGCGCCAAGGTTGTTGCGATTCTCCTGGTCGACCACGACGACGCGGCGTCCGGCCTTGGTGAGTTCGTATGTCGCCACGAGACCCGCCAGTCCCGCACCGACGACCACCGCGTCGGCCCCGTGCTCCGCCACCGCATCTCCTCACACCGCCAAAATGACCGGGCCGGTCCCGGGACATGTGCATTCGCAGACGAGATTAGCCCCGTACTACAGCGCGATGTCGGCGTACCGGTGGAACCACGGCGCGGCGGCTTCGAGGCCCGCAGCGAGGGCGAGGAGATCGCCGTCGGCGCCGAGTCGGCCGACGAACTGCACGCCGAGCGGGAGGCCGGCATCGGTCCAGTGCAGCGGCACGCTCATCGCCGGCCGGCCCGTAAGGTTGGCGAGCTGCGTGTACGGCACCCAGCCGAGGCTCTCGTAGATGAGCTTGTCGACGATCCCCAAGCGGGAGATCGCACGGCCGGACCGCGCGCGGGCGGCCACCCGCGATGCCCGCTGCAGGACCGGCGGCGTGGTCATCGACCCGACCCGCGGCGGCGGTACCGCGAGGGTGGGCGTCAGCAGCAGGTCGTGGGTCTGATGGAAGCGGTCGAGGGCCAGGACGTGGTCGTTGATGTGGTCGAGCGCGGTGAACAGCGGGACGACGCCGGCGGCCCGGCCCAGTTCCGCCAGCGTCAGGGTGTCGGCCTCGAAGTGGGAGTCGGGAGCGCCGGTGAGGCGTCGGACCTCGTCGACCTGGGCGGCGCACTTGGCGAACCAGATGTCGAGGAAGTCGCGGGCGAGGGCGGCGTCGTCGTGCGGCGGATCGACCTCCTCGACCTGGTGGCCCAGATCGGTCAGGGTCGACGCCGCGTGCTCGACCGCGGCGACGGCCTCCGGGTGCGGATTCGCGTTGATCGCAGAGGTCGTGGTGTACCCGATCCGCAGCAACCGGGGCGGGGTCGCGATCCGGGCGCTGTAGGTCTCGGTGTGCAGCGGCGCCGGGTAGGTCGACGACGGCGTCGGTCCGATCAGGGCGTCGTACAGTGCGGCGGCATCGCGGACGGTCCGGGTCACCACACCTTCGACGCCCATCCCGAACAGCGGTTCACCGGTCTGCGGACCGAACGGCATCAGGCCACGCGAGCTCTTGAGCCCGAACAACCCGGTACACGCGGCCGGGATGCGAATGGAACCGCCGCCGTCGCTCGCCCCGGCCGCCGGCACGATCCCGGCGGCCACCGCGGCCGCACTGCCGCCCGATGATCCCCCGGGCGTCACGTCGAGGTCCCAGGGGTTGCGCGCCGGTCCCCAGAGGGTGGGTTCGGTGATGGCCTTCGCGCCGAACTCGGGGGTGTTCGTCTTCCCGAAGACGACGAGGCCGGCGTCGAGGAACCGGCGCACGCCAAAGGAGTGTTCACGGGCGATGTGCGTGGCGAGGGCGCGCGAGCCGCGGGTCGTCGGATACCCGCGGTAGTCCTGCGCGAGGTCCTTGATGAGGAACGGGACGCCGGCGAAAGGCCCGGTGAGGTCACTGCGGACGCGGGCGTCGGCTTCGGCGTCCATGCGGATCACGATGGCGTTGAGCGACGGATTGACCGCGTCTGCGCGGGCTCGTGCGAGGTCGAGGAGTTCGGCGGCGGTCACCTCGCCGGAGGCCACGTGACCGGCCAGGGTGGTCGCGTCCGCGGACAGATACTCGTCCATGTGCACGTCCCGACCCTAGTTGTTCGGGGAGCGGGCCGAGCGGACTTGACGTCGATGGCCTCGGCCGGCCCGGGCGCCCGGCCCGTCACCGGAGAATCGGACGGTCACCGTTGCCCGGGCAAACCGGTAACGGGAAGATCGAGGATGTGTGGCCCGAACAGATGAAGAATTCGCCACATGCGCCGCCTATGTACGAAATGAGCTGTTCAACGGCGAGTGCTGTGACGTGCACCACCAAAAGATGTCATCACAGGACTCGCTCTCGCCTTTGCCGAGGCGTTATCGTGCCGTTACACTTCAGCACGACGGGTACCGCTGCCCGGGGGGACCAATACAATCCCCCTACGTACGACTCCGTATGCAAGCCCGCAGTAGTACCCGGTAGGCAAGACCCGCAAGCGGCCGGCTCCGGCCGTGGTGATCCAAAGGAAAACTGACGAATGCTGACACGCGCCCGTAAGCGCCTCGTCGCCGGACTCGTGGCTCTCGTGGCCGTGTCGGGTGCGACGCTGGTCGCAGCTCCGCCGGAGGCCTCCGCGGCCAACGGTTGCAATGTCGAGTACGTCCGCTCGAACGCCATGAACCGGACCGTGCCCGTGTGCATCGTCTCGGCCGGCGGCGGACCCAAGCCGACGCTGTACCTGCTCGACGGACTCCGTGCCCCGAACAACAACAGCGGCTGGCTGATCAACACCGACGTCGCCCGCTACATGGCCGGCAAGGGCACCAACGTCGCCATCCCGTTCGGTGGCGCAGGCAGCTTCTACACCGACTGGCAGACCCCCGATCCCAAGCTGGGTGTCAACAAGTGGGAGACGTTCCTGACCCGCGAACTGCCGCGGTACATGGCTGCGCGCCACGGCAGCGACAGCCGTCGCAACGGCATCGCCGGACTCTCGATGTCGGGCACCTCGGCGCTGAACCTCGCATCGCGCCACCCGAACTTCTACAAGGCGGTCGCGTCCTACAGCGGCTACCCGACGGTCACCATGCCGGGCTTCACCCAGGGCATCATGGCCTCGGTCGCGGAGGTCGGCGGCAACCCGTTCAACATGTGGGGCTTCTACCCCGCGGGCACCTGGTTCCAGAACGACCCGTTCCTGAGCGCGGGCAACCTGGCGGGCAAGAACGTCTACGTCTCGTCCGGTAGCGGTGTCGGCAGCAAGTACGACTCGTCGGTCAACCCGGCCAGCGCCAACTTCGACCCCGTCAAGTTCGCGCAGATGATCCCGCTCGAGGTCGCCGCGTCGACCTCCAGCCAGCTCTACATCGGCCGCCTCGCGCTCGTCCCGGGCGTCAAGCTCACCACCCGGATCACCCCGGACGGTGCGCACTGGTGGGACTACTGGCAGAGCACCTTCAAGGAGTCGTGGGCCAAGACCTTCCGCCCCGCCTTCTTCTGAGTCAGACCCTCTGCCAAGGGCCGGTGACCTTCGGGTCACCGGCCCTTGTCGTGCGGACCCCCCTGCTCCCTGAGGAGCGAGCTTGCGAGCGTCACCCCCTGCTCCCTGAGGAGCGAGCTTCACCCCCCCCCCTGCTCCCTGAGGAGCGAGCTTGCGAGCCCGACCTCTGCTCCCTGAGGAGCGAGCTTGCGAGCGTCACCCCTTGCTCCCTGAGGAGCGAGCTTGCGAGCGTCACCCCTTGCTCCCTGAGGAGCGAGCTTGCGAGCGTCACGAAGGGTCTTCGCAACCTCGGTCGCCGACCCTTCGTGACGCGCCCTCCGCAAGCTCCGGGCGCTCCTCAGGGAGCGGGGTTGGCCGCGCCCTCCGCAAGCTCCGGGCGCTCCTCAGGGAGCGGAAGACACTCTGCCGCGCGCAACCCCTGCTGGCCGAGCAGCTCGTGCACGCGTAGCGTGCCCGCGCGTCCGTCGAGGTCACTTGGGTGGGCCGGCCTACGGAGGAGTGTGTCACCGCCCCTTAACCACAAACACAACACCGCGGGCGCATCCGGTGGTACCGGATGCGCCCGCGGTGGTCGTTGCGTCGCTGCCTATTCGGGCGGCGGCTGCTTGCGGAAGGTGCGCGTGGCCGAGTCGTCGGGCGGCGGCGTGTCACCGACCTTGGGGATCTGCTCGGTCGGCCGCTCCCACGGGTTGGCGCTCGCGGGTGCTGCACCGGCCGGCGGTGCGTCGCGATTGATCAGCGTGGTGTCGCGCTCGTCGGCGGGCGGTGTCGTCGGCGCCGGGGTGTCATCGACCCGGTTGTCGTCGCGGCGTCCGCGGAAGAGCAGCAGCGCGGCGGCGATCAACAGGATCACCCCGACGATGCCGAGGATGATCGGCACCCAGAAGCCGCCGACCTTCAGCTGGTCGACGTAGCCGCTGGCCTTGCTCGCCTGGTTGGAGACGGTGTCGTCGGTCCACTTGAAGGTGCCCTTCAGGGCGTCCATCCGGAACTCGCGCACCGCTTCCGGGGTGGCGTCGCTCTGGTCGGGCGACTTGAAGTACTGGTGCTGGTCCTCACGACCGTCGACGATGGTCCCGGTCTCCGGCTCGACCCACACGTGGCGGGTCGCGGCGGCGTACCGGTGCATCGTGATCGGGTCGTTCGCCCGCACTCCGCGCCCGGTGATGCCCCACCAGCGGGCAGGCATCGTCAGCATCGTGCCCAGAGCTGCTTCACCCTGCGCGTTGGGGAGGTTGGAGAGATCGGTCTCCGGGACGTCACACACGAAGTGATACGTGTTGATCCCGTCGATGGTCTCCTCGCCCTCGAACTTCGCCGCGCAGTCCTGGCGGGTGTTGAGGTCGTAGTACGGGTAGTCGCGCTGCTGCACGTCGAAACCGAACTTGTACTGGTATCCGGTGCGGTTGTCGATGGCGACCGACACGTCATTGACGTTGCCGCCCTCGGGGACCGCCTCGAGCTGCAGCGAGCTGACCGCCCCGTTGGGTGCCGAGGTCTTGCGGTTCACCGACACGCGGTCGATGGTCGCGGTCAGCAGACCGTCCTCACAGGTGCGGGTCTCGCCCGCAGCCGCGAAGCTGGGTTCGGTCTCGGTTCCCTCGGCGTCGCGCAGGCGGTCGATGCGCACGGTCTGCGCCGACTGCAGGCTCGCCTGGCGGCTGTCCGACGGTTCGATGATGATCGAGCGTCGCTGCTGGGTGAGATGCGCCTCGAGAGTGCGGGCACGATCCTCGGACACCGAGCAGCGGTCGAAGATCACCGCCGGGAAGCGCTCTCCAGTCGAACCGTCCGCCGCCACCGTGGTCGCGTCAGAGGTGATGTCCAGATCGAGCGGAACCACCTTCAACTGCGGCACGAGGTAGAGCGGTATGGCGATGGCCGCCGCGATACACGCAGCGCCGAAGAAGGCCAGCACTGCCGGCACAAAACGTCTCATGTGTGACTCCTGGAATCAGCTAATCGCTCCCACCCTAACTGTCGCGTTTGCCACAGTTGGCCACAGTCGGTCCGACATGCCGGGATTCGCGGCGGGGAGTCAGCCCTGGGCGGCTCGACGATCGCGTTCGGCCTCCTTCAGGATGCCGGCCATGTAGCCGTAGATCTCCTTGTCGGACATGGCCTTCCACCGGGGCGCCAGCAGTTTCGTGTACTTCTCGACGTACAGCAACTGCTTACCCACGAGGACGAGTTCACGCGGGAGCCGTGCGTCGTGGGCCTTGGCGACGGCGGCGAGTTGCCGCCCGAGGTCGGTGTAGGACATCGAACCGAGGTCGGTGGTCGACAGCGGAGTCGTCACCTTCTTGATGTCCTCCGCGCCCTGCGACGTCGAACCCGGCTTGTGGACGGCGCCGAGGAGGAAGATCGCCCGGCCGGCGGACTCGTAGTCCCCGCGGACCACGAGGTCGACGACGAGCTGGCGGAGTATGCGCCGGGTGCGCGGGGTGAATCGCCCGACGATGCCGAAGTCGAGGAGGACCAGCTTGCCCGCGTCGTCGACGAGGACGTTCCCGGCGTGCAGGTCCCCATGGAACAAACCGCCGTGGAATGCCGAGTCCAGCAGGGACAGCAGAAGGTTGCGGCACAGCGCGACTCCGTCGTGGCCTGCGGCGCGTACGGCCGCGACGTCGTCGATGCGGATGGCGTGGATTCGTTCCATGGTCAGCACGCGCTGCGTCGTGAAGTCGTCGTAGACGTGCGGCACGCGGACTCGGTCGCCGTACGGGCCCGGTTGCAGGCAGGCGAACCACTCGCGCATGGTGTCGGCCTCGATGCGGAAGTCCAGTTCGGCGTCGAGGCCGGCCGCGAAGTCCTCGACCACGTGCCGCGCGCTGAGCATGCGCCCGTACTCGGAGATCTCGGCAAGGCCGGCCAGGCGCTCGAGGATCGCGACGTCCGGGGCCAGGCGGTCGGCGATGCCCGGGCGCTGGATCTTGACCACCACCTCCTCGCCGCCGTGCAGGGTCGCGGTGTGCACCTGGGCGATCGACGCCGACGCGATGGGCACCGGATCGAAGGTGGCGAAGACTTCCTCGGGTGCCCGGCCCAGTTCGGCGATGAACTGTGCACGCATGAGTGCGGGGTCGGCGGGTTTCACGCGGTCCAGGAGTGATTCGAACTCGGTGGACATCGACTCGGAGAAGACGCCGGGACTCGAGGCGATGAGCTGGCCGAGCTTCACATAGGTCGGACCCAGGTGTTCGAACGTGGTCCGGATCTCGTGCGCTACGCGGGCGGCGCCGGGTGGGCGACCCCGTAGGGCGTCGCCTGCCGTGTGGAGGACGAAGCGTCCGACGCCCGCAGCCGCGTGAGCGGTGGTCGTCCCGAATCGCGTGAGCTCGGCGATCGGGGACACCGGGTGCAACTGCGTGCGCTGACCGTCGTCGACTGAGCTGTTGATCGTCACCGTCGGTCATTGTAACGATCTTCGGCGGCGAATCCAGTGCCATAGGGCGACGGCGGATCGCCTACGCGGCCCTGCGACGTGCTGTTATGGCGATGCGGCGGGGTCGGCGGGCACACTGGCCACATCGGACACATGCATCGGCCCGCATCTGTTCGTGTCAGTCCGTTGGTCTCGCTCGGGCCTCTTCCGTTCACGGGGTGTGCCCGGTGGGGTTCGTCGCGAGACCCTTCGTGACGGCCCTCCGCAAGCTCCGGGCCTCCTCAGGGAGCGGTGGGGGCCGTCCGCAAGCTCCGGGCCTCCTCAGGGAGCGGTGGGGCCCGGAGTTCGCCAGACCCTGCTTCACCCGACCCCGCATCACACCGAGGAGTTCTGCATGCCCACCACGGTCAACGCCTACATCGCGCCGGCAGCCGATCGCCCGCTCGAACCGACCACCATCGAACGGCGCGATCTCGGTCCGAACGACGTGTCGATCGACATCGCGTTCGCCGGCATCTGTCATTCCGACATCCACACGGCGCGCGACGAGTGGGGCGGGACGAGGTTCCCGGTGGTGCCCGGCCACGAGATCGCCGGGACGGTCGCGGCCGTCGGCGAGGGCGTCACCCGGTACGCCGTCGGTGATCGGGTAGGCGTGGGCTGTTTCGTCGACTCGTGCCGTGAGTGCGAACCGTGCCGGCTCGGCGAGGAGCAGTACTGCGAGCGGGGCAATGTGGGTACCTACAACGCCGTCGGACGCGACGGGTCGCCGACGCACGGCGGTTACAGCACCTCGATCGTCGTCGACGAGAACTACGTCCTGCGGATTCCCGACGGCATCGCACTCGACGAGGCCGCACCGTTGTTGTGTGCCGGCATCACCCTCTACTCGCCGTTGCGGCACTGGGGTGCGGGACCGGGCAAGAAGGTCGCCATCGTCGGACTCGGCGGGCTCGGCCACGTCGGCGTGAAGATCGCGCACGCGCTGGGCGCCGAGGTCACGGTGCTTTCGCAGTCGCTGAAGAAGATGGAGGACGGCCTGCGGCTCGGCGCCGACCACTATCACGCGACCAGCGATCCGCAGACCTTCCGGGAACTGCGCAGCACCTTCGACCTGATCCTGAACACCGTGTCGGCGAATCTTCCGATCGGCAAGTACCTGGGCATGCTCGCCCTCGACGGCACACTCGTGGAACTCGGTCTCCCCGAACACCCGATCGAGGTCCCGGCCGGCGCGCTGATCGGCAAGCGGCGGAGTTTCGCGGGTTCGATGATCGGCGGCATCGCGCAGACCCAGGAGATGCTCGACTTCTGCGCCGAGCACGGCATTGGCGCCGAGATCGAGGTGATCTCCGCCGACCGGATCAACGAGGCCTACGACCGCGTCGTGGCATCGGATGTGCGCTACCGCTTCGTGATCGACACCTCGACGCTGTAGGGGTGTGCCGTCATGTTTGCGGCCTGAATCCGGTGGGCACCCGTCGAGAGAGTCGACGTGCCCCGACGACAGGCAAGGAGGCCGCGCATGATTTCGACCCGATTCCGCGAGCTGGCAACTGCAACCGGTCCGTTCGCCACCATCTACATCGACGACTCCCACAACACCGAGGACGCCGCTCACACTATGGAGCTGCGGTGGCGAGCCCTGCGCGAGGAGCTCGAGTCGGCGGGGGCCGACGCGGCGGTGGCCGAGTCGATCGGCAACGTCCTGCTCGACGGGACGCCGGCCGTCGGGCCCAGTGGCCGTGCGGTGATCGCCGGTCCCGACGGCGTCCTCCTCGACGACCATCTCATCCGGCCACCGGTCACATCCGTGGCACGGTATTCGCCGGTGCCGTACCTGGTTCCGCTGGTCGAACACGGCACGAGTGCCCCGAGACATGTGATCGCCGCGGTCGATCACGCCGGCGCCGACATCGAGCTCTTCGAAGCCGGCGGATCCTCGTTGATGCGCGAAAGCGTTGAGGGAGAAGGCTATCCGATCCACCACGCCGCCGGTGCGGAATCGCCTGGGTACGGGGACCCGCAGCAGCGCAGCGACGAGCAGAACCGCAAGAACATTCGTCAGATCGCCGACCGGCTGACCGCGATCGTCGACTCGGACAACCCCGAGCTCGTGTTCGTGATCGGTGAGCTCTCGTCGATGTCGGATCTGCGTTCAACGGCTCCCGAGCGGCTCGCCGAGCGACTGGTCGACCTCCAACTCGGCGCCCGGGACAGCGGCATCGCCGACGACGACGTCCGCAAGGCGGTGACCACCGAACTCGAACTGCGCCAGAATCGCACGATGGCCGACGCGGCGGAGAGTCTGCAGGCAGGACTCGGGCATCGCCCGGCCCTCGCGGTCGAAGGACTGACGGCCGTGTGCGGGGCGTTGCGTAACGGCGAGGTCGAGACGCTGATCATCGGCGACCTCGGCGATGCGACGGTCTTCGACGGCGGAGACGCCGCGGGGGGCCTCGCCACGATCGCGCCGACGGCGGAGAACCTCTCTGAGCTGGGCCTGGCCCCGGAACGCACGCTGCGTGCCGACGAGGCCCTGCCGGTGGCGGCGGTTCTCACCGGCGCCGATCTGGTCCGGATCGACGAGCGCGTTGCCCCGCGCGACGGGATCGGAGCGGTCCTTCGCTATGCGCCGAGGATGTCCGCCGACGACTGAGACGGGGTGAGTGCTGGTGGCCACACGGGAGGGCGGTCTCCGGCGAGGCCGTGAGCTGTTGCGCGACAACGGTTTGTTCCTCGTGTGTTTCGGTCTGTTTCTCGTGTTCCTGCTCGGCATGATTGTCTCGGGGTGGCACGTCTACAACGCGGAGCAGGCCTCGCACGGCTCGCCACCGATCTCGGTGCTGCGATACCTGACGACGGGCGAGTTCGTCGAAGCGACCTTCGAGAACTGGGAATCGGAATTCCTGCAGATGGGGATGTACGTGGTGCTGACCGCGTTCCTCTATCAGAAGGGTTCGTCGGAATCGAAGCCCGTCGACGGTCCTGCCCCGCAGGACGCGGACCCGCGTGCCGCCGACGACATGCGCGCAGCACCGTGGCCGGTGCGACGCGGCGGGCCGGTGCTGTTCGTTTACCAGAACTCGCTCACCATCGCGTTTTTCGCACTTTTCTTCGCCTCGTTCGCGCTGCACGCCGTGGGCGGTGCGCGCGCCTACAGCGACGAGCAACAACAGCACGGCGAGAGCGCGGTCTCGGTGTGGCAGTACCTGGCCACCTCGCAGTTCTGGTTCGAGTCGATGCAGAACTGGCAGAGCGAGTTCATCGCGGTGGCGGCGATCGTCGTCTTGTCGGTTGTTCTACGTCAACGCGGTTCGGCCGAGTCCAAGCCGGTGGCCGATCCACATCTCGCGACCGGGGCGTGATCGCGTTTACGTCATGCCGTCACCGGGAAACCGGACATGCGACAGAGGCTCCATCGCGAGACACCGACCGAAGGATCGATGAATCTGATGTCTGAGGAATTGCCCATGGAACCAGCCGAAACCGGCACGCCCGAGGCGACGCCGGATGATGCTCGACGCAAGGTCGACGAACTCGAGGAGCGGACCGTCGACGAACCCGACACGGACGAGCAGGTGGATCCCTCCGCCGCCACCGCCCGCGACGACGAGGACAACCCGGACTCTCCTGCGGCGGGGGAGTCCGAGCCGCCGGACTGAGGCCCCGCCTGATCATGACGGCAGAGACGCACATGACCACCGAGAACGACGATCCGCGGCGCGCCGTAGCGCTGCGGATCGTCGCCGAACACGGGCTTCCGGCCGCTCTGATCGAGCGCGGTGAGGACCGCTTCGAGCAGATTGCCGACGAGCTGTCACTGGAGTACCGCGGACACACCGTCACGAGGGATACCACACTGCAGATGACGCCGCGCGGTGATCTGGAGACCGTCTGGGGCACGGATGACTCGGCCGACGAGGTAATCGTGTTCGTCACCGAGATGCCGCGGCTGTACAAGCCGCGGGACGCCGACGGCAACGATCGCAGCCCACGAAACCTTGTGGTGCTGGCCGAACTCGACCGCGAACGCAACGCCGCCGTCGTCTCGCTCCCAGCTCTCGGACCCGCTCCCCGGCGAGCGCTGCGAACCTTGATCTCGACCATCGCCGAGGCGGTGACCGGGGAGGGGTCCATGCGCGAGTTCGAGCGGCAGCGCGGCATCGTCGTCATCGGTGACGGCGACACCGAATACGTATGCGCCGAGGGTTATTCGCGTCGTCTGAAGTTGATGGCCGGAATGGTGCGGGGAAATCGGCCGTGGCGGCTGATCCCGACCCTCACCGGCATGACCGCCGCAGCCGCCGCAGCGGCGTCGTTCGGCATCTTCTTCTCCACGATCTGGTCGATGGCCAATGCGCTGAGTGCGTGGCGTCTCGCCGCCATCACCCTGCTGTCGTTGGTGCTCGCCTCGCTGTGGCTCATCGTCAACAATCGCCTGTGGGAACGGGTGACGGTCACCGCGAAACCGCTTGCGCGCCTCTACAACATGGCGACGGCGTGCACCGTCGTGTTCAGTGCGGTGGTGCTGTACGCCGGGCTGTTCCTGGCGACACTGACGGCGGCGCTCATCGTCATCGAGGAGAACTTCCTCGCCTCGCAGCTCGGATATCCGGTGGGGCTGCGCAATTACGTGTACCTGGCATGGCTGGCGACGTCGATGGGGATCTTCGCCGGCGCCCTCGGTTCCAGTGCCGACAGCTACGACGACGTCCTGCGGGCCACCTACGGATACCGGGAGCGACTACGCCGCCAGGCTGCCGAGGACGCCGGTCATCTCGCGGACGGCGAGACGGCCTGAGCCGCACGACATCGGACAGCGACTGGGAGTCGACAAAGGTCGTCCGCGGACATCTTGCTCATTCGTACGGTGGAAAGCTGTTCTGCGACAACAATCGAGCGAGGTGTGCCGCGTTTCGGGCGGCGGCATGGGTGGCGGAGTCGACGGGGTCGGGAACCGAATCGAGGTCCTTGTAGTCTCGGCCGCCCATGGCCTCGTCGTTCCAGTAGGTGTTGCCCTGTCCGGGGATCGTGAACCCGATGTCGTTGAGCGCACCGAAGACGTCGGCGATGATCTTGTGGGCGCCGTCCTCGTTGCCGACGACACCGCACATCGCCACCTTGCCCAGCATGCCGGGGCGGCCGGCGTCGTCGGTCTCGGAGATCTCGGCATCGAGACGTTCGAGAACACGCTGGGTGACGCTGGACATGTGGCCCAGCCACGTCGGGGTCGCGATCACCAGGATGTCGGCGGCCGCAACCCGTTCGAAGAGCGCGGGCCACTCGTCACCGTCGCCCATGTCTCGTTCGACTCCCGGCCGGATGTCGAAATCCACCGCCCGGACGATGTCCCCGGTCACGCCCTGCTCGGCGAGTGCGTCCAGGATGTGTCGGGCGATGAGCTCACTGCTCGATTCAGCAGGAGAGGGTTTGAGGGTGCAGTTGATGGCGAGTGCTGTGGTCATGCCACAGGGCGTACCCGCACCGACCCGGTTGCAACCCTCTCAGCCCGCGTGGTTCTCGGCGAGCATCGCCAGCCGTTTCAGGCATTCGTTGAGGCGCGGTGACATGACGGTTTCCTGGATGGTCGGCGGAATCCATCTCAGCGGCGGGGTCTCCACGAACTCCTCCATGCCGATGAGGGAACCGTCACCGTCCTTCTCGATCGTCATGCGGATCCGTGCGCGACCGAAAGGCCACCCGGCGGCCGACAATTCGAGAAGCCCGGCCTTCGACTCGACGGATTCCGTCTCGTCGTTGAGCAGGGCCGGCCACACCCCCGCCGAGTGATAGATCTTCGATCCGGGTTGCGGCCATGTGTGGTCGACATTGCGGATGCGGGAGGCCCCGACGACCCACGAGGCGTACAGCCAGCCATTGGACAGCACCGACCAGACCTGCGCCGGTGTGGCACTCGTATGACGTTCGACTCGGTTCATGCTCCGCTGCTCCGTTCAGTGGTTGTTGTCGGTCTTGGTCATTCGTCGGATGATGTTGCGGTCGAACACTCTTCGCGGGAATCCGCGGAACCCGTCTGAGGCGAGGGCCGCACGCGCGGCATTGTTGCCACAGGCGCCGTGGACGCCGCCACCGGGGTGCGCACCCGACCCCGCCAGGTAGAGGCGATCAACCGGCGTCGACGCACCGCGCAGGTTCGGCGTCGGACGGAAGATCAACTGCTGGAACAGTTGTGCCGTACCGCCGTTGACAGTCCCGTGGACGAGATTGGCGTCGGCGGCCTGCAGGTCGTGCGGGGTCTGGACATGCCGGCCCACGATGAGGTCGGAGACACCGGGCGCGTGGGCTTCGAGGACGGCGTCCATCCTGCGGGCCAGCAGCTGGGCCGCCTCGTCGTCGGTCACCCCGCGCGGGAGATGGCTGTAGGACCAAGCGCTTTCGGTGCCCGCGGGGGACCGGCCCGGGTCCGCGGTGGTCATCTGGCCGAAGAGTAGGAACGGATGCTCCGGGACACGGCCGGTTTCGATGTCGGCGGTCCCGTAGGCGATGTTGCGCGCGTCGGCGCCGAGATGGATCGTGCCGGCTCCGCTGAGATTGGTACTGCGCCATGGGATCTTCTCACGCAGCGCATAGTTCACCTTGACCACCGGGGTGTCCCAGGTGAAGGTCCGCAGGTCGTCGAGGACGCGCGCGGGCACGTCGTCGGCCGAGAGCAGCTCGGTGTAGAGCGTGGGCGCTGCCACGTCGGCGAGAACGGCGCGCTTCGCCGGCCATCGGCGGCCGGTACTGTCCACGACCCCGGTGGCCCGCCCGCCCTGGACGTCGATCCGGGTGACGCGGGTGTCGCAGACGACGGTCACGCCGGCGCTCTCGGCGCGTCGTCGAAGGGCCGCGGGCAGCGCGCTCGCCCCGCCCACGGGTACGGGATAACCGGTGTCCTGGCCGAGCATGGTCAGCAGATACCCCATCAACCCGCTACCGGGTGCGTGGAGCGGGATGTCGGCGTGCAGGGAGTTGCCGATGATGAGCAGACCGGATTTCTCGCTGTGGAACAGTTCACGCACCATCTGATCGGCCGGCAGGATCAGGAACCGGGCCAGGCGCAGGGCGTCGGCCGTGCCGAGCGAGCGGAGGAGCGACAACAGCGCGCGGACCGGGGGGAACGGACCGAACAGGGTGTCGAGGATGGCGGGCCGGAGTTGCTGCCACTGCTTGACCAGGTCGAGCCAGGCGCGCCGGTCACGCTCGTCGAAGGTGGCCAGGTGCGCGGCGGTGTCCGCGGCATCGGGGAAGACGACGGGCGCGTTGACGTCGTCGGGCCCGGCGGGGTGGCCGAAGGCCAGCGGTGCGCGGCTCCACTCCAGACCGTGATCGGCGAGGTCGAGGTCGGCGAAGACCGGCGACGCCACCGCGAGTGGATAGAAGGCGCTGAACAGGTCGGTGACGTATCCGGGGGTGATCTCGGCGCTCCGGACCGCGCCGCCGACCTCGGGCTGCGCTTCGAGGAGGGTGACATCCCAGCCCGCATCGGCGAGCCGGATCGCGGCGATGAGCCCGTTGTGGCCGGCCCCGACGACCACTGCATCCGACACACTCAACGGTCGACTCCCCTCGTCCGTATCGATCTCATCCGGCCGGTGTGCTCCGGGCCTCGCTGTCCGGTGCGCGGGTTACCCGCGGCCCCCGACCGTAAACGCCGACGACGGACGCGGGCGGTGAACGCGCGAGTCGAGGTGCAGCCGTGCCCGGCGATTCTGTGCGATGTGTAGCGCCGGGGCAAGCGGGTAGTCCGCACGGGTGACGAACTGGTCTGAACTGCGGTCGCTGCGCATGGACCAGGCGTTTCCGCCCGCGCGGCTGTGGCATCCGCAGGTCTCCGATGGCCGGCTCCGTCGGCGCTGCGCCGGGCGGCCGGTGGTGATCACCGGTGCCGGGGCGGGCATGGGCCGGGCACTCGCGCGGCGATTCGATCGTGCGGGTGTCGAGGTGTTCCTGAGCGATGTCGACCTTCCGGCCGCGCAGGAGACGGTGCGGTTGTGCGACGCCGGTGGCCGGGTGCATCTCGACGAGGTCGATGTGTCCGACGCCGATGCGATGACCGCATATGCCGACGCCGTCATCGGTCGGTCCGGCCCGCCGGCCATGGTGTTCAACAATGCCGGGATCACGATGGTGGCGGGCGTTCTCGAGGAGGACGACGATTATGCGCGGCGGATCATGGCTGTGAACCTCGGCGGCGTCGTGAACGGCACCGTGGCCTTCCTCCCGCATCTACAGGCGGCCGGCGGCGGGTCGATCGTGAACACCTCCAGCGCCTTCGGATTTCTCGGTTGCCCCACGCAGTCGGCGTACTCCGCCTCCAAGTTCGCCGCGCGCGGGTACTCCGAGACCATCCAGCTACAGCTTCGCTCCGAAGGGTCCGACGTCCGCGTGCACAGTGTTCATCCCGGCGTCGTGCACACCGAGATCGCCGCCCGCGCGCTGTACGTGACGCCCGGGGTGCGGGACTTCGTGACGCGGGGTTTCAACCGCCGCCTGCCCGGGACGCGGCCCGATGCCGCGGCAGCGGCGATCCTGCACGGCGTCCTTAGCGGCCGGGACCGCATTCCGGTGGGCCTCGACGCGCGAGCACTCGACGTCGGTGTCCGCGTCCTGGCCGGAGCAGTGCAGCGCCCGATCGCGACGCTGACCGGTCCGGTGTTCCGCCGCATGCTGGGCGAGGCCGCGCTTGCCGGTTCGGCGCCGACCGTCGCCCGGAACTGACCCGGCGGACCGTCGTCGGGCCCGCCGACGGTCCGCTGTGTCCCGCTCAGTCGTTGTGCGAGGCCAGGTTCCGGGTGGCCGGACCTTCGAGGACCTCGCCGGTGTGGCTGAATCGCGAACCGTGCAGCGGGCAGTCCCAGGACTGTTCGGCGTCGTTCCATCGCAGCACGCCGTAGAGGTGCGTGCACAGCGGCGCGACGGACCGCGTCTGGCCCTGCACGGTGCACACGCCCTCGGGCTTCACGCCGGAACGCCCGACGCTGCCGTCGCCTTCCTCGGGTGCGCCGTCGGTAGGCTTCAGCAGCGACAGGTAACCGGCGGCCATGTATCCCGCGACCTGCGCGTTGGCCGACACCGCCGAGGCCAGCGAGCCGGGGCGGCTGATCTCGGTCGTGCGCCACGGGCGCAGGGTCGTCGACCACTGTGGTTCGGAACCGAGGATGCGTCCCGTCATCGCGAGCGCCGCGGCGACGCCGTTTGTCAGACCCCACTTGGCGAACCCGGTCGCCACCTGCACCGAGTCGACGCCCGGCAGAATCGGTCCGACATAGGGCAATTCGTCGATCGTCGTGTAGTCCTGAGCCGACCAGCGCGCGACCATCTGTGCCGAGGGGAAGTGCTTCTGGGTCCAGCTGATCAGGTCGAGGACATGCTGTCGCTCGGACTTCGTCCGGCCCACCTCGTGTCCGAAGCCACCGACCATGAGCAGTTCGCGGTCGTAGCCCGGCCGGGAGACCGTCCGCAGAGAGACCGACGGGTTGTCGGAGCCAAGGTACATCTCGCGGGGGATGTCCCCGTCGACGGTGAACGCCGCGGCGTAGGACCGCTGGGGATGGACCCGGGCGAAGTAGCCGCCGCGGTCGAGGAAGGGCTGTCCGGTTGCGATGACCACCGAGTCGGCGCGGACGTCACCGGCATCGGTCGAGAGGACGTTCGGGGAGCCGTGGCGGAGACCCTGCACGCGGACGCCCTCGTAGAAGTGGCCGCCGTGTGCGCGCAGGTCGTCGGCCAGGGCGCGGAGCACGACCATCGGGTCGATCTGGGCCTGACCGTCGAGGCGAATGGCGGTGCGGACGTCGAAGGGCAACTCGGGGCAGTCGACGTGTTCGACGGGCAGGTCATGAGCGCGGCAGGCCTCGAACTCCTTCTCCACCGACTTCGCGCCGGACGCGGTGGCGGCGAAGGTGAGGGCAGCGCGTTCGTCGACCTGCAGGCCGCGGAGTTCGAGATAGTGGCGCAACCAGGCCTGTCCCTCGCGGTTGGCGTCGACGTAGTCCTGTACGGCCGAGTGGCCGTGGCGGCTCGCGATCGACGACAGTCGAGTGCCCTGGAGCAGCGAGAGCTTGCCGGTGGTGTGGCCGGTCGCCGCGGCACCCATGTGCCGGGCTTCGAGGACCGCGACCGACTGGCCCGCGCGGGCCAGCAGCAGGCCGGTCGTCAGACCGGTGATGCCACCTCCGACGATGACCTGGTCGAATCTGTCGACGACGTCGATGGGCATCGTCTCCGGGCGGACATCGGGCAGGTACTCGGGGGCTGCCTCACCTGCGGGGTCGAACCAGAGGGTTTTCATGCTGACCGGGTTTGCCCTTGCCGGAGGCGCTCAAACATCGGGGCCGGAGACGATCAAACATCGGAGCCGGCGGGCCGCCGAGCATTTCGGGTGGCGCACCCGCAGGGTAGGGTTTTCGACTGGGAATCGAAAACACATCCGGGGTGTTGCCCGGAGGGCCGGCGGCACCCTGAGCCGCGGCGAGAGGCGGTTGACATGAGCGGGTTGACTCGCGGACTGACCGGGACCGAGGAGACGGTCCGCGCCGACCTCGTGGTGGCGGGTGCCGGAATCGCCGGACTGACGGCGGCGCTCTGGGCCGCCCACGAGGGGCTCCGGGTCGTCGTGCTCAACAAGGGGCCGGGCTGGGACGTCGCGAACGCGGAGCAACCCACGTCCACGTTCTACGCGCAGGGTGGTGTCGCGGTCGTGATGCCCGGCGCGGAGACGGGAAGCTCGGACAACGCCGATTCCGTGGACCGCCACCTCGCCGACACAGTCGCCGCCGGCGGCGGTCTCACCGATGCCGCGGCGTCGGGCCCCATCCTCGCCGACGGCTGGGACTCGGTGTCGGCCCTCATCGGCTGGGGTGCCGAATTCGACCGGGACACCGACGGTCTGCTCCTGCGCACCCGTGAGGGCGGCCACACCCGCCGGCGCATCATCCACGCCGGCGGCGACGCGACCGGGGCCGCGATCCAGCGCGCGCTGCACGAGGCCGTCCGGCAGACCGCCGGCGGAGACGTGCCGCCGATCCGGTTCCTCGACGACACGATCGCCACCGCGATCCACCTCGACGACGGCCGGGCAGTCGGTGTCGCGTGCCTGCGCGACGGCCGTCCCACGTCGGTCCTCGCCCCGACCGTGCTCCTCGCGACCGGCGGGGCGGGGCACCTCTACGCCGCCACCACGAATCCGGCGGGCGCCACCTGCGACGGCATCGCGCTGGCACTGCGCGCCGGGGCGCAGGTGTCCGATCTCGAGTTCATCCAGTTCCACCCGACGATGCTCTACACCGCGGGCGCGCGGGGTCGGCGGACCCTCATCAGCGAGGCGGTGCGCGGCGAGGGCGGACGGCTCATCGACGTCGACGGCCGGTCGGTCACCGCGGGCGTCCACCCGATGGGCGATCTCGCTCCCCGCGACGTGGTGGCCGACGCGGTGCAGACCGCGATCGAGCTCACCGGGCACCCGTGCGTGTATCTCGACATCGCCGACGTCGGCGACTTCGAGGCCCGCTTCCCGACGGTGACCGCCGGTGTCCGCGCGGCCGGCCTCGACCCCGCGTCCGGACGGATCCCGGTCGTCCCCGGCGCGCACTATCTGTGCGGCGGGGTCGTGACCGACGAGTCGTCCCGCACCGCGGTCGATGGGTTGCTCGCGGCCGGCGAAGTCGCGCGCACCGGGCTGCACGGCGCCAATCGGCTGGCATCGAACAGCCTGCTGGAAGGCCTGGTGATGGGCCGTCGCGCGGCCGCCGTGGCAGTCGCGCGTCGCGAGATCCCGGTCCCCGAATGCGCCGAACTGAAGGCCGAGCAGCCGGTCCCCGTCCTGGACCGCGAACAGCTCCAGAACATGATGACGCGTCATGTCGCGCTACGACGGTCGGCTGCCGGTCTCGCCGAAGTCGCCGCGACGCTCGCCGCCGCGCCGCGTCGGACGGCCGACTCGGTACGCGACATCGAGGACGCGGCACTCACGCTCACCGCGTCCGCGGTCGTCGCCGCCGCTGCCGCGCGCACCGAATCCCGCGGAGCGCATGTCCGCACGGATTACCCGTTGACCGCCGATGTGGCGGAGTCGCGGGTGTTCCGGATCGTCGACGGCGAATTGCGGGAGGCCCGTCCCGTGGGCCTACCCGGCTGAGCGGGCCGGTCAAGTCGACGCCTCCGGGGTGCCGTGGGAGATAGATTGACCCCGATGACCCAGATCTCCGCAGACGGTTCGGGGCCCCAGGGCGCCCCCGATCGCGACGGCCCGGATTCCCGCGCCCCTGTTCTCGGGGACCCGGAACGAATCACCCTCGAGCTCGGACACATCACCCTGCATGCGCTCGCGTGGGGTCCCGCGGCCGGTCCGGTGGCCGTGTGCCTGCACGGATTTCCCGACTCGGCATGGACGTGGCGGCATCTCGGGCCCGAACTCGCCGGCGCCGGGTACCGCGTGGTCGCCCCGTTCACACGCGGTTACGCACCGTCGGAGATACCGGAGGACAACGACTTTCACGTTGCGGCGCTGGCCTACGATGCGCTGGCGGTTCATCGCGCGGTCGGAGCCGGCGCCGACGCCGTCCTGATCGGGCACGACTGGGGCGCGATGACGGCGAACGCGGTGGCGCACCGCGACGACAATCCGTACGCGCGGGTGGTCTCGATGTCGGTCCCGCCGGTTCCGGCGGTCCGGCGCTCGATCGGAAGTGGGGTCGACGGCGTCAAGACGCTCGCGCGTCAGGCGGTGATGAGCTGGTACATCGCGTTCAATCAGCTGCCGTGGTTGCCCGAACGGACTCTCGACCGCCTCATCCCGCTCCTGTGGCGCCGCTGGCGGCTGGATTCGGCGGCGACCCCTGTCCGGCCCGACCACCGACTGGACGTCGACCACGCGCTCGCGGCGCTGCCCACACGTGCCCATCGGACAGCCGCGCTCGGGTACTACCGCGCACTTCGCCGGCCGCGGACCCATCCTCGGTACGCCGCGTTGCGGAACGACTGGCTGGGCGAATCACGTTCTCCCACACTGTATTTGCATGGTGCAGACGACGGGTGCATGCAGTCGCGTCTTGCGGACGCGGTCCGCGAGGTGTTGCCGGCGGGCAGTGCGGCCGCGGTCGTCGCCGGGGCGGGCCATTTCCTGCACCTCGACCAGCCGGACGAGGTGAACGCGAGGATCCTCGCGTTCCTCGGTTCGGACGCGCGGGGCCAAGAGGGTGGCACCGGACCGGCCCGCTTCGTACACTGACCCGCGGGATCTTCACCGCACCGTGGCCACCGGGGGAGGGCCACCGCAGAAGCGCATGCCGGGGGGCTTGCCACCGGGCGGCAGGAAGCCGACGGGTACGAGAAGACGACCGTGCGCGCCACACGGGTGTGGTCGCGCGAAGATCTCGCGGCGATGCAAGGCATGAAGGGGAGTCCGTATGAACGGCGAAGGCTGTTGGTCGACGGTGGTGTGCCGGCCGACCGAACGCGCGGCGCTGGGGCTGTCGGGTGACTCCGATTGGTTGCTGCAATGCCGTCTGGCGATCGGCCATCGGGGCAATCACGCCACCGACGCGAGTACTCACCCACGGCACGACCGCCGGCTGTGGCTCGAATGGAACGACTTCGACGACCGCGCGCAGTCGCTCATCGAACGCAATCCGTGCCCGGTTCCGTCCCCAGAGGGTGCCGGATGCGTGTTCTTCGCCGGGCACGGCGGCCCGCACTTCTATGCGCGCAGCAACGGCCACGCACCGTCGGTGATGACCGGCGCGAGCGCTTCCAACCCGCAGACCGTCGCGCCTGATCACGCCGTCGACCCACTGCGTCAGCCGCCGCCGCAGATGGGTTCGTCACAGATGGGTTCGTCACGGATGGGTTCGCACCGCCTGCCCGACTCGCACCCGGCTGCCCTGCCGACGCAACCCCCGGCGGCCGAGCCCGAACCGGGTGAGTACCGCGGCGGACGCCGGTCGACCAATGCCGAGCCGCTGGCCGCCGAGGACTACCACGGCCGACGCCACCGGACCGACGGCTACGACGTCGCCTACTCGCCGGCGCCAGACCCCGGCAGATCGTTCGACGGACAGGCAGGCAGCGGCCAGGCCGGCCCGTCCGTCCGTGTCCCGAATTCGGAGACGAAGGGCATCGCGCCGCGGAACGTCCCGGCCGTGCCCGTGCCCGACTCCACCGCTCCGGGATTCGACGCGGCGCGTGTTGCCGCCATCGGGGACGCGCTCGACGAGGTCGCCGCCGCCCTGGCCAAACTGGCTGCAGCACTCCGCTCGTAGGGGCATCCGAAAAACCACGAAACCGCTGGTTCTCACAACACCGCTTTCTGAGGAGCGCCCGGAGCTTGCGGAGGCGCGGCCAACCCACCGCTCCCTGAGGAGCGCCCGGAGCTTGCGGAGGGCGCGTCACGAAGGGTCTGCCCCCGTCTCGCCAGGACCCTTCGTGACGCTCGCAAGCTCGCTCCTCAGGGGGCGGAGGGTGACGCTCGCAAGCTCGCTCCTCAGGGGGCGGAGGGTGACGCGCGCACGTTTCCTTTTCCGCCGGCGCATACGGTAGGGGGGTACCGTTTCGGGTTCGGCGGTGGTATACCTGGTCGGGCATACCCTTGAGGGGTATTCGGACGGGAGAGATCATGGACGAGCACCAGCACGGCTACATCGGCCGGAAGGATGACTATCTGCGCCGCCTGAAGCGCATCGAAGGTCAGGCGCGCGGTCTGCAGCGGATGGTGGAGGAAGACACCTACTGCATCGACATCCTGACGCAGGTGTCTGCGATGACCAAGGCGCTGCAAGCGGTCAGCCTCGGCCTCCTCGAAGAGCACATGGCCCACTGCGTCGTGCATGCCGCGCAGGAGAGCGACGAGGCCGGCAAGGCCAAGGTCGACGAGGCCATGGCCGCGATCACCCGCCTGGTCAAGTCCTGACCGTCCTTCCTGATCCAACCCCGTTGACTTCGACGATCCGAGGAGTATCCGCATGAGCACCACCAGCACCTACACCGTCACCGGCATGACCTGCGGCCACTGTGCCGCGTCCGTTCGCGAGGAGATCGAGGCGCTGCCGGGCGTGACCAGTGTCGAGGTCACCGTCGACGACGGCTCGGTGCGGGTCGCGGCCGACCGTGAACTCGGTCGAGACGAGGTCGCGGCCGCCGTCACCGAAGCCGGCTACGCGCTGGTCTGACCATGAGATCCGTTGTCACCGGGCCCCTGGCCTACGTCGTCGCGCTGATCGCGGTCTTCGTGATCGCGTTCGGCGTCGGGCGTGCGTGGGGCCCCGACGTGGAGCCGGTGACTCACGACGCACCGTCACACGGCGTCGTCACCGGCGAACCGACATCCGACCCGCATGAAGGTGGTCACCCATGACCGCGAGCACCGGACAACTGGTCGACCTCGACATCTCCGGCATGACCTGCGCGTCCTGCGCCAACCGTATCGAGCGCAAGCTCAACAAGATCGACGGTGTGACCGCGTCGGTGAACTACGCGACCGAACGTGCCCACGTCGAGGTACCTGCGGGTCTGTCGGCCGGCGACCTCGTCGAGGTGGTCCGCGCGGCCGGCTACGACGCGTCGCCGATCCTGACCGATTCGTCGGCGGACGCTCCGGAGAACCCAGATGCGGGGTCCGGCGATCCCGAATTGGACGGTCTGCGGCAGCGCCTGATCGTCTCCGCGATTCTCTCGGTGCCGGTGATCGCGCTTGCGATGATCCCGGCGCTGCAGTTCACGTACTGGCAGTGGTTGTCCCTGACGCTCGCCGCGCCGGTCGTCGTGTGGGGGGCCTACCCGTTCCACCGCGCAGCGTGGATCAACCTGCGCCACGGCGCCACGACGATGGACACCCTCGTGTCCGTCGGCACCCTCGCGGCGTTCGGATGGTCGCTGTACGCGCTGTTCCTCGGCACCGCGGGCACGCCCGGGCTCACCCACGGATTCGACCTGCTGCCCCAGCGGACCGACGGATCGTCGCACATCTACCTCGAGGCCGCGGCCGGAGTCACGACCTTCCTGCTGGCCGGCCGCTATTTCGAGAAGCGCGCCAAGCGGCGGGCCGGTGACGCACTCGCCGCGCTGATGGACCTCGGGGCCAAGGACGTCGTCGTCCGAAGGTCCGACGGCGCCGAGTCCCGAATCCCCATCGCGCAGCTGGCGGTCGGCGACGAGTTCGTGGTCCGGCCCGGTGAGAAGATCGCCACCGACGGAGTCGTCGTCGACGGTGCGTCGGCGGTCGACGCGTCGATGGTCTCCGGTGAGTCGGTGCCGGTCGAGGTCACCTCCGGCGACTCGGTGGTCGGCGCGACCGTCAACACCAGCGGTCTGCTCGTCGTGCGTGCGACCGCTGTCGGTTCCGACACCGCGCTCGCCCAGATGGCCCGCATGGTGACGGCGGCGCAAGAGGGCAAGGCCGACGTCCAGCGACTGGCCGACCGGATCTCGTCGGTGTTCGTCCCGATCGTGATCGCGATCTCGCTTGCGACCCTGGGCTTCTGGCTTGGCGTGGCGTCCACGACCGACTTCGCCGGTGGCGATGTGACCTTCGCGTTCACCGCCGCCGTCGCGGTCCTCATCATCGCGTGCCCGTGCGCGCTCGGACTCGCCACTCCGACGGCCCTGATGGTCGGTACCGGGCGAGGGGCACAGCTGGGCATCCTGCTGAAGGGCCCGGAGGTGTTGGAATCGACGCGACGCGTCGACACGATCGTGCTGGACAAGACCGGCACCGTGACGACGGGTGAGATGTCGCTGTCCGGGATCACCGTGGCCGACGGCTATGCGCGCGAACAGGTCCTGGGCTGGGCGGCATCGGTGGAGTCGGGATCGGAACACCCGATCGCGGCGGCCATCGTCGACGCGGGACGCGACCACATCGACTCCCGCGTCCGTGATTTCGTGTCCACGCAGGGCGCCGGTGTCGCCGGGATCGTCGGCGACCGGTTCGTGACAGTGGTGTCGCCGAACACGATCGACGCGCCCCTGCCACCGCCGCTCGACGATGCGGTGGTCGTCGCGGAATCCGACGGCGCAACCGCGGTCGTCGTCCTGATCGCCGAGGATTCCTCCGAAGAGCCTGCCCGACAACCTGTTCCCGTCGCGGTTCTCGTGGTGGCGGACCAGGTCAAACCCTCGTCGGCCGCGGCGATCGCCGAGTTCCGGCGACTGGGTCTGATTCCGATGTTGCTCACCGGCGACAATGAGGGCGCCGCCCGGGCCGTGGCCTCGAGTGTCGGAATCGACGACGTCACCGCCGGGGTCAGTCCGAAGCGGAAGCTCGAGGTGATCGCCGAACTGCAGGAGCAGGGCCACGTGGTGGCGATGGTCGGGGACGGGATCAACGACGCCGCGGCGCTTGCGCAGGCGGATCTCGGCCTCGCGATGGGTACCGGCACCGACGTCGCGATGGCCGCCAGCGATCTGACGATCGTGAGCGGTGACCTGCGCGCGGTGGCCGATGCCATTGCTCTGGCGCGTCGAACCCTCGGCACCATCAAGGGAAACCTGTTCTGGGCCTTCGGGTACAACGTCGCGGCCATTCCTCTCGCCGCCGCCGGGATGCTGAATCCCATGATCGCCGGCGCGGCCATGGCGCTCTCGTCGGTGTTCGTCGTCGGCAACAGCCTGCGACTCCGCGGGTTCACGCCGCGGCGCTGATAGGAAACCGCCCTCGCCGGCTACGCCGACGACTCCTCGTCGTCTATGGTTCGCCGGCGGGCGGTTTTCGATCGGGTGCCCGACCGTCAGGCGCTGGTGGCGACCCGTGCGGCCGCGTGCCGCCCGGCGCGCCGGCCGAAGTAGGAGCCCTCGCCCAATTGCGTTCCGCTGCAGTATCCCTTGCAGTCCTGCGCGATGTTGGTGGCACTGGCCCCGGCGGCGTAGAGCCCGCGGATGACGGTGCCCGACTCGTCGAGCACCTCGCCGTCCAACGACGTCGCCATACCGCCCATGGTGAACCCGGCGTACATGGCCTTGCCGAGCGACAGGTCGTATGCCGCCCACGGTCCGGTGTCCTGGGGCTCGAGGAACTCGGGTGCCTTGTGGAAGTCGGGGTCTTCCTTCTTCGCTGCGTTCTCGTTGTAGCGGGCCATGGTCGCCTGCAGCTTGCCCTCGGGGATGCCGAGGTCCCGCTCCATCTCCTCGATGGTCTCCCAGCCGTCGATCAACGGGACCAGGTAGTTCTGCTTCTCGTTCATGTGCGACTCGTTGACGATGAGGTAAGCCACCGAATCAGGTTGCTCGAGAACGAATCCCGATGTCCGCGCATGGTAGGAGTCCTCGGTGACGAACCGCTCGCCGAATTTGTTCACGATGACGCCCATGACCATGCTTGCGGGCGGGTAGATCGGCGCGGTGATGAACGCCTTGTCCATGTATTTCAGTGCGGCGCCGACCGATCGGCCCATGCGCAGGCCGAGGCCGTCGTCGTAGGTGTTGCCGAGCACGAACGGCTTCTCGGCGAGATGCGGGGTGTGTTCGGCGACCATGTCGGGGTTCATCACGAAACCGCCGGCGGCGATGATCACCGAGTCCGCGCGGATGACGCCCTCGGCGTCGGGCGTCTTCCACGTCACGCCGACGACCGCACCCTGCTCGTCGACGACCAACTGGCGGGCGCCGGTCTCATACCGGACCTCGGCACCCAGCTCGTTGAGACGGGTGACGAGCAGATCGATGACCAGCTTCGCGCCCCCGGTCTCCCCGGGTACCGGGACCTTGTGCCCGCGTGGCGCGGGGACGGCCTGGTTCTTGAACGGCCAGACCTTCTCGTTGCCGGTGAACATCAGTCCCTCGGTACCGGGCTGGATCACGGCCTTCTCCGGATAGAAGCTGCGCTCGAAGGTGAAGCCGAGTCCTTCGAGCCAGTTGAAGTGGTCGACGCTGTCGACGCAGTAGGCGTGGATCTTGTCGGCCTCGGGTTCGATCGACACGGCGGTGAGGTACTTCTCCATCTCTTCGACGGAGTCGTCCTGGCCCGTGGCCTGCTGTACTGCGGTCCCGCCGCCGAGGTAGAAGAATCCACCGGAGAGCGAGGTGGTGCCGCCGGGCGCGGCGGCGCGCTCGAGCAACAGCACACGCGCGCCGTTGGCAGCGGCCTCGGCGGCGGCGCATCCGCCGGCGATGCCGAATCCGATCACGACGACGTCGACCTCGTCGGAGAACTCACTCACCGAATCAAGTGCGACGGTCTCGGGGATCTCGGTGCTGGTAGCCATACCGCTCAGATTAGCGGACAAACTAGAACCTGTTCTAGTCTTGATAACGATTCGTCGACGGGGTGCCGTCGGTGGTCACCGCACGGTCTCGGACCATCCGGCGCACGGCATATTCACAGGGTTCTCCGGTACCAAGGGATATGGCCTCGATCACCACGCGTCACGCATCCTCGCCGGCTCCCGCGCTGGCCGGCGTGGTCGCCGTCGGCGCGGCCCTCGCCGCGGGCGAACTGGCCGCCGTCCCGATCTCGCCCGACGCCTCCCCGTACTTCGCAGTCGGCTCGTCGGTCGTCGACCATTCGCCCGAGGCCGTACGCAAGTGGGCCATCGAGACGTTCGGCGTTGCCGACAAGCTCGCCTTGTTCATCGGGATGGGCATCATCATCGCGGTGCTCGCGGCGGCGTGCGGATACCTCGAACGACGACGACCTCCGCTCGGCTCGGTGATCATCGGAGCCTTCGGGTTGGTCGGGATGCTGGCCGCACTCAACCGTCCCGATGCCGGTTGGACGCACGCACTGCCGTCGATCATCGCCGGCGTCGTCGGGATCGTTGTGCTGCGCGTCCTCATCGCGCAGCTACGTCCCAAGGGGGCGGAGTCCCCCGAGGCGGATCCCGACGCCGCGGGCGACGAGCCCACATCGGCTGTGCGGTCGGGTTTCTCGCGCCGCTTCGTGCTCACCGCCGGCGGTATCGCGGCCGCCGCGGTCGTCGTCGGTGTCGTGGCCCGGCGAGTGCTCGCCGACACTGCGGGCGTCGTCGCCGACCGCGCCCGAGTGCTGTTGCCGCGTGCGGCGAGCCAGGCGCCGCCGATCCCGGCCGGTGCGCAGCTCGAGCTCTCGGGTGCAACCCCTTTCATGACCAGCAACGCCGACTTCTACCGCATCGACACCGCGTTGCAGGTTCCGACGCTCACGACCGACGAGTGGCGACTGCGGATTCACGGGGACGTCGACCGCGAGGTGACCCTGTCCTGGGACGACCTGCTCGCCATGCCGATGACCGAGCGGATCGTGACGCTCGCCTGCGTGTCGAACGAGGTCGGTGGCGACCTCGTCGGCAACGCCAAGTGGCTGGGGGTGCCGATGCGCGAGGTCCTCGATCTTGCCGGGGTCAAGCCCGGGTCGGACATGTTGCTGTCCACGAGTGTGGACGGATGGACCTGCGGCACACCGATTTCGGCGGTGACCGATGGGCGCGACGCGCTTCTCGCCGTCGGGATGAACGGCTCGCCGCTTCCCCTCGAGCACGGATACCCGGTCCGGCAGGTGGTGCCGGGGCTGTACGGGTACGTCTCGGCGACCAAATGGGTCATCGACTGGGAGATCACGCGGTTCTCCGAGGCCAAGGCCTACTGGACGACACGCGGGTGGTCGGCGCTCGGCCCGATCAAGATGGCGTCGCGCTTCGACCGTCCGGCCGATGGCACCGAGCATCCGGCCGGGGAGGTCGTCGTGGCCGGCACCGCATGGGCCCAGCACACGGGCGTCGAGCGCGTCGAGGTGCGCGTCGACCAGGGGCCATGGCAACCCGCGGAGCTGACGACGGAGTACAGCATCGACACGTGGCGGCAGTGGCGGTTCGCCTGGCAGGCGACCAAGGGCAACCACACCCTCGAGTGCCGGGCGATCGACAAGCAGGGCAAGCCGCAGATCGAGCGCTATCAGGCACCGGCACCCGACGGCGCGAGCGGACTCGACGACCGCACCTACACCATCGTCTAGGGCGACGCGGAGCCCAAGCCCGGAAAGACTCGGCAGGCCAGCGGGACGACATCTGTACAGACACCTGTCCAGAAATAGCGAAAACCGCAGCGTCAAGGGTTGAGTGAGGTATCTGACTCACCTGAGCTGTCGCTGAGAGCGCATGTTATGTTCATCGCACCTTTATGTGAGCCGGGTGACAGCCATCCTGTCCCATCCGAGCACCTCGTGACCTGCGTCAGGTCGTCCGCTGCGCCCACACATGGCGGAGCTGCACGATCTGGAAGCGGGTCACCTCGTTGACAAGACGCGCCGAGTCCTGGCGCCGAACCGCGGCGCTGCTCGATGGCGCCGGACCAGACAGGTGAGATAGATGACAGTGGGTGTCGTGCGCGAGACGGCCGAGGGAGAGCGCCGGGTGGCGCTGGTCCCGAAGGTCGTCGCCGCGCTGGTGGGCAAGGGTGTGCCCGTCGTGGTGGAGTCGGGGGCCGGTCTCGGCGCCCTGATCCCCGACGAGGCGTACACCGAGGCCGGTGCGACGATCGGCGATCCATATGGGTCCGATGTGGTCCTGAGGGTGTCGCCGCCGTCGGATGCGGAGATCGCGAAGCTGCGGAGCGGGCAGAAGCTGATCGGCTTTCTCGCGCCGCGCAACGCCGACAATCAGATCGCCACGTTGCGGGAAGCAGGCGTGGAGGCGTACGCGGTGGAAGCCATTCCGCGTATCTCGCGCGCCCAGGTGATGGACGCGCTGAGTTCGCAGGCGAATGTCGCAGGTTACAAGTCGGTCGTGGTGGCCGCGGATGTGTCGACGCGGTTCTTCCCGATGCTGACCACGGCGGCCGGCACGGTGAAGCCGGCGACGGTGCTGGTCCTGGGTGTCGGTGTGGCCGGGCTGCAGGCCTTGGCCACGGCCAAGCGTCTGGGTGCGCGGACCACCGGTTACGACGTGCGTCCCGAGGTCGCCGAGCAGGTCCGTTCGGTCGGCGCGCAGTGGCTCGATCTGGGCATCGACGCCGCCGGTGAGGGCGGGTACGCCCGTGAGCTCACCGACGACGAGCGCGCGCAGCAGCAGCAGGCTCTCGAAGACGCGATCAAGGGTTTCGACGTGGTGATCACCACTGCGCTGGTGCCGGGTCGTCCGGCTCCGCGTCTGGTGACCGCGGCCGCGGTCGAGGGTATGAAGCCGGGCAGTGTCGTCGTCGACCTCGCCGGTGAGACCGGCGGTAATTGCGAGCTGACCGAGCCGGGTCAGACCGTCGTGAAACACGACGTCACCATCGCCGCTCCGCTGAACCTGCCGGCCACGATGCCGGAGCACGCCAGCGAGCTGTACTCGAAGAACCTGCTGGCGCTGATCGAGCTGATGCTCGACGACAACGGCTCCATCACACCGGATTTCGACGACGAGGTCGTCGCGGCTGCGTGTGTCACCCGTACCGAGCAGGAGGTGTCTGCCTGATGTATGCCGGTCTTCTCGCGAATCTCGCGATCCTGGTGCTCGCCGGGTTCGTCGGTTTCGCCGTCATCTCCAAGGTCCCCAACACCCTGCACACTCCGTTGATGTCGGGCACCAACGCCATTCACGGCATCGTCGTGCTCGGTGCACTGGTCGTGCTGGGCAAGTTGCCCGCCGACGCCGGGTGGGGTGTGCGCATCATCGCGTTCGTCGCGCTGGTGTTCGGCACGCTCAACGTCATCGGTGGCTTCGCGGTCACCGACCGGATGCTGGGCATGTTCAAGGGTAAGAAAGAGGTGGCCAAGTGAACGGCTCCCCAGAGACTTCTGTGTCACAGCTGGTACTCGCGGCGGGTGCGCATACCCCGAGTGAGGGCGTCGGCTACCTGGTGACCGCGCTCTACATCGTCTCGTTCTCCCTGTTCATCTACGGTCTGATGGGTCTGACCGGACCGAAGACCGCGGTGCGTGGCAACTGGATCGCCGCGGTCGGTATGGGTCTGGCCGTCGCCGCAACGTTGCTTTACGTGTGGAACGAAGGAGCTGTCGGCTCCGACGGGCACTCGACCGAGGGCGTACCGACGATCAACTGGGTGCTCATCGCCGTCGGTCTGATTCTCGGTGTGGCGCTGGGAATTCCGCCCGCACTCAAGACCAAGATGACGGCCATGCCGCAGCTGGTGGCGCTGTTCAACGGCGTCGGCGGCGGCACCGTCGCGCTCATCGCGTGGGCCGAGTTCATCGAGACCTCCGGGTTCTCGTCGTTCCACAACGTCGAACCGGCGTCGCCGCTGGTGATCGGTTCGCTGATCGCCGCAATCATCGGGTCGGTCTCGTTCTGGGGTTCGCTGGTGGCGTTCGCGAAGCTGCAGGAGATCATGCCCAAGGGGCTGGAGAAGACCTTCGTCTCCAACGCGAAGCTGTTCCAGGCCGCCAACATCGTGCTGCTGATCGTGGCGCTGGGGCTGGCGATCTATCTCGGTGTCAACGCCTCCAACGGTGGTGGCGCGAGCGTCTGGTGGATGGTCGGAGTCCTGGTCGCCGCGGGCGTGATGGGTCTGTTCGTGGTGTTCCCCATCGGTGGTGCGGACATGCCGGTCGTCATCTCGCTGCTCAATGCGATGACCGGTCTGTCGGCTGCGGCCGCGGGTATCGCGCTGGACAACACGGCGCTGATCGTGGCCGGGATGATCGTCGGCGCGTCGGGTTCGATCCTGACCAACCTCATGGCCAAGGCGATGAACCGGTCGATCCCCGCGATCGTGTTCGGTTCGTTCGGTGGTGGCGATGCTGCTGCCGCGGGCGGTCCGGGTGCGGCCGGCGGCACCGTCAAGGCGACCTCGGCTGCCGACGCCGCGATCCAGATGGCATATGCCAACCAGGTCATCGTCGTCCCCGGTTACGGTCTGGCCGTGGCGCAGGCCCAGCATGCGGTCAAGGAGATGGCGAAGCTGTTGGAGGCCAAGGGTGTCGAGGTCAAGTACGCGATCCACCCGGTCGCCGGTCGCATGCCCGGGCACATGAACGTGCTGCTGGCCGAGGCCGACGTCGAGTACGACTCGATGAAGGAGATGGACGACATCAACGGCGAGTTCAGCCGGACCGACGTCGCCATCGTCATCGGCGCCAACGACGTCACCAACCCCGCGGCGCGCAATGATCCGAGTAGCCCGATCCACGGCATGCCGATCCTCAACGTCGACGAGGCGCGATCGACCATCGTGCTCAAGCGGTCGATGAGTTCGGGTTACGCCGGTATCGAGAACCCGCTGTTCTTCGCCGACGGCACCAGCATGCTCTTCGGCGACGCCAAGAAGAGCGTCGACAGCGTCATCGAGGAACTCAAGGCGCTCTAGCGTTTTCGTGACCAACCGAGGCCCCGGCAACCGTTCTGGTTGCCGGGGCCTCGGCTGTTTCTCGGCGGGGAAACACCTCGATACGTTGAATCGAGCACCGTCACCTGTCAAGATGGTTATGTGTCGGGTTTTGTGTTCGTCAGCGGGCGGTCGAGCCTCGATTTCGCGGGTACGATGCTGTGGCGTCGAACCATACGTACCGAACTCCTCGGCGACTCCGGTGACCTGTCCCGGTGGTTCTCCGAAGCGGGACTCTTCGACCTGGTGGACGATCCGGACACCGTGGACATCGAGTACGCCCGACGGGTTCGTGAGGCGATCTACGACGTGGTGGTCGGTTGCCTCGGCTCCGGCGACGACACGTCCGTCGGCAGGAGGAACTTCGATCCCGAGTCCGCTGCCGTGCTCAATTCTGCTGCCGCCACGCCTCTGCCCACTGTCACGCTGGACATCGACGGAATGGCGAAAGTGACAGGGACGACTCGTAATGGATTGAGTCTGCTCGCGCGGGACGCCATCGAGTTGCTCGCGTCCGCCGACCTCGCCAAGATGCGCGAGTGCTCGAACCCTGACTGCACCCGGTTGTTCGTGGACGTGTCGCGCGGCGGCTCACGGCGGTGGTGTGGCATGGCTGAATGCGGCAATCGCAAGAAGGCGGCGGATTATCGACGCCGCCACAAGGAACTCTCCACCTGAATCCTCTCCGCGAGGAAGTTCTCCCGTTACTCGGTCGATCATCGCCGGTGCCGGGTCCGCACGATCCTGCGCCCGGACGGTCGTCGGGCGCGGGTGGCCGCGCAGCCGTGTTACGGCGTCATGACGGCTCTGAAACGACGGAAATACCTGGTAGTGCCGCGTATCCGAATTTGAGTAACCCCCTTGACAGGTGACGAATCGAAGGTACACACTCGGTGCAATCCGTAACCGGTTAAGCCGGTGACGGAGTCCCGGGAAGTCATCTACGGTGCGCCGCTGCGCCGTCTCCTTCTGTCGAGAGAGATCGAACTCCATTGACGAAACCACCACTCGCGGCCTCGACGACCGCGCCCACGACCCTCACCCCAGCCGAAGTCGCCGGTCGCCTGGAGCGACTGCCCTGGTCGCCCGTGCAGCGAAACCTGTTCCTGGTCATCGCAACTGCGTGGTTCTTTGATTCCATCGACCTGGGGGCGATGACCTTCTTGCTCTCACCCATCAGCGACCACTTCGATCTCAGCCCGGCGCAGACCGGCGTACTGGGGAGTGCGAGTTTCGCCGGGATGTTCTTCGGTGCCATCGGTGCAGGAGCGCTGGCCGACCGGTTCGGTCGCCTGCGTGTCTTCAAGTACAGCATCGTGATCTGGGGGCTCGCCAGCGTCGGCCTCTCGTTCGCTTGGTCGTACGAATCGATGCTGGCCTTCCGGTTCGTGCTGGGAATCGGTATGGGGGCTGAATTCCCGGTCGCTGCAGCAATTCTCGCCGAATTCATGCCGTCGTCGAAACGTGGCCGGTATGCGGCCCTGCTGGAGGGAGCGTGGCCGCTCGGATTCATCTCTGCCGGCGCGCTCTCCTATCTCCTGGTCGCCTCGCAATTCGGCTGGCGGGGCTTCTTTCTCATGCAGGCCGGGCTCGCCGTGATCGCGTTGATCGTCCGCAGGAACTTGCCTGAGTCACCGCGGTGGCAGATCGCCAGGGGCCATGAGGCGGACGCCGAACGAACGCTCAGCGCCTTCGAGCAGCGGGTGCGGGAGGCCACCGCCGAACCACTTCCCGACTACACGCCGATTCCGGACGTCGGCCCCGGCACGGCGGGTGGCGAGCGCTTCTCGACGTCCGCAACAGAGCACGCACTTTGACCGTGTGGGCGGTGTGGTTCTGCCTGATGACCGGTTACTACGGGTTGACCACCTGGATCGGTAAGCTCCTCACCGACAGCGGTCTGGATGTCGCGAAGAGCATCGGATTCGTTCTGGCCATGGGGCTCTGGGGGATTCCCGGGTTCTTGTCGGCCGCCTATCTCATCGAGCGTCTCGGGCGTCGATACTGCCTGGCGGGATACACCGTAGGTTCCGGAATCGCCGCCTTCTTCTACGGCCAGAGCTCGGGCACCGTCGAGCTCATCGTTGCCGGCTCCTTCCTGCAGTTCTTCTTCTTCGGCATGTTCTCCTCCATTTTCGCCTACACGCCGGAGCTGTTCGCCACCAACAGCCGAGGCACCGGCGTCGGATCAGCCACGGCGATGGGTCGCCTCGGCTCCGTGTTCGGTCCGCTCGCCGTCCCGGCACTGCTCGGCTTCGGCGGAACCGGACTCGTATTCACGACCAGTGCGGTGCTTTTCGCTATCGGCGCGGGCGTCGTCCTGACCATGCTCCCCGAGACCAAGAATGCCGTACTCGAGCAGATCGACTAGTCAGAACCACAACGCAGAGGACGTGACCACATCACATGAACATCGACGAGTATCTGTACTTCGTGCGCCGTGCCTTCGACGGAATGCTCGATGCACTCGAGCTACTCGGTGACGAGCACGCCAACGAGGCGCCGCCCCTTGCCGGGGCCAACCCGCCGTGGGCGATCGCATATCACTGCACCGAGGTGGTCGACTATTGGATCGGGCATCTCATCGCCGACCGGCCGAGTCGGCGTAACCGCGCGGCGGAGTTCACGGCCAGGGGGTCGGTCGCCGACCTACGTGGCCGGGTGACCGCACTGCAGTCCCGACTGGTCGACGACCTCGCGGGCTTCGATCCGACCGCGCCGCTGCTGAACAGCCCGCCGAGCGCCTATGAGGGACCCGCCCGAGAGCTGTCGCCGTGTGGGGTCCTTCTGCACGTACTGGAAGAACTCGCCCAGCACCACGGGCAGATCGAGCTGTCCCGGGACGCGCTTCTCGCGCTGGCCGGTGATCGGCGATGAGCATCGTGTCCCCGGATAATCGAACATGGGCGGGGCGAACGGGTTTCGACGATCTGGAGCTCACCCGACTCTCGCAGCGATCTGGTGCCAAATGGGCGCGGGTGCGCACCGACGGGGTGATACCGGCGTGGGTGGCCGATATGGACTTCCCGCTCGCGCCGGAGATCAACGACGAGCTGGTCGAGTTCGTCGCACGGGGGGACCTGGGGTATCCCGATTGGTTGAGCGGCACACCCCTCCGCAGTGCTTTCGCGCGGCGCATGCTCGACAAGTACGGATGGAACGTGAACCCCGCACACGTCCGGGAACAGACCGATCTCATCCAAGCGCTGCAACTGCTCTTGCGGTTGAGCACCGCGCCCGGCGACGCGGTGGCGATCCAGACACCGAACTACCCGCCGTTCCTCGCGACCCTCGAGACGATGCGACTGCGGAGTGTCGAGGTGCCCTTCCGGCGGACATCGTCGGGATGGTGCCTCGACTTCGACGAGTTCGAGCAGTTGCTCCGGCTCCATCGGCCGAAGGTTCTGGTTCTCGTCAATCCTCACAACCCCACCGGTCGGGTGCACACCCGTGCAGAACTCAATCGGATCGCCGAACTGGCCGACCAGTTCGACCTCCTGGTGATCAGTGACGAGATCCACGCCGAATTGGTCTACCGCCCGCACCGCCACATTCCGTTCGGCTCGATCAATGAGTCCGCGGCGGCACGAACCGTGACGATCACGTCTGCGGGGAAGGCCTTCAATCTGGCCGGATTGCGTTGCGCAGTGGTTCACTACGGCTCCCGGGACCTCCTACGACGACGGGACGCCGAGCCGCCGGACCTCTACGGCACGGTTTCGGTGCTCGGCGTGATCGGTCATGTTGCGGCATGGCAGAAGGCATCGGATTGGCACGGCGAGCTGATCCGGGTGCTGGATCGTAACCGCAGGCGGGTGCACGACTTCCTCGGGGCGACGCTGCCCGAAGTTGTCCATCACCTTCCCGAGGCCACGTACCTGAGCTGGGTGGACGTCTCGGCATTCGGGCTCGACGACCCCGTCGATGCGATCCGGCGCCGAGGCCGTGTCCTCGTGGACGGTGGTCGGGGATTCGGGGGATCGAGTGCGGACCACATTCGCATCAACTTCGCCACCTCGGCGTCGATCCTGGAGCAGATCCTGGAAGGAGTAGCTGCCGGACTCATCCGGTGACTCTCGTCGAGATGAGGACCGGTCAGGAATCGAGAAGCCGTTGGTCCCGTCGACGCCGTACTGTCGGCACATCGCCCGACCGCAACGGAGGAAGTCATGTCCCTGTCACTTCGGTCACTGTCGCTCTGGTACCAGCGAAGGACCAACGAGCGCACCGTCGCTCGCATCCGCAAGAAGTCCGGATCGATGTGGGGGATGGAGATGCTCATCCTGCGCACGACCGGTCGACGCTCGGGTCTCGTGCGCGAGACACCGCTGAGCTGGTTCCCCGACGGTGACGACTGGCTGGTCGTCGCCTCGGGTGGCGGCAAGCGCAATCCGGACTGGTTCGCCAACTTGACCGCCCATCCCGATGGCGTGTCGGTCGAGCGGCATGGGGAGGCTCCGGTGCCGGTGACGCCGGTGGTCCTCGACGCTGCTGAGCGGCAGATCGCGTGGAACACGGTGGTCGAGGCGCAGCCGCGATACGCGAAGTATCAAAAGAAGTCGTCGCGTGAGTACCCGCTCGTCCGACTTGTCGCCGGTCGGTGACATTCGTGGTCCGAGACGGGGGCCGGGTGGGAGCTGGGGTGCGACAGCCGCGGCGGGGTTGATGGAGTAACCCCGGAGTGCTCCGCGGAACACTCTCGACCTCGGGTTGAGCCCCGAAAGACTGTCGGTGCCGGGCGATATCTTGTTCTTGTTCTTATCGCTCGATTCTGGGGGTTGCGGTGGGGGTCGGTGCTTTTCGTTGCGGTGGAGATGTGTCGTCGATGTTCGACGGTGCGGATCCGGCGTCGTTGTCTGATGAGGTGCTCGAGGGTCGGGTGCTGGGTTACGCCGCTCAGATCACGGCGCTGACAGCGGACTTCCTTGAACTGGTGGCAGAACTGGATGAGCGGGAGTCGTGGCGGGGGCCGGGGATTCATTCGCTGGCGCACTGGTTGTCGTGGAAGGCCGGCATCGCACCGCGAACGGCGCATGAGCAGTTGAGGGTCGCCAAGGCGAT